>DASPTH010000063.1:0-17920 GCA_035623515.1 Acidimicrobiia bacterium
TGCTCCCGGGCGCGCCGCCCGGCTCGGGGCTCCTCCCGCTGTACGCCGCCGACTACGAGCCGATCTGGGCCGCGTGCGAGGCGAACGAGATGCCGGTGAACCACCACAGCGGCGGCGGCTCGCCCGACTACGGCATGCACCCTCCGGCGTCCACGGTGATGTTCATGCTCGAGGTCACGTGGTGGGCGCACCGGCCGCTCTGGCAGCTGATGTTCGCCGGAGTGTTCGAGCGCCACCCGAACCTCCACTTCTGCAACACCGAGAGCGGCACGAAGTGGGTGCTCGACACGTTGGCCGATCTCGACAGCTTCTACGACCGCATGAAGTACGGCCACGGTTCCGAGGTCTTCTTCGGCGCCGCCGCCACCAAGGACATGGCGCTGCGGCCCAGTGAGTACTGGCGGCGCCAGTGCCACATCGGCGCCAGCTTCCTGAGGCCGCTCGAGTGCGACCTCCGTCACGAGGTGGGCATCCAGAACATCATGTGGGGCGTCGACTACCCGCACATCGAGGGTTCGCAGCCCTACACGCGGGTGCACCTGCGCCGCACCTTCGCGGGTGTGCCGCCCGCGGAGGTCGAACAGATGGTCTCGCTGAACGCGGCGAAGCTCTACAAGTTCGACCTCGACGCGCTCGCACCCATCGCCGCCCGCGTGTGCCCCACCAAGGCAGAGGTGTTCGAGCCGTTCCCGTGGAGCGACGTACCCGAAGAGGCCAAGGAGTGCCCCGGCCTGCACGCCGAGAACCAGAGGGAGTTGGTGTCGTGACCGAGACGGTTCAGGTCGACGGTCTGGTCGAGCCGGGCTTCGAGGCGGTGCGCGACGCGTTCGCCGCGAATTTCACCGAACAGGGCGAGGTCGGCGCGGGATACGCGCTCTACGTGCACGGCAAGAAGGTCGTCGACATCTGGGGCGGCGTGGCGAACCAGAGGACCGGCGCGCCGTACACGAGCGACTCGCTCCAACTCGTGTTCTCCACCACGAAGGGCGCGACGGCGGCGTGCGCCAACCTGCTCGCGCAGCGCGGCGTCCTCGACATCGACGCGCCGGTCGTCACGTACTGGCCCGAGTTCGGGCAGGCGGGCAAGGCCGACATCCCGGTGCGATGGCTGCTGTCGCACCAGGCCGGGTTGCCCACCGTCGACGCCGAGCTCACGCCCGAGGAAGTGTTCGCCTGGGACCCGGTGATCCACGCGCTCGAGGTGCAGGCGCCGTACTGGGAGCCGGGCACCGCGCACGGCTACCACGCGATCACGTACGGCTACCTCGTCGGCGAGGTCGTGCACCGCATCAGCGGGAAGAGCCTCGGCACCTTCTGGCACGACGAGTTCGCCGACCCGCTCGGGCTCGAGTTCTGGATCGGACTGCCCGCGGAGCAGGAGTCGCGCGTGGCGCCGCTCGTCGCCATGGGCGGCGACGGCACCGGCCCGGAAGTGAACATGACCGAGCTGCTCGGTCCCGACTCACTGCTGGCGCGGGCCCTGTCGCTCAATGGTGCGTTCGCGGGCATCGGCATCACGTTCAACAGCCCCGAGCTGCACGCGGCCGAGATCCCGGCCGCGAACGGGATCACGAACGCGCGGTCGCTCGCCCGCTTCTACGCCGCGCTGATCGGTCCGGTCGAGAACGGGCCCACGGAGGCGCTGCTCAGCCCCGAACAGGTCGACCTCGCCCGCACGTGTCACACCGAGGGCGCCGACCAGGTGCTGTCGTTCCCGGGCATCGAGCTGCCCACCACCATCGGGCTCGGGTTCTGGACGTCGTCCGAGTTCGCCCCGTTCGGGGGCCCGCGGGCGTTCGGGCACTCCGGCGCCGGCGGCTCGGTCGGTTTCGCCGACCCCGAGGCGGGCATCGCCGGCGGCTACGTCATGAACCGGATGATGCAGGGTCTCGCCGGCGACCCCCGCTCCCGCGGTCTCATCCGGGCCAGCTACGACGCCGTCGGCGCCCCGACCGCGTTCGTCTGATTCCGTTTTGACGTTTTGGCGTCTTTGAGTGGGGCTATAGCCCCACTCAAAGACGCCAAAACGTCAGTGGAGGGGTTCTTCGTCGACGACGCCGGCGTCGACGGCGTCGACAAGGGCCTGCGCGTGGGGGACGGGGCCCGCCTTGAGGCCCTCTTCCTGGCCCTTCGGGATGCCGGCGAACGCGTAGAACTCGTCGGCGAGGATCGCTTCGCGCACGCGGCGCCCGCAGTGCGCGGGGTCGAGCCCGAACGTCACCGGTTCCGGCCCGAACGGCTCGTGGGCCTTGGCCCCCATGCTCGGCGGCCGGTTGCGCTGGGCGGCGACGATCTTGGTGTTGAGCATGCCGGGGCACAGCGCGGTCACGCCGATCGGGGTCGCCTCCAGGTCGCGGTGCAGGGTCTCGGTGATGTTGAGGATCGCCGACTTCGACACGCCGTAGATCCCGTTGCCCGAGAGCGCGGCGATCGACGCGGTGTTCACGATGTGCCCGGGTTCGCCCGCCGCCAGCATGCGCGGCAGGAACGCGTAGATGCCGTTGAGCACGCCGAAGACGTTCACGCCGAGCAGCCAGTTCCAGTCCTCGATCTTCAAGTCCTGCATGTCGCCGAAGATCAGCACGCCCGCGTTGTTGCACAGCACGTGCGTGGCGCCGAACTCCGCAAAGGTCGCGTCGGCGAGTGACTGCACGGATGCGAAGTCGGCCACGTCCGTCTCCACCGCGAGCGCCCGCGCCCCTGCGCCCTCGGCTTCCGCGACTGCGTCGCGTGCCGGCCCGGGTTCGATGTCGGCGACCACCACGTTCATCCCCGCTCGCGCGAGCTCGAGCACGATCGCCCGCCCGATGCCGCTCCCGCCGCCGGTGACGACGGCGGTCCGCCCCGCGAGGTCGTCCATCACGTCCTCGTGAAGTTCGGCTTGCGCTTCTCGGCGAACGCGCGGGGCCCCTCGCGCGAGTCGTCGGTCTCGAACACCGCGCGCCCGTAGTCCCACTCGTGTGCGAGCGCCTCGGCCTCGGTCATGCCGTCGGTCTCGCGCAACGTGCGCAACACGGCCTCGACCGCGATCGGGCCGTTCTCGGCGATGGTGGCGGCGATCTCGTTCGCCCTGGTGAGCGCCTCGCCGTCGGGCACGACATGGCCGATCAGCCCGATGCGCGCGGCCTCCGCCGCGGTGAGGTGCTTGCCGGTCAGGAGGATCTCGGCGGCGTGGGTGTAGGGGATCTGGCGCCGCAGGCGGACCGCCGAGCCGCCCATGGGGTACAGCGACCAGCGCACCTCGCTCACGCCGAAGCGCGCCGACTCGCCCGCGATGCGGATGTCGGTCTGCTGGAGGATCTCCGTGCCGCCGGCGATGGCGACACCCTCGACCGCCGCGATGAAGGGCTTCGACGGCCGGTACAGGCGCAGGATGCCCTTGTAGATCAGGTCGGGATCGGCCGCCGTGCGCGCCGCCACGTCGATCTCCGTGTCGGCGTCGCCCGCGTCGCCCGCCATCGCCCGCAGGTCCGCGCCCGACGAGAAGTTGCCGCCCGCACCTGTCAGGATCACGCAGCGGATCTCGGGATCCTCGTCGGCCTCGACCATCGCGTCGTACATGCGGACGAGCATCGCCGGCGACAGCGCGTTGTAACGCTGTGGGCGGTTCATGGTGATGATCATCGTGGGACCGTCGCGTTCGACGATCGCGTCGGGCATCGTGCTCCTCCAAGCCGCGCGGCAGGCGGCGGTATCCTGCCCGACGCCGATCGGCGCCGTCGAGTCTGCGGCGGGCGCGGCCACGAGCGAACGGGGGTCACCGTGCGCACACCCATCTGTGATCGGCTCGACATCGAGTTCCCGATCTTCGCGTTCTCGCACTGCCGGGACGTCGTCGCGGCGGTGAGCCGCTCGGGCGGTTACGGGGTGCTCGGCGCGCTCGCGTACAGCCCCGACCAACTCGAGATCGAGCTGAACTGGATCGACGAGCACGTCGACGGCAAGCCGTACGGCGTCGACATCGTCATGCCGGCCAAGTACGTGGGGAAGGGCGGTGGTCCGGAGGCGAGCGTCACCAGCCTCGACGCGCTCATCCCCGAAGAGCACCGGCAGTTCGTGGCCGAGCTGCTCGACCAGTTCGACGTCCCACCCCTCCCGGCCGACCTGGAGCCCGGCGTGGTGAAGGCGGCGGGCCTGAACGTCGACGCCGAAGGCCCCGGCCAGGTGGAGGTGTCGCTCGAGCACCCGGTGTCGATGCTCGTGAACGCGCTCGGCCCCGTGCCGCCCGAGGTCGCGCAGCAGGCGCACGACCACGGCGTGCTCGTGGGCGCGCTCGTCGGTTCGAAGACGCACGCCGAACGCCAAGTGATGCAGGGTGTCGACGTGCTCGTCGCGCAGGGCACCGAGGCGGGCGGGCACTGTGGCGAGATCTCGACGATGGTCCTCATCCCGGAGGTGGTCGACGCGGTCGGGCCCGAGGTCGCCGTCCTCGCGGCGGGGGGCATCGGGTGCGGACGCCAGATGACCGCCGCGCTCGCGCTGGGCGCGCAGGGTGTGTGGACCGGGTCGATCTGGCTCGCGGTCGCGGAGAGCAACACGTCGGGCGTCACCCTCGACAACCTGCTCGCGGCGACGTCGCGCGACACGGTGCGCTCTCGCGCGATGACCGGGAAGCCCGCGCGCCAGCTGCGGACCGCATGGACCGAAGCGTGGGAGCGGCCCGACACGCCCGAGCCGCTGCCGATGCCACTCCAGGGCATCGTGTACGCGAACGCGGCGCGCCGCTTCAGCCGCGCGCAGAAGCCGGAGCTCGCGGGCTCGCCGGTCGGTCAGATCGTCGGCCGGATGAACCAGGTGCGCCCCACCCGCGACGTGATCTTCGACATGGTCGAGGAGTGGATCGAGACCACCGAGCGTCTGCAGCAGATCGCCGACCTCGGCTGACTCGTACGTGCCTCCGGTCGTGAGGCAGTGGGGCGCGAATCCGGTCGCTTCGCGAGGAGGCCGTCGACCATCGTGATGGGATGGCGAGCATGCCCGACGTCCTCCCCGCCGGTCCCGTCGAGTTGCGTCGCACCCGCAGCGAGGACCTCGACGGGTTGATGCGCGCCTTGGAGGTGAGCCAACCGGACCTCGCCCGGTGGCTCCCCTGGGCGGATCCGATGCCGACCCGTGAAGCCGAGCGCGAGTTCCTCGAGGGCCGGGCGGCGGCCTTCGATGCCGACGAGGAGTGGGGCTACTTCCTCGTGGAGCCCGCAAGCGGTGAGCTGGTGGGAGGCGCGGGGTTGCACCCGCGAGGTCCCGGCGTCGTCGAGATCGGCTACTGGGTGCGCTCCGACCGCACGCGGCGGGGATACGCGACCGCGGCGGCCGGCACCCTGGCCGAGGCCGCGTTCGAGCACCTCCCCGACGTGCAGCGAGTCGTCATCCGGATGGACCAGGCGAACGCCGCCAGCGCGGCGGTTCCACCGAAGCTCGGCTTCGTCTGCGAGGGCGAGGACCCGCTCCGTGACATCGTCACCTCCGGACACACCGGCAAGGGCTGGATCTGGGCACGAACGCGCGCGGGCCGGGACCTGCTCGCGCCAGAATGAGGCGTGGTCGTCGCCTGCCCGAACTGCGGCAAGAAGAATCGCGTGCCGGCGGTCGCCCGTGGCCGCCCGCGCTGCGCGCAGTGCCACCAGGACCTGCCCTGGGTCGCGGAGGCGGGTGACGGCGACTTCGGTGACGTCGTGGAGGAGTCGTCGTTGCCGGTCGTCGTCGATCTCTGGGCGCCGTGGTGCGGGCCGTGCCGGATGATCTCGCCGGCGCTCGAGGACGTCGCCACGCGCCTGCGCGGGCGCATGAAGCTGGTGAAGGTCAACGTCGACGAGAGCCCCGCCATCACGCGCCGCTTCGGCGTGCAGGGGATCCCGACATTGCTCATGTTCCGGGACGGTCAGCTCGTCGACCGCAGCGTCGGTGCCCAGGGCGCCGACCAGCTGCAGTCGTGGATCGAGCCGCAACTGCGCTGAGAGTCGCCGCGGGTCGCGCGACCCCTGGTGAGCGATTCATCGAAGCGCTGACCGTGTACGTGACGGCTACTGCGGCAATGAATCGCGCGTCGGTGTTCGAGAGCCGCGCTCAGGGCGAGAACGACGCCGATTCGTAGAAGCGACGCGTGCCTTGCACCATCAACGCGCGGCGGCGTTCCACCCAGGTCCACAACCGGGGATCTCGCACACCGGCGTTGCGGATCCCCTCCCAGTGCTCCCAGCTCTCCATGCGGAACACGACGGTGACCGTGACGGGTTCGCCGATGTCGGTCGGTGTGTGCCAGCACCCGACCAGTTCCATGCCGCGGTCGGTGGCGCCGGGCAGGTAGTAGTCCTCGAACGCGGCCAGGTACGACGCGACGTCCTGTGGTTCGACCTCGACGGTGTCGACGAGGTGGATCACGGCGCCCGGTCCGAGGGCTCGGCATCGAGGGGGTACCAGAGGTCGGTCCAGCCTTCGATGGGGCCCGACGCGAGCAACCCGGCTTCCGCGGTGAGGGACCGCCGCATCGCCGCCTCGTCGTCGTACGCCTGCTCCCAGAGGTGCGTCCACCCGTCGGGCGACCACTCGAGCCCCATGGTGTTCGGCGCCACGATCGACACCCGCAGATCGGGGGACCGGGCCGGCAAGTCGGTGAGCCCCGCCGCGAACACGCGCCACGCACCCGTTTCGACGCGCGACGCCGCCTTCATCGCGACCAGGCGGCGTATCCCGCGGTCGCGCCGGAACGGCGCGCCGTCGACCTCGTAGCCGAGGAGCCCGAGCCCCAGCTCCGGCCGCGGCGCGGTGATGCACTCGGGAGACTCGGGGAGCAGGAACCGGTCCAAGACGCAGATGTGGTACGGGTGACACATGTAGCGCGCGTACGCGGCGGGGTCCTCGTAGGCGTGCTCCCACACGAGCGCGGCGTCGGCGACCGACTGGTTCTCGGCCGCGACGGAGAAGAGGATCTCCGGGATGAATTCAGAGGCGCGCCGCAACGCACGCGTCAACTCGGCAATCTGCCCCGGCGTCGTGCCGTCGCGGAACGCGTAGCTCTCGAAGCGGCGCAGCATCTGGACTCCTGTCGCCCGCCCACCCGAAGTTGCGTCACTCGCCGACTCCATACGTCGCCTGGTGACGCAACTTCACGGACCGGTCAGCCCGTCGTGAGCTCCTTGTCCTTCTCCTCGGCGAGCTCTTCTTCCTGGACGCGCCAGAGCTTGTCGTAGGGGCCGCCGGGTCGCGCCACCTGCTCCTCCGGGCCCGCGTCGACGACGCGACCCTTGTCGAGCACGACGATGTTGTCGGACTTGACGGCGACCGTCTCCCGGTGCGTGATCATGAGCGTCGTGCACCGGAGGTTGTGCAGTGCCTGGATGATCACGTCCTCCACCGCCGCGTCGAGCAGCGACGTCGACTCGTCGAGCACGAGGATGTCGGGCTGCGCGATCCACGCCCGCGCCAGCGCGACGAGCTGGCGTTGCGCAGCCGTCAGGTTGTGACCCTCCTCCTCGACCGGGTGGTCGAAGCCGCCGGGGAGAACGGCGAGCATCTCCCACGCGCCCACCGCGCGAACCGCGCCCTCCACCTCCTCGTCGGCGGCGTCGGGCTTGGCGTACCGGATGTTCGTGGCGATGGTCCCTTTGAACAGGAAGGGGTCCTGGGGTACGACGCCGAGCCGCGGGCGGTACGTGTCGAGCCGGAGCTCCCGCAGGTCGATGCCGCTCACCTTCACGCAGCCGGCGTCGGGGTCGTACGTGCGGCCGAGCAGCTTGGCAATGCTCGACTTCCCGGCCCCGGTGTACCCGACGAGCGCGGTGACCTTGCCCGGCTCCATGGTGAAGGTCACGTCGCGGAGCACCGGGCGGGTCGTGCCGGGGTAGGTGAACGCGACCTGCTCGAAGGTGACGGGACCGTCGAGCCGCGGGCAGTCGCGCGGGTTGACGGCGTCGCCCGGCAGGATCGGCTCGTCGAACGGCTCGCAGAGCCGGCGCCACGAGACTCGCACCTCGAGGAATTGGTTGTAGATCGGTGCGAGCAGCTGGAGCGGTTGGGTCGCCACGTTTGCGAGCAGCGCGACCGACGTGGCGGTCCCGATGCTCACCTCCTGCTTGAGCACGAGCGTGCCGGTCTTGTACAGCACGAGGGCGGTGGTCATGGCGCCGAGGAATTGGATGACCGCGGTGTGCGAATTCTGCAGGGTGATCGTCCACCAGCGGGCGCGCCGGCGCTCCCAGCTCGCCTCCACGAACTTCTTCGTCTGGATGGCGTGCGCGCCGAGGTGGCGGATCTCGTGGCGGGCGCCGAAGTCCTCCTGGAACTGGCGGGTGACGGTGCCGAGCTCCTGGCGTGACCACGCGGCGGCGCGGCTGGCGAACGGGAACTGGATCGCAGTGACGAGGAAGATGATGCCGAGGAGCGCGAGCACGACGGGCAGGACGCCGGGGGCCATGATCACGATGGCGGTCAACGCGACGAACGCGATGAGTGCAGCGGACGCGAACTGGAACGCCGACTCCTGCACGAAGCCGAGGATCCGGTCGAGGTCGGCGACGACGCGGGTGGCGACGTCACCCGGCAGCTCGCGGTCGTAGAAGTTCACGCCCAGCTTGCTCAACCGGTAGAAGACGCGGCGCCGCAGGACCAGGATCACGCTCTGGTTGAAACGCTGCGCCGCGATGCGCGAGTACTTGAACAGCACCCCGACGCCGATCGCGATGAACACCACGAGCAGCGCCCACAGGTACGCGGTGGACGCATCCTTGCCGTTGCTGTTCTGGACCGCGTCGGTCACCTGGCCGAACGCGATGTTCGGCGCGATGGCGAGCAGCGAGTACCCGAGCATCAGGATCCCCGCCAGCGCCAGCACGCCCTTGAACACCATGGCGATCTTCCAGAAGCGGGGGCGGGACTCGTCGTTGGTGACGCTCTCGGGAACGTCCAGCTCCTCGGTGGTCACCTTGAGCTGCTCGACCAGCTTGGCGATCGTCGGGTCGAATTGCGCGAGGCTGGCGAGCGCAGCCGTGTTCATCTCCACGGCGCCCTCGGCGACCTCGGCCTCCAGCCCGACCTGGTCCGCGGCGTCCATCGCGCCCGCCGCGTGGCCGGCGATCGCCGCCTCCGTCGACTGCGCAGCGAAGTCCGCCTCGGCGGTGCCGCTCAGCATCTCCGCCGAGGCCAGCTGTGCGAACGCATCGTCACGCTCGGCCGGGGCGAGGGTGACCGCGCGGTCGGCGATGTCGGCGAGGCCGGTGCGCCGGGTGATGTAGAGGATCGCGGTGTCCGGCAGGTACCGGCGCACGCGGCGCATGATCTCGACCTCGAGCGCCGGCTGCACCGCCGACAACGCGTCGTCGAGAATCAGCACCCGCGGGTGCGCCACGAGGGCCCGCGCCAGCGACACGCGCTGGCGCTGGCCGCCGGAGACGGTGAGCCCCCGGTCGCCGACGACGCCGTCGAGGCCCCCGAGCTCCTCGACGACCTCCTCGGCACCGGCGGTGCGCATCGCCGCGAGCATCGTGGCGTCCTCGATCTCGCCGAACGCGCCGAGCAGCAGGTTGTCGCGCAGGGTGGCGGCGAGGAGCAGGGGCTCCTCGGAGACCACCCGGATCGTCCGCCGGAGCGACGGCTGGTCGAGCTCGGCGAGCGGGATGCCGTCGAGCGCGGCGAGGCCCTCGTCGGGGTCCACGAGACCCGACGCGATGCCGGCGAGCAGGGTCTTGCCGGAGCCGGGAGGACCGCTGACGACGACCAGCTCGCCGGGCCGCACCTGAACGCCGAGCCCGTGGAGCAAGGTCGTGTTGCCGAACGTGACCCGGAGCCCGCTGAGCTCGAGGCCGCTCGAGGGGAGCGGGATCATGCGCCCGTCGGTGACCGGACGCGAGCTGAGGGCGAGCATCTCCGCCAGCCGGTCCTGCGCGCTGCGCAGGTACTGCCACGCGCTCGCCAGGCCGCCGAACGCGGCCGAGAGCTGGTTGATGCCGGAGCCGATCTGGAAGGCGAAGAAGAAGGTGCCGACGGTCAGATGGCCGATGCTCATGAGATAGGCGCCGGCGGCGAGCATCACCGCCTGTACGAGGAGCGGCCCGGACCGGAGGAACAGCTCGTATCCGGCGACCAGCCGGGTACGGGTCATGGAGAAGCGAAAGGCGCGCTCGGTCGTGTCGGCCACCCGCGCGCGCTCGCGCGGCTCACGCCCGAACGCCTTCACCACACGGATGCCGCGGACGGGCTCGTCGATCGCGGTGGTCACCTCGGCTCGCTCGTTGAGCTCGGCCCAGCTCAGCGCGCGGAGCGGCTTGCGGAACCGGGCCGTCAGCCAGATGTTGATCGGCAGGGCGAGGACCGCCAGCACCCCCATGATGGGGCTGGCAATGGCGACGATGATGACGACCGCGAGGATGATCGGCGAGTATCCGATCAGCGTCGGGAACGTCGCGAGGATCGAGTCGACGAGCTGGACGTCGGTGAGTGACCGTGTGACGAGCTGGCCGGTGGCCACGCGGTCGAGCCGCCGGAGATCGGCCGACTGGATGTGCGTGTAGAGCCAGACCCGCATGTCGAACTCGATCTGGTACGCGAGCCGGTCGGCGATCTGTTGCTGGATGAACCCGAAGACGAGCGCCCACAGCGCCCAGAACGTGATGTAGCGCACGTACTGCCACAGGGGCCCGGTCTGGTCGACGATGCCGTTGTCGATCATGCCGCGGGTGAGGTTCGTGACCTGCAGCAGGCCGATCGTGTAGATGATCATCACGATGAAGAGCCACTTGAGGGTCTTCTTCTGCCGCTTGAGCAGAGCCCAGAACAGCGACGCGCGAGCGACGCTGAACGCGTTCACGTACTTCTGCATCCAGCGGCGGAACCACCCGAGCCCTTCCACGGGTGCACGATCGGCAGCCTGGAACTCGGGCGGTTGGGCCTCGGTCTGTGTCACGGGCGTGCCCCCTGGGGAACCGGCGCGCCACCGGAGCCGGACCGCTCGATCACCTCTCGTGTCGACCCGAGGTAGGACGCGACGACCTGTTCGTGGTTCTTGACCGTATCCCAGTCGCCCTCCACGACGGTGCGACCGAGGTCGAGCGCCAGCATCCGGTCGGAGACGGAGCTGACGAGCGGCATGTCGTGCTCGATGAGCAGCAGGCTCGCTGCGGTGATGTCCCGGATGCGGAGCAGGAGCGGGCCGAGGGCCTCGGTCTCCTTCTGGGCGATGCCCGACGACGGCTCGTCGAAGAGGATCACTTTCGGTTCGATGCCGATCTGGCAGGCGAGGTCGACGATGCGCCGGCTCCCGGTGGAGAGGTCGGAGACGAACTTGTCGCGGTAGTCGTCGAGCCCCATGATCGCGATCAGCTCGTCGGCCTGCCGACCGAGCCGGCGCTCGGCGACGACGACGGTGGGGAAGTAGATCATCGCCGGGATCGGGTCCCAGTAGCGCAGGGGACGGTCGAGCGCGACGCAGATCGTCTGGTGCACCGTGAGCGCGCCGAACAGCCGGGCGTCCTGGAACGACCGGGCGAGGCCCAGGAGCGCACGCTTCTGCGGGCGCAGTCGCGTGACGTCCTTGCCGTCGAGGAGGATCGTGCCGGAGTCGGGCGTGAGGAAGCCGGAGATCAGGTCGAAGACGGTGGTCTTCCCCGCGCCGTTCGGGCCGATGATGCCGAGGATCTCTCCCTCGTGCAGTTGCAGCGACACGTCGTCGACCGCGGTGATGCCCGAGAACCGCTTCGTGAGGCCCTGGGTCTCGAGCACCACCCGGCGCTCGCCACCGTTCGCGCTCACCGGCTCCGGCTCGCGCACCGAGACGTGCGCCAGCGGCTCGGTCTCCGCCTTCCCCGCGCCGTCGGCGGCCGCCGCGCCCTCGAGGAAGATCGACCGCAGGAGATCGGGCCGCTCGAGCAGCTCGGCGGTGAGCCCGTGGAAACGGATGGCGCCCTTCTCCATGAAGAACGCCTTGTCGGCGGTGGTGAGGGCGACGTTCACCGACTGCTCCACGAGGATCACGGTGACGCCCTGCTCGCGGAAGCGCTGGACCACCTGCAGGAGCTGCTCGACGACGAGCGGGGCGAGACCGAGCGACAGCTCGTCGATCATCAGCACGTCGGGCTTGGCGAGGAACGCCATCGCGAGCGCGAGCATCTGCTGCTGGCCGCCCGACAGCTGCGCGGCGGGATCGTTGAGTCGGCTGCGGAGAGCAGGGAAGAGGTCGAGCGCCTGTTCGGTGGCACGCTTCGTGTAGTCGCGGTCGCGGCGGTACATCCAGAGCGCGACCTTGAGGTTCTCGGCGACGGTGAGCGACGGGAACACACCGCGCCCCCCCGGCACCTGGATCACGCCCTTGGCCGCGATGTGGTGGGGCCCCATGCCGCTGATGTCGACGCCCTCGTGGCTGATGCTGCCACGCTTGGGCGCGACGAGCCCCGAGATGGCGCGGAGCACGGTGGACTTGCCGGCGCCGTTGGTGCCGAGCAGCGCGATGGTCTCGCCGCGCCGGAGCTCGAAGCTCACCCCGAACAGCACCTGGACCTGGCCGTAGGCGATGTCGACCGAGCGGAGGCTGAGGAGGTTCGGTTTGCCGCCGCTCAGGCGGAGGTCGGGATAGCTGAAGTAGTCGACGTCGGGCATCGGCCGGGCGGGGAAGCGCTTCAGGAACTTCGGCCCGTGGCGCGCCTCACCATTGGCGGCGTACGCGTCGGGCGCGCTGATCGCCGCGAGATCGGCGGTGACGTCGAGCTCGATCGCGCCGTTGATCGCCTGGATGAGTTTCTTCGAGAACCGTCCCTTGAACGTCAAGCGGGCACGGCCGTCGCTCTCGTCGGCCACGGTCACCGTGCCCGAGTGACGGCGGAACCGGCGTGAGATGGTGAGCGTGCCCGGTACCCGGGCGTCGACCCGGTGGCCCTGCACGCCGTCGGCGGCGGTGCGGACGCGCTCGAGGGCGACGTCGGGCGTCAGCGCCACGATCGTGGTGTACGACGGGAGGGCGCGCACCGCGACCGCGGGCTTCTCCCGCCCGGTCAGGAGCGCCGGGTCGTCGCCGCTGTCGGCGATGAGTGACGGCACGACCATGTTGCGGCGGCGGGCGACGGCACGCAGCCAGAAGTCGCGGAGGCGGTACAGCAGCGAGCCGAGGCCGCCGGGAATGAGCCAGAGCACGAGGACGAGGCCGATCCCGCTCCCGGCGAAGCGGAAGAAGAACACGAATCGCTGCGGTACCCACCCGCTGAACCACTCGGTGCTCTTGATGAAGAGCGCACCGATGATGGCGCCCGGTATCGACCCCAGGCCGCCGACCACCACCATCGTGAGGACCCGGATGCTCTCGATGGGCGCGAAGATCTCCTGGCCGAGCGCCTGCTGGTGGAGGACGAGCACGCCGCCGGCGAAGGAGGCGATGAAGCCCGCCAGCGCGAAGGCGAGGAGCTTGGCGCGTGTCGGGCTGAGCTGGAATGCCTGTGCGTTGCGTTCGTTCTCACGCGTCGCGACGAGGTCGCGCACGGTGCGTGTTCGCTGGAGCCCGCGCACGCAGACGATGACGAGCAACAGCATCGCGATCACCATGAAGTAGAAGTCGCGTTCCGGGTGCGCGCCGCTGTCGCCGATGGCGATGTGCCCGAACGGTGTCCATTGTGGGAAGCGGGTGACGCGCTCGAAGAGGTCGTCGGGCAAGTAGCTGAAGCTGATGCCGAACAGGCTCTGGTCGCGGTTCAACAGGAAGGACGACGTCATCACCGCGAACGCCAACGTGGTCACCGCGAGCATGAGCCCGCGTATTCGGAGCGCGGGGAGCCCGATGATGATCGATGCGACCGCGCCGACGGCGCCGGCCAGCAAAAAGCTCAGGAACGGATCGAGGTGCCAGTGCACGTTCGCGGCGCCGGCCGCGGCCGAGCCGATGGCGACGAACGCGACCTGACCGAGGCTGATCTCACCCGCCCAACCGGTGAGGAGCACGAGCGAGATCGCGATCATCGCGTAGATGGCGACCGCCGCCGCGAGGTTCGTGTCCTTCTCGCTCAGCATGAACGGCAGCACGATCAGGAACGCGACGAAGAGGACCCGCAGGCCCCGGAGCGTCCACTTCACCTCCGGGAGGCGCAGCAGCTCGCGCGGGATGGGACGCACGTTGGCCGCGTTCTGCCAGCTCGAGATGGCCTGGTCCTCCACTCGAGACTCGCGGCTCTTGCGCCGCTGCAGCAGCAGCGCGCCGATCACGATCACGAACAGGATGGGATCGACCAGGTCGGCCGACCCAGTGTTCCAGTAGACGATCGTCTCGACCGCGCCGATGCCGAGGGACGCGAGGAAGATCGCGGCGTAGTTCTCCATGCGCCCGATGACCGCGGCGGTGAGCGCGCGCAGGAGGATCTGGGGACCGAACGCCGATCCGAGCGACAACCCGACGATGCCCGCCCGCATGATCAGCGAGATCGAGGCCAGCACCGACGCGATGACCCAGGCGATGTTGTGGGTGAAGCCGACGTTGACGCCGAGGAGCGACGCACGGTCTGCACTCTCGGAGCTCGCCCGCAACGAGATGCCGAGGCTGGTGAACCGCAGGAACGCGAAGAGCCCGACGCAGCAGAGCGCAGTGACGATCACGGCCATGAGGTCCTGCGCGTGGAAGATGACGGGCTGGATGGCGAAGCTGAAGTCGAAGGGCGGGTTGTAGGTGGTCGGCGGGATGTCGGCGCCGATGAAGAACGGGATGACGGCGGCGAGGCCGGCGAGCAACTGGGCGAGCCCGATGGTGACCACCATGAGGATGAGGCGCGGCGCCTGCGAGAAGCGCCGGATGATCACGAACTCGATGACCGCGCCGAGCGCGACGGCTGCGACCAGCGCGACGGGCACGGCGATCCAGTACGACCACGCCTCGATGCTGATCAGCGACACCACGAGGATCGCCGGCACCGATCCGAGGTCGGCCTGGGCGAAGTTGATCACCCGGTTGGCGCGGTAGATGAGCGCGAGCCCGAAGGCCATCAGCGCGGTGAGCGAGCCGATGATGAAGCCCTGCCCGATCACCCCGGCCGGCATCTGCCATCCCCAGATCCACTGCGGGACGAAGAAGCCGAGCACCGCGACGGTGACGGTGACGGCGATGAACCTGACCGTGTGGTTCTCGGAGGCGCCGCGGACGGCGTCGCCGACGCGCGACGAACGGGGCGGGGCTTCGGGCGAGCCGTCGGGGAGGATCCCGGTGGTGGCCGTCATAGGTCGCTGCAGTCCTTGCCCTTGGGCAGCGCGACGTTGTTGCCGGACTCTTGTTCCTGCTCGCACCGGAGCTCCGCAGCGGTCTTGCCGCGGTTGAGGCCGGTGCAGGCGCGTGACTCGATCGCACCTGCCGTGGTGACGTCGAACGCCGCGTGCGGCCAGGTGGAGTTCTCGCGCGCGTGCACGTCGACCGACTGGAAGTCGGTCGTGCTGTTCAGGTCGCGCGTGGCCCAGGTCGCGATGTCACCCTTGTCGTGCTTGGCGTCGGAGTCGAGGTGGATCTCGGCGCTGATGAAGGTCTCCGGAGCGCCCTCGAGGTGCACCATCTTCCCGTTGCGGAGCTTGCCCTTGGCGGTGAACTTCTGCTGGATCGCGAGCACTGCGCTGTCGGGCGCGCCGATGCAGTGCTGCACCGACTGGGTGGGGTTGCCGCACCCGGCGAGGAGGGCGAGGCTCGGGAGCGCGACGAGGGGAGCCACGACGGCCGCGAGTCGACGCGTCCCCCCTCTTCGCCTCACCAGCGTCCTCCACAGACCAAGGCGCTTCGAACGTCGGGTGCGACCTCAGGAGGACGCAACCACGCGAGGATCGCCGGCGCGCCGGCCATCCACGGCCAGTTTCTCGCGCGGTGATGCACATGTAAAGCCGAACGAGTTTCAGATTTGTGCATCGAATCTCCGACTGGGCTAGAAAACCCGGGAGGACCGAAAGGGGGGGACGTGGCCGCGAGAGAAGCCCGTTCGTTCGGCAACGCGATGGAGGAGGCCTACGGCTTCAGCCAGGCGGTGCAGGTCGGCGACACCATCTACGTGGCGGGCCAGACGGCCATGGGCGACGACTTCGCGGTCGTCGGTGGGAACGACATGGCCACGCAGATGCGCGCGGCGTACGCGAGCGTCGCGCGGGTGCTCACGCTGTTCGGCGCCGGGATGAGCGACGTCGTCGACGAGGTCCTGTTCGTCACCGACGTCATGGCCGCGGCGATGTGCGCGAAGTCCGTGCGCGGTGAGGTCTACGGCGATGCGTTCGAGGTGGCGAGCACGCTGATCGGCGTGGCTGCGCTCGGGTCGCCGGACCTCCTGATCGAGATCAAGTGCGTCGCTCACGTGTAGGAGCTCGATGACGCACGACGCGGTGCAGCTCCTCCTCGATCGGGAGGAGATCCACGACGTCGTGATGCGATACGCCGACGGCGTCGACCGTCGTGACATGACACGAGTCCGCGACTGTTTCGCGCCCGACGTCGAGGTCGCCGACTGGGGTGGCGGCTTTGCCGATCGCGACTCGATGATCACCTACATCAGCGGCGTCGCCGTCTTCGAGATGACGATGCACATGTTCGGGAACCAGTACATCGCGGTCGACGGCGACCGCGCGCATGTCGACAGCTACGCCATGCTGACCCACCATCGTGACGACGACCAGGGCGTCACGAACGAGCTGAACGTGAGCGGTGCCCGCTACTTCGAGGACCTCGAACGCCGCGAGGGCAGGTGGGTGATCACGCGACGCGGCGGTGAGCCACGGTGGGCATCCATGGGTGCTGTCCACATCGACACCGACGACCCGGCGACGCGTTGGCTGCTCGACCGCGCGGAGATCCAGGACCTCATGGCCCGGTACGCGCTCGCGGTCGACCAGCGCGACTACGACCGCATCGGTGATTGCTTCGCGTCGACGTTCCGGGCCGTCTACGGCAGGCACGAGTTCACCGACCTCCACGACTTGCTCGAGTTCATCTCCGGCGTGGAGCACTTCCCTTCGACGACGCACTTCCTCGGGACACAGCTCGTCGAGGTCGTCGACGACGACGCCTGGGCGCAGACGTACTCGCTCATCACGCACCGGCCGGATCCGAACGACAGCGCGTCCGACTGGGTCGCGGAGGGCCGGTACGTCGACCACCTCGTCCGCGAGACGGGGCGTTGGCGGATCGCCGATCGCGGGACCGCGGCCGCGCGTCACCGGACGGGCGACGCCGCGGTGCCCGTCAGCGACGACCCGGGGGTGCGGCACCTACTCGACCGCGCGGCGATCCACGATGCAATCGTCTCGTCCGCGCTCGCAATGGACCGCAGAGATCGGGGTTCGCGACACTTCCTGAACAACGAGCTCGTCGACGTCGACGGTGACGAGGCGAGCGCCGAGACCTACTGCTTCGTCACCGAGCGGCAGGCCGACGGTCGGCCGTCGCCGTGGAACCACGGCGCGCGCAAGTGGCTCGACCGGCTGCGGCGTGTCGACGGGCGCTGGGTGCTCGACGAGCGGCGAGAAACCACGAACCGCGTCGCCGACACGATGGTGATCAACGCTGCCGAAGCGGCGGCGCGGGCAAGCGTCAGGAGCAGGCCATGACGGAACTGAGCGACCGCATCGACGGCCTCATCTCGAAGAGTGTGCAGCGCGTGCCGCGCATGGGCTCGTTCGAGTTCCCGGCCGACCTGAAGATCCGCTGGGCGTTCGAAGCCGGTCTCCCGGACCCCGCGACCTTCCCCCTGGCCGACCTGGAACGCCTCACCGTTGGAGTGCTGCACGACGACGCCGCCGACGCGCTCCAGTACGGCTCGCCGGGCAGCAACGCCATCTCCTGGGGGTACGAGGTCCTGCGTGACCGCATCGCCGAGCGCACGGAGCGCCTGGAAGGCCGGGCGATCGACCGTCGCAACGTGATGCTCACGCTCGGGGGTGTGCAGGCGATCACGCTCGCGTGCCGAGCCTTCCTCGACGACGGCGACCTGATCGCGGT
>DASPTH010000131.1:0-6574 GCA_035623515.1 Acidimicrobiia bacterium
GATCGGCACCGACCTCGCCGACGCCGGCAAATCCGTCACCGCCGCGGTCGACCCCGAGACCCTCAAGGTCGTCGACGGTCGGCTCCCGCTCGAGGAGGTGATCCGGCTCACTCCGAAGCTCCACCAGGGTGCGAACGCGCTCTCGAGCGCGCTCGCGCGCCTCGACGACGTCCGCGACGACCCGTACCTCGCGCCGCCCGTGCGCGACGCGGTCCGCAAGGTCCACACACAGCTCGCCCAGGCGACCCGCGAGGCACAGCACGCGGCCGCCGCCGCCGACCTCGCGCCGGCGATCTTCGGCGGGAAGGGACCACGCACCTACCTGCTCGTCGTGCAGAACAACGCCGAGTCGCGCGCCACTGGTGGCTTCATCGGCAGCTACGCGCTCATCACGGCCCTCAACGGGAAGCTCCACGTGGGCGACATCATCCGCACCGGCGAGTGGAACAACGCAGTGCGAGAGCAGCCCGACCTCACGTTGCGCGCGCCCGAGGACTACCGCCGCCGCTACACGCAGTTCGCGCCCGCCACCACGCTGCAGAACATCAACCTGTCACCCGACTTCCCGAGCGTCGCGCAGGCGCTGATGAGCCTCGCGCCCCAGGCCGGGCTCACGAAGGTCGACGGTGTCCTCGCGGTCGACCCCGTCGGGCTGTCGGCCCTCCTCCAGCTCACCGGGCCGGTCCAGGTGGAGGGCTGGCCGACGGAGATCAACGCCGACAACGTGGTGAACGTCACCCTGCGCGACGCCTACGCCGCATTCGCGGAGACGCCCGAGCGCGCCGACTTCCTCGGCGACGTGGCCAAGGCTGCCGTCGACGAGGCGACGTCGGGCGACCTCGGCGCGCCGGCCGAAATCGCCAAGGTCCTCGGCGCGGCCGCGCACGAGGGCCACCTGATCCTGGCGTTCGCCCGTCCCGAGGAGCAGGCGCTCGCCGTGGAGCTCGGGGTGTCGGGGCGCATGGAACCGGTGCACTCGGACGCGATCGCGCTCACGTCGTCGAACGCGTCCGCCAACAAGGTCGACTACTACCTCCAGCGGAGCATGCGGTACACGGTGCAACTCACCCCGAACGACGACGCGACCTCCGCTCGCGTCAAGGCCGCGCTCGACGTCACGCTCGACAACCAGGCACCCGCCTCGGGGCTGCCCCAGATCGTCATCGGACCGTTCGACCCGCGCTTCGTGCCGGGGGAGAACCGGGCGTTCGTCTCGATCTACTCGCCCTTGCAGATCCAGAGCGCGCAGATGAACGGCAAGAACACGCCGGTGTCGCCGGGCGTCGAGCGCGGGCGCAACGTCTTCTCGGTGTTCGACGAGATGCTCGCGCAGAGTTCTTCCACGATCGACGCACAGCTCGGCGGAAAGGTTGCGCTCCACAACGGCTGGTACGAGGTGTCGGTGCACCACCAGGCCACGCTGAGTCCCGACCGCGTGCACGTGTCCGTCGACGTGCCCACTGGCTGGCGCATCGACCATGCGCCGGGCATGGAGCTGCCGTTCGCGCAGCGCGCCACCACCACGGTGGAGCTCGAGCGCACGAAGACGTTCCGCGTCCACCTGGTCCGCGACCCGGGAACGTGGGACCTGTGGGACCGGCTCGAGGCCGGCGTGTGATCCTGGTCGTCTGCACCGCCAACCGGTGCCGGTCGCCGCTCGCGGCCGCGGCGTTGCAACGGCGCGTCGCCCCTCGTGACCCGTCGGTCGCGGTCGAGTCCTCGGGACTCGGCCCGGGTGGCTTCCCGGCCACCCCACCCACGATCGATGCGGCGCGCGTCCTCGGCCTCGACCTCTCCGACCACCGGAGCCGCACGGTGGACCGCGCGCAGATCGGGCGCGCGGAGCTCGTCCTCGCGATGGAACGGGCGCAGGTTCGAGAGGTCGTGGTGGTCGATCAACGCGCGTGGCCGCGCACGTTCACGCTGAAGGAACTGGTCCGCCGCGGTGAAGGCATCGACGCACGCGCGCCCGACGAGCCGATCGCGGCCTGGCTCCATCGCGCCGGCGCCGGTCGGCGCCCCGTCGACGTCCTCGGGACGTCGCGCGACGACGACGTCGCCGACCCCACGCTGGACCCACTCGCCGACTACGAGGGCGTGGCGCGCGAGCTCGACGACCTACTCGCGCGTGTCGTCGACCTGGCCTGGCCCATCGGCGGTTCGGGCTCGTAACGGGGCACACGCTTGCGCGGCAACGAGACCGCGCTCACACAGAGCAACACGAACACGAAGGGCATGACCTGCGTTCGCTGCCGGGCGAGGATCCCGAAGTTGGCGATCGTGCCGAACCCGAAGACGAACATCAGCACGTAGCAGACCGCGAACGTCACGTACGGCTCCGTGCGGAGCCTCCGTGGGATCGTGGCCAGCCGGCGCCACGACGCCACCGTGAGGCACAGGAGGAAGAACGCCTCCACCGCCGCGGCGGTCTGCTCGAGGCCGCCGCCCCCCTCGGTGGGGAAGGGCCGGTACAGCACGGTGACGCCGGCCTCGAGGTAGCCGAGCGGGTTGGTGGGATCGGCGGGCGAGAAGGACGAGCCGCCCAGGTCGGTACGGCTCTCGTTGATCTGGAGCACCGCGTTCACGTCGGTGAGGTCCTGGGAACCGACCAGCGAGCCGAAGCGCTCCGCCAGGACCCCGCCCAGCACGAGGAGCACGACGAGGCCGGCGACCTTGCCCACCGAGCTCGGCGTGACGGCGCCGCCCCGGTCGGGCTGTCGACCCACGAGGAACGCGATGGCGAACGCGACGAGCTCGAGCAAGGACACGTGGGGACGCACGAGGCTCCCGGCCAGGAGCCCGATCACGAGCAGGCTGTAGCCACCGGGTCGGCGCACGAGCACCCGTGCCGCGCCGAGCGCGCCGATCCCGAGCGTGAACAGCATCCAGCAGTCCTTGCCGATGCTCGACGGCCAGAACAGCAGGGTCGGCCACAGCATGATCAGCACCGCGTACCGGCGGTGATCTGCGTAGGGCAACGCGGTGACGAACGCTCGGTAGAGGAGCACGCACCCGAAGAAGCCGAGCCACGAGAACACGAGGAACGTCGCGAACTCGTTGCCGTTGGCGACCACCTCGACGAGCCCCGCGATGTACCGCATCCCGCCCGTCCCCGGGATCGAGCTGCCGGTGTTGACCCCGAAGTCGAAGTGGCGGAAGTCCTCGGCGAGGTGGGTGCCGACGGCGTGGTACACGCTCGCGTCGGCGCCGTTCCCGAATCGGTAGAAGCTGGCTCCGAATCGCAACAGCAGGCCGGTGGCGAACAGGCCGGCCAGGTCGAAGCTCGTCTCGCTGCGCGCCGCCCAGACGAAGAGCGGCGTGGTCAGGAGCAGCAGCAGCGGCATCACCACCAGCCCCACGCCGACCGGCCAGACCCGCGAGTTGTTCGTCCACAGCCAGATGCAGAGGCCGATGTCGAAGACGAACACGATCCCCGCGACCGCGCGCCACCCGGTCTTGCGTACGGACTCGCCGCGATGCACGGGCGGTGGTGGCCGGTACGCCCGTCGGGCCGGCCGCGGGGGAACGGCTCGCGGCGCGCTCAACTACGTCTTGGGCTCTTCGGCCTGTTGGGGCGCCGCGGGCCAGAACACGTCACTCGTATCGGGCTGCACCGCGGCTGCTTTGCCGTTCGACTGCGCCTCACGCGCCTTCCGGCGCCGCCCGGGCGGCTCCGACACCCGTCCGCGCTGGTAGTAGTAGTAGTACTCGTTGCCCACGTCGGCGGCCGCGACGAGCACCACGCCCGAGAGCGGCGCGTCGAGACGGTTGAGCAGGTCCATCGAGCGTTCGGCGGCGTCCGTCGTGCTCAAGTCGGGACGGGCCACCAGCAGCACGAGATCGGCGGAGCTCACGACCTCGACGGCGTCGTTCGCGGTGAGGAGCGGCGAGGTGTCGAGGATCACGACGTCGAAACGGTCGCGCGCCGCGGCGATCACCTGACGCTGGGCGGCGACGACCTGCGCGGGATTGGCGCCCGCGTCCACGAGCACGTTGGACACGAGCTTGACGCCGTCGACCGACGTGTCCTGGACGCGGCGGGGCTCGTCCTGGAGCCCGAACATCTCGTGCAGCGCGGGTCGCCGGAAGTCGCAGTTGAGGAGGAGCACCGACGAACCCGCTTCGGCGAACACCACGGCGAGGTTCGCGCTCGTGGTGGTCTTCCCCTCGCCGGGCGAGGCAGAGCTCACCATCACCACGAACGGCTCCTGCGGTTGCGGCTCGAACAGCGAGTCGTGGCCGTCGTGATCGGCACCGTTGCCACTCGGAGGGGCGGGGCCGCGCTCGGCGGCGAGCACGGCCGCCTGCTGGAACATGAGCGACGTGCGGATGGCGCGGTACGCCTCGGCGGCACGGGAGAGTGGCGACGACACCGCCACCACCTCGTGCTGGCGCTGCTGGGCCGCGCTCAGCCTCGGGACCTCGGCCAGGATCGGGAGGCCGTACGCGGCCTCGGCCTGATCGCGAGTGCGGATGCGCCGGTCGAGCTTGTTGGCGACGAGCGCCAGCCCGACGCCGGCGAGCAGTCCGAGCAGGCCACCCAGGATGCCCCGCGACACGGGGTCGTCGAACGACGAGCCGCTCGTGGCCGTCTGCAAGGACGTGTTCTGGTTCCCCGCGGTGAAGTGGTTGTCGCCGGACTCGCCGGCTGCGAGGCGGGCCGAGTACTCCGCGCTGCTGATCGGGATCGCTTCGGCCGGCTCGAGGTCGGAGACTGCAGAGGTCGGCGCGCCGGCACCGACTCGCTGCAGGTATTGCTGATAGGTGTTGCCGTAGTTCTGCACGGCAGCGTCGTACTGACTGCGGATGAACTCGTCCTGCGGGTTCGCGAGCATCTGCGGCAGCAGCGCGTCCCGCTGCTTCTGGTACGTGTTGAGGCGATCGGTGATCTGGTTGACGTCGGCGGTGAACGCCGCCTGCTCCTTGGCGTTGAGGCTGGCGATGAGCTCCGTGGCGAACGTGTCGGCGAGCTGCACCGCGCGCTGCGCGTCCGGGTCGACGGCGGTGATGTCGAGGGTGTCGGCCTGATCGTTGACGGTGGTGGAGATCTGCGCGGCCAGGTCGCGGCCGGGCTCCGAAGTGCCGAGCTTCTTCGCCACCGCGTCGGGGACGTCGCCGGTGGTCACGAAGATCGGCACCTGGTTCGGGTTGGCGTAGTGCCGCGGTGCCCCACCTTCGCCCTGTTGGTTCGCATCGAAGACGAGGGTGTGGGTCGCGCGGTAGTACGTCTTCGCGGTGGGCGAGGACTGGTCGAGGAGCGTGGATGCCGCACCGAGGGCCGCTCCCGCCACCGTCACGGCGACGATCAGCCGCCAGTGGCGCCGCAGCACCCGGAAGTAAGCGAGGAGATCCATGTTGTGGCGCGTCACCTACCGCGGTGGGGGCCTGCGGGCCACAGGGAGTGTAACCGGGAGGGCCGCGCCGCTCCCTGTCAGCGGGGCCGAGCGAGCGACCATGCCTTGTGGGTCACCTTCCCGGCCAGAACGACCGGTTGCTCCCAGATCCGCGCGGCCGTCGGCAACCCCGCCACCCGATCGGACCGGGCGCCGAGCTCGGAGCGGAACTCGGCGTGCTCGACCGCGGAAGGCTCCACCCCGTACCAACGCAGGCGCGCCGGCCTCGGGCGGTACATGAGGTCGTCCGGGAGCATCGCCACCGGGTACCCGACGTCGAGCAGTCGTTGTGCCGCGGCACGGCGAATGCGATAGCAGGCACCGCCGTAAGGGTTGCGCCGGTACGTACACACTCGATACCGGCCGTCGAGCAACGCGGCGCCGATGGGCTTCGGGCGCCCGGTACCGAACAGCGGATCGAAGTTGACGACCTCCCAGTCGGGGGGATAGCCGCGGGCGGCGTCGATCAGGCCCAGCAGATCGGGGGTCGGGCGTACGTCGTCCTCGAGGATCACGGCCTCAGGAATTCCTGACTGCACCACGCGACGACACGCCTCCAGGTGCGAGAGCGAGCAGCCGACCTCGCCGGCGATCAGTCCCCTGCCGACATGGAACAGGGCGCGGGGGCGGGAGTACCGGCGCCACTGGTTCTCGCTCAGGTGCGATCCGTCGATCGCGTCGATCGTCTCGAACGCCAGCCCGAGGTCGGCGAAGCCCCGCCCGACGAACTCGCGTCGCTCGCGCGACGCGGCAAGGCTGATGACCCAGAACGGTGGTCGGTCGCTCATGGTTGCGGACCGAACGAGTCGGTGTGCCACCCTGGTTCGATGCCGCGGCAAGGGCGATCCATGACCGGGCGAAACGTACTGCACGCGACCGGCGTGCTACGCGGCGCGCGCGAGCTCCACCTCGCCATCCTGCGTGCGCGCGGGCGTCGCCAGCCACGCGCGAGCGTGAGCGGTGAGCGCGACGCGCAATCGCTGCGGATCCTTGGCTGTACGCCGACCGCGCTGCCCGACCACCGCCGAGGCGCCGAGGTCACGCTCCATCTCGTGATGCGCGAGCTTCGCGCGCGCGGGCACGACGCTCGGATCCTCCTGACGCAGCCGGGGACGTCGACGACGCTCGGCGGCGTGCCGGTGCTGGGCCCACTCGATCGCACGCGCGCTCACGAGCTCGCC
>DASPTH010000141.1:0-2614 GCA_035623515.1 Acidimicrobiia bacterium
TGGGCCGCGGCATGAGCCGAGCGATCGCGAGCCGGGTACCCCGGCGAGCAGCGAGGCGGGGCCCGAGCGGCCCGGTGCGCAGCACCGAGAGCGGGACGGCATGAGCCGAGCGATCGCGAGCCGGGTACCCCGGCGAGCAGCGAGGCGGGGCCCGAGCGGCCCGGTGCGCAGCACCGAGAGCGGGACGGCATGAGCGACCCGAGCTCGACCCGGCCGCACATGCCGGGATACGGAGTGCAGTCGGCCGACGAGGGCACCGGGCTCCTGCCGTGGTCGTGGGCCGTCGACCGGCTGACGCGCTCGCACGACTACTGGCTCGCGACCACGTGGCCCGACGGGCGGCCCCACGTCATGCCGGTGTGGGGAGTGTGGTGGCGCGACGCGCTCTGGTTCAGCTGCGGCCTGCGGTCCCGGAAGGCGCAGAACCTCGTGCGCGACGCGCGCTGCGTGCTCACCACCGACGACGCACGCAACCCGGTCGTCGTCGAGGGCACGGCGGTGCGAGTGACCGATCACGAAACCATCGCCGGCTTCAACGACGCCGTGAACACCAAATACGAGACGAGCTACTCCGTCGACTTCTACGACCCCGCCGTGAACGGCCTGTTCCGCGTCGAACCGGTCTGGGCCTTCGCCGTCGCCGACGGCGACTTCACCGGGTCGCCGACGCGCTGGAACCTCGAGAGGTGACGCCTCTCAGCCGACGTCGACGAGCCAGCTGAACCCGTTGTCGCGCAGCGTGTTGACGACCCGGGCGGTGACGGGCTGCAACTGGTCGGTCAGCAGGATGATGCCGAAGATGGCGAGGATCGCGGCCGACACGAGCGTGATCGCACGCGAATGCCGCTTGAACCACCCGAGCGCGCGCGTCAGCTTGCCCATCGCCAGCCCGACGCACAGGAACGAGACGCCGAGCCCGAGCGAGTACGCGACGAGCAGCAGCGTCGCCCGCGCGATGTTCTGGCCGACGGCGGCGAAGCCCAGCACCGCGCCGAGGACCGGACCGATGCAGGGTTGCCACCCGAGCCCGAACGCCGCCCCCGCCACCGGCGCCGCGACCGGCCCGAACCGTTCGAGGTGCGGGTGGAAGCGCACCTCTTGATAGAGGCGGGGCGTGGTGAGCAGTTGCGACCCGGCGAGATAACAGGCCATGAGGAGCACCAGGCCGCCGGAGATGCGCGTGAGCGTGTCCTGGTTGCGGAACAGCGCACTGCCCAGGCCGGTGGTGAGGAGCCCGAGCAGCACGAACACGACGGTGAAACCGAGGACGAAGAGGGCGGTGTTCAGCGCGATGCGCTTGAGGTAGTGCGGGCTGCCCTCCCGGATCTCGCCGACCGACAGGCCGGTCACGAGGCTGAGGTAGCCGGGAACCATCGGCAGCACGCAGGGCGACAGGAAGGAGATCACACCGCCGCCGAACGCGGTGAGCAGGTAGAGGTTGCTGGTGACGTCGGTCCCGATGGTGCCCATATGCCGGCACCCGATGCTACGGCGCGGCCCGGCGCGTCAACTCACGCGGGGAGTGAAGCCCTCCTCGGCCAGTCGCGCCGCGGCGATCCCGATGTACGACGCGTCGGTGTCGTACCCCACGTAGCGGCGGTCGTTGCGGGCAGCGGCAATCGCCGCCGAGCCGGAGCCGAGGAACGGATCGAGCACCACGTCGCCGCGATACGTGTAGAAACGGATGAGTCGTTGGGGCAGGTCGACGGGGAACGGCGCCGGATGCTTCACGCGCCGTGCGCTCTCCGGACGGATCTCCCACACGTCGAGCGCGGCCGCCAGGAACTCCTCCTTGGCGATGGTCGACTCGTAGGGAAGCCCGCGCGCCTGGCGCTCCCGGGGTTTGATGGCGCGATCGAACCGGCCCTTCGACGCCACGATGACGCGCTCCGACACGTCACGGAGTACCGGGTTCGACGCCATGAGGTAGGAACCGAACGCGCACGAACCCGACGCGCCGCGTGCCTTGACCCAGAGGATCTCGCCTCGCAGGAGCAGCGCCAGGTCGTCTTGCAGGATGCGCGTCACGTCACCCGCGAGCGATCGGTACGGCCGGCGCCCGAGGTTCGCCACGTTCACCGCGATACGCCCACCCGGTTCGAGCACGCGGACGCACTCCGCGAACACGTCGCACAGCATGCCGAGGTAGTCGAGGTAGTCCTCGGGTGCGCCACCCTCACCGAGCACTGCTTCGTATTCCTTGCCGGCGAAGTACGGCGGTGATGTGACCACGAGGGCGACGGAGTTGTCGTCGACCGCGCGCATGTCGCGCGCGTCGGCGCAGATCAGTTGGTCGGCCGCGCCGCACGGGTTGACGGTCGAGTCGGTGGAGATCTTCGGCGGCGTGAAGCGCGCGTAGAAGTCGCTCGCGTCGTGGCTCTCCCGGTTCCCTGCCCCGAAGGCCCGCGTGCGCGTCGCCATGAACGAGGAAGCTACCGGAGCGCGTGGCGCCGTCGACGGATGAGCACCGCGCCCACCGCCGCCGCGACCAGCACGACCGCGGCGACGACGACGCCGGTCGGTGAGCCCGAGTCACCTCCCGCCCTGCCGCTCCCGCCGCCGCGGCGAGCTGCCGCTCCGGCGACGTGCACGTCATCCCCGTCGCGGGGTGCCT
>DASPTH010000163.1:0-7140 GCA_035623515.1 Acidimicrobiia bacterium
GGCGCGGCCATGCTGGCGCTCGAAGGCATCTTCGCCGCGCTCCTCGAGCGCGAGCACACCGGCTGTGGGCAGCGGATCGAGACAAGCCTCCTGCGGGCGCTCAGCGTGTTCGATCTCTCACGGTGGGCTCCCGGCGCCGACCGGGCGCTGCGCGTCGCCGACGTGCCCCTGCTCTTCTACACGGTGGCCCGCACGCGCGACGGCGTTTGGCTCCAGTTCAGCCAGAACGGTCCCGGGCTGTTCCGAGCATTCCTGCGAGCGCTCGAGCTCGAGCAGGTGGTGGAGCAGAACCGGTTCCGTACCGCGCCGCACCTCGGGGATCCCGAATCGGCGCGGGCGCTGCGAGCGATCCTCCTCGATCGCGTCCGCGAACGCACGTGGCCGGAGTGGCAGGCGATCTTCGCACGAGAGCCCGACATCTCGGCCGAGCCGTTCCTGCGGCCCGGCGACGCGTTGATGCATCCCCAGCTCGTGCACACCGGCGATTCCATCGAAGTCGACGATCCGGCGCGGGGCCGCACGCGCCAACTCGGACGTTTGTTCACGCTGTCGGCCCGGCCGACCGGCGCGAGCACGGGCGCGAGCGCGAAGGTGCAGTCGCCGTCGTCGTCCCTGTTGCAGGGGGTGACCGTCCTGGAGTTCGCGACATGGATCGCGACGCCGATGGCAACCGCGTTGCTGGCCGAGCTCGGCGCGCGCGTGATCAAGATCGAGGCGCTCGAAGGCGATCCGCTGCGCGCATACGGGCCGGTCGGACTGAAGTGCGTCCAGGGCAAGGAGAGCATCACGCTCGACCTCAAGACCGACGAAGGCCGCGCCGTCGTGCACCGGTTGGCGGAGCGGGCCGACGTGCTCGTACACAATTTCCGGCCGGGTGTACCCGAGCGGCTGGGCATCGACGACGCCACGTTGCGGGCGCGCAATCCTCGGCTCGTGTACGTGTACGCCGCCTCGTACGGATCGACCGGACCAATGGCGGCGAGGCCGGCCTTCCATGTCACCGCCGGCGCGATCTGCGGTGGCGCACTCGAGCAGTCGGGTGGCGACGGCGCACCCGGCCCGGGCGTCACGCTCGGCGACGCCGAGCTGGCGTGGTGGTCGGAGCGCCTCACGCGCTGCAACGAATCGCATCCCGACTTCGATGCGGCGTTGGTCGTCGCAGCCGCGGCGACCATGGCGCTGTACGCCCGGGCGCGTACCGGCGACGGCCACACGGTCGAGACCCGGATGATGGCGTCGAACGCTTACGCACTCTCGGAGTACTTCGTCGACTATGCCGGTCGACCTCCCCGCGTGTTCCCCGATGCGGGACTGCACGGGCTCAACGCGCTCTACCGGCTCTACCGGACCCGGGACGGCTGGGTCTTCTTGGCCGCAACGGACGACGACGAGTTCGGTCGTCTGTGCGACGCCCTCGGCGTTCCCGGCCTCCCGCGCGACGAGCGCTTCGTGAGCCGCGACGTCCGTGCGCAACACGACGTCGAACTCGGCCGGGAACTCGAAGCCGCCTTCGGGCAACGAGACACCGACGGGTGCGAGCGTGATCTCACGGCCGCGCGCGTTCCGTGTGTGCGCGCACATCAGGGCACTCACGCCGACTACATCTTCGACGCTCCCTGGTCGTCCCGGCTCGCCCTCCGGGAGCAGGCACGCGCTGCCGGGTTCGGTCCGTATCCCCGTTACGGCCGCGTCGTACGCACGCAACGCGACGTCGGTCCACTGGGCGCGGCCGACGCCGCCGGTGCGCAGACGCGCACGATCCTCGCGGAGCTCGGCTACGCGGACGCCGACGTCGCGGCGATGCTCGCTCGGGGTGCGGTGGGCGAACCCGCACGTCGCGCCTGAACTCACACTTCGGTACACGGCCCGCCCATCGAAGCCCTTCCCGGGCAGCTCAACCAGGTCTGGACGAACCTGATCGACAACGCCGTCGACGCCATGAGCGGGGAAGGAACCCTGCGGCTGTACGCCCGTCCGGAGGGTCTCTCGCTCGTGGTGGTCAGGCGCCGCTGAAGCGGGGCGGGCGTCGCTCGCCGAACGCGGTCATCCCTTCCGTGACGTCGTCGGACGCGAAGGCCACCGACGACGACATCGCCTCGAAGAGCCCCGCCTCGTAGAAGCCGCGCCGGACGAAGGCGTTGATGGTGCGCTTGATCGACTGCACCGCGATCGGCGCGTTCGCGGCGATCTCGTTGGCGACCGCGAGCGCGCGCTCGTCGAGCTCGGCGACGGGCACGACGTCCTGCACGAGCCCGATGCGCTCCGCGGTGCGGGCGTCGAAGCGGCGTCCGGTCAGCGCGAGGAGCTTCGTGGTGGCTGCTCCGCACTCGAGCGCCATCCTCAGGTCGGCGCCGGCCACGACGGGGAGACCGAGGGTGGCCTGCGGGAACGCGAAGGTCGCGTCGTCGCCCGCGATGCGGATGTCGCCGAGCAACGCGAGCTCGAGCCCGGCTCCGAGGCAGTAGCCCTGGATGGCGACCACGACGGGCTGCGGCAGCTCGCTGACCACCTGGAAGCGCTCGAAGCAGAGACGCGCCCGCTCGTAGCTGTTGCGCACGATCTCGGCCGGTGATCGCCCGGCGTGACGTTCCTCGAGCGTCTCCGTCTCGGGTCGGAGGTCCTCGCCGGCGCAGAACGCCCGCCCTTCACCGCGCAGGACGACGGCGCGCACGTCGCGGTCGAAACGGAGCTGCTCGGCGACGGCGCACAGCGCGTTCGTCGGACCCCAGGCCCACGCGTTGAGCTTCTCGGGCCGGTTGAACGAAACCGTCGCGACGTACCCGTCCACGTGCAGCGTCACGTACGGCTTGCCGGCGCGGTCGGCGATCGGGTCCTTCGTCGGATCCTTCAGCATCGGCATCGGTCCTTTCGGGCTACACAGAGACGAGCAGCGATTCGATCTGCTCGTCGGCGGTGAAGGGGACGCGGCGCGGTGCGGTCGTGAGGAGCTCGGCGCGGGGCAGCTCGTTCAGGAACACCCACACGCTCTCCTGCACGTCGACGCGGGCGAGCGCCTGGCCGAGGCAGAAGTGGGGTCCGTACCCGAAGGAGTAGTGGCGCTCGACGGGGCGCCGGACGTCGAACCGGTCGGGGTCGCGCCAGCGGGTCGGGTCCCGGTTCGCCGCTTGGCGGGCGAGCAACACCGTCGATCCCGCGCGCAGCTCCACTCCGAAGCGGTCGACGTCGACGGCGGCCTTCTTCCGGCCGGTACGGAACGGCGGGTGGAAGCGCAGGCACTCCTCGACCGCGGCGGGGACCCGCGACGGATCGGCGCGGACCCAGTCGGCCTGGTCCGGATGGGCCAGCAGCGTGCCGATCGAGTTGGCGATGGCCGCTCGGCTCGATCCGACCGCGCCTCCGATGACGTTGACGGCGAGCGCGACGAGCTCGGCGCGGTCGAGCCGTCCCGCGGCCTCCGCCGCGAGCAGGTCCGACACGAGGTCCTCGGTGGGTGCCGGCTCCCGATCGGCCACCAAGCTCTCCACGAAGTGCGACAAGGCGACGATGCCATCCTCGGCGTGTCGTCGCGCGTCGTCGGTCAGCGGGTCGGCGAAGGCTTCTTCGGTCCCCGCGAGGAACGCGCCGATCTCCTCGCGCGCCGACTGCGGCAGCCCGAGAAACTCGCAGATCAACCACAACGGCAGGTCGTGCGCGTAGTCGGTGACGACGTCGAGGGACCCGGCCGATCCCACCGTCGCCAACAGTGCCACGGCGTGCGCACGCAGCCGCGCCCTGATCGGATCGACGCGCCGAGGTGTGAAGGTGCGGCTGACCGTGGCCCGGAGGCGGTCGTGGACCTCGCCGTCGTGCGCGGCCATGGTGAGCGCTCGCCACGCGTAGAACGGCCCGTCGTGCAGACCGAGGCGGTCGAGCGCGTCGAGGCCCGGTTGTACGAACGCCGAGTCCGTGTGCACCGTGTCGAAGTCGTCGGCCGCGAGCACCACCGGTTCGCCGGCTGGCGTGCGAGCCGTGCGGGACCGGGCGCGGGCCGCCGCGAAGGTGGGGTACGGGTCCTGCCAGAACTCCGGGTCGCCGAAGTCGATGGTCATCGGGCCGTGCACGCCGGCCTCCCGCTCGCGCGACGCGTTCCCCGTCTCGGCCCGGGGAACGTCCTGCGCGGCGCACCCTACTCAAGGGGAAGTCGGTGCGAACCCGGCGCGGTCGCTCAGGGCGGGAAGGCGGCGCTCGGGAGCGACGACAGCGCGGCGAAGTAGTCGAGGTCGAGCCGGGCGGCCGAGACGAGGGCGATGCCGTACCGGAACGCACCCGACGAGTACTCCGTGCACGCCGGTGCGGTCGTCGTCGCGGTCGGGGGGTTGCTGCAGAAGTGCACACCGTCCAAAGCGCGCACACCGATCATGCCGCCGTCGTCCTGGCACGCGGTCCTCGACTGGGGGAGGTCCAACTCGAACGGTAGGCAGCGTTGGGTCTCGGTGAACTCGCCCGCCGGCGCGATCTGCTCCCCGGCGTCGGTGTACTGGACGAGAGGGTCGTGCTCGGCAGCGATGTCGCGGTAGACGCTGTCGAGCGCCTTCCACGCGTCGCTGTGGTCCTCGGACGCGGGCGGGGAGGCGAGCACGAAGGGCACGCCGGCCTGCGTCGTCATCTTGATCGCCGTCTCGATGTCGCTGCGGTACTTCGTGAGGATGTCGAGACCGCGAGCGAGCTCCCCGTTCGCGTCTCGCATGCAGTTGCTGAGGCTGTTCCCGCTGAAGGCGAAGACGACCAGGTGTGGTCGCGAGTGGCGGAGGTCGTCGGCGAGCCCGGCGAGGGCGTCACAGGGTGCGAGCCCGCCGAAGGCCCGCACGTCGACGTGGAGGCGGAACGCGTGTGCGACCGCCGACAAGTAGGGCTCCGCCTGGACGACGAGCGAGTCGCCGTAGACGATGACGCGCTGCTCCGGGGCCTCGGGGGAGGTCTCGGTGCCGGTGGCCAGGTGCTTCCCGGTGAGGGCACCGCCCACGAAGGCGGTGGCGACGACGAGCACCCCCACGACCGCCGCCAACACCACAGTCCGAGTTCGTCGCACGCGGCCGCTCCTCGAGTGTCACACGGTTTCGGGAACCTTGACGCTCGGGACGGCCGTCCCGTTGCATCGCCGGGCGGGGCAGGAGGAGCGTCAGCCCTCCGCGCTGGTGAGACGCTCGATCAGGAGCGGCGCGAGCTCGTGCGCGATCTCGGCGATCTCGGCCTCGGTCCAGACGGCGAGCGGGATGTGCGGGTAGCCCACCGTGGCGAAGCGGTAGTCGGGCATACCGCTCACGCGCGCCATCGCCCTGGCGGTGCCCTCCATCGACGCGTGGACGATGGCCACGCTCGGAACACCGGCCCACTCGAGCTCGACGGAGTCGCGCAAACTGCGCGCACTACACGAGCCTCAGCCACCGAACCCGGCGACGGCCACCGTGACCTGCGAGATCAGACGCTCCCAGTCCATCGGTTCCGGTGGCACCGACACGCTCGGCTTGCGCACGAACACGACGTCTCGCGCGCCGGCCCGCGTGCACAGCTCGTGGTACACGGCACGGAGGAAGACGTCGCTCTCACCCAGGCCGTTCGAGACGAGCCCGACCACTGCGCCGTCGAGCGAGGCGAGACGCGGCGCCGGATGCTTGTCCTTGACCGGCATCGGTCCGCTGGTCGGGTCCAACCCGACGATGGTCACGTCACGACCTCCTCGACGGCTGGTACGACGGGTTCGGTGATCGCCCAGGCGAGATGCGGGAAGAGGATCCACGTCTCCGACATCCCGGGGCCGCCGGCGGCGACGAGCAGCAGCCCGTCGGGCTTGCCGAGGCCGACACGGCCTTCACCGGGCGCGCGCTCGGCCGAGAGCTTCGGCCACAGGTACGCGCGCGCGTCCGCCTTGGACCAGCCCGCGTCGACCAGGAAGCGCCGGTGCTCGGGGCCCATCACCGCGACGACGTTCGTGTCGTCGCCCAGCCACACGTCGCTGGCACTCCCGCGCTGGCGGATCGCGTGGGCGATCGTGTCGAGGATGCCCTCGGGCGTGCGGCTCGTGAGGTCGAGCGCCGACCCCATCGTCATGACGGACGCGACCGTGACCGCGCTCGTGCCCGCGGGGACCCCGCGCTCGACGCTCAGCGGCACCCAGGGGCTGCCCTCTTCGTCCTCGCCGAAGCAGAACGAGTAGCGCGCCGGTGTGGAGAAGGACCCGCGGTCGAGGAAGTTCGGGATGCTGCGGCACACGTTCCGGATCACGAGACGGAGCGCGCGCCCGATCGTCGCGTTCGCGCGCCAACCCGGTCCGAAGCAACCGGCAGTGCAGTTCACGTCGAGACGCGTGCGCGCGGGGCCGTTCACGATCACGGCCTGCGCGGCGCCCGAGAGCGTGCCGGTGGTGCTGTGGCAGTTACCCTTCTCGTGCAGGTGTGCCCGCACCGCGGCGACGACGACGGGCATGTACTCGCGGCGACAGCCGGCCATCACCGCGTTGATCGCCGCGTGCTCCGCGGTGACGACCACCTCGCGCGTCGGGACCGCGCCGAGCTCGACGTCGGGCTCGAGCTCGGCGGCGGCGAGGAAGTCCTCGACGAGCTCGGGTGTGGGCGGCACCACCGGCAGCCCGTCGGTCCAGCCGCGCGAGTAGTAGTCGTCGAGCAGCTCGGCGTAGTCGCGGTACTCGTGCCGCGGCGCCTGCAGGGTGCTCACGGCCGGAGATTACCAACGCAGTCGCGCACGGCGTGTCAGCGCATGAGCCCGCGCACGTGCTGTTGCAGAGCGACCGCGTGCCCCACAGGATCGTCGAGTGGCCACCCGTAGTCCGGGAGGTCGAAGTACTCGACGCTCAGGCGGCCGTGATAGTCGAGCCGCTCCAGCTCGCGCAGCACGGCCGCGAAGTCGACGTCGCCACCCTCGTCGGGATGGAGCTGCGGCCGGCCGCGCGCGGCTTGGCGCAGCTGCACGTGGTCGGCGAGGTGCAGCAACCGCACCGGGTCCTCGCCCCAGGTGGCCACATGCCCGGTGTCGACGGTGAGGCGGAGCCCCGGCACGGCAGCGACGATCGCCTCGGCACGGGCGACGCTGTCGGCCATCGAGTGGGGTACGGGCTCGAGGCGCGCCCCCGGGGCCCGTGAGAACTCCGCGACGGCCTCGGCGAAGCGGTCCTGGCCACGCCGC
>DASPTH010000170.1:0-2158 GCA_035623515.1 Acidimicrobiia bacterium
AGGATCCTGAGTGTAATGTCGAACGTGTGTTCGGAGTCCACTTCCCCCTCGACGGTGAAGGAGCCCCTTTGGAGCGGGATGGAGCGGGGATGGAGGGGGAGGAGCGGGAGGAGCGGGAGGAGCGGGATGGAGCAGGAGGAGCGGGAGGTGGAAGAGGCCCCCGGTGAGCCGACTCCTCTCCGCCCACAACGGAGGCGCCGCTGGCCGTCGACCGCTCGATGTCACACCCTCGCCACGACCGCTCCGCGACGTATCGCCGGACGATGCCGAGAACCCGCGATTCCGCCGTGATCACGCCGCCGCTCGATGCTCATGGGCTCGCGGCGCCCCTGGTTGCGTGCGCGCCGCCCCGCGCCGCGAGAATGGGGCCGTGCACGCGGCCGCGATGCTGTTCGAGCTCCACGTACCGGCGAGCCGGTCGCTCAAGGCCAAGCGAGCCGCCATCCGACCCATCCTCGACGGGCTCCGGCACCGGTTCCGGATCTCGGTGGCGGAAGTCGACCACCACGATCAGTGGCAGCGCGCGACCATTGCGGTCGCCGTGGTTGCGGCGACGGAAGGGCGAGTGCGGGAGCTCCTCGATGCGGCCGAGCGATTCGTCGCCGGCGCGCCCGACGTGGAGCTCCTGCGGTCTGAGCTCGGGTGGTGCGAGTTGGAGTCGGAGGGAGTGTGAGTGCAGTGGCACGCCATGGTTCGCCGCGCCGCTACCCGCGCACGGCTCGCGTGAACGAGGTCGTCCACGAAGCGCTCGCCGACGAGCTCGAGCGCCTCTCGGATCCACGGCTCGAGCTGGTGACGATCACCGGAGTGGAGGTGAGTCCCGACCTGCGGCACGCGACCGTCTATTACGCCGCACGCGACTCGTCGGACGGCGGCGAACGCGGCGAGCAGACGCGGGTCGCCTTGCGGTCGGCAGCACCGCACCTGCGGAGCGAGCTGGGTCGTCAGGTGCGCCTCAAGTACCTGCCCGAGCTCGTCTTCCGCGAAGATCCCGCGATCCGAGAGGGCGAGCGCGTCGAGGCCATCATTCGCGAGCTGCACGAGCACGACCGGCGCACGAGCACGGAGGGCGACGCGTGACCACGACCGAGCACGGCCCGGCCGTCGAGCTGGCCAACGCGGCACGCGCAATCGATCGGGCCGGCCTCGTCGCGCTCGCGTGCCACGTCAATCCCGACGGTGACGCGCTCGGCTCGATGCTCGGCCTGTTCCACGTGTTGCGCGGCGCAGGACGCGACGTGGTCGCGTCGTTCCCACCTCCCTTCGTGGTCGCCCCTCACTACCGCGAGCTGCCCGGGCTCGACCTGCTCACGAAGCCCGAGGACTTTCCTGCCGAGCCCGACGTGATGATCACGTTCGACTGCGGCTCGCTCGGACGCCTGGGCCGGCTCCAGCAGGCCGCTGTCGCCGCGCACGAGCTCGTCGTGCTCGATCACCACGTGTCGAACACGCGTTACGGAACGATCAACGTCATCGACCCCGAGGCGGCCGCGAGTGGCGTGCTCGTGCGACGCCTCGTCGACGAGCTCGGCCTCACCCTCGACCGTCCGGCCGCGGTCGCGCTGTACGCCGCCTTGGTGTGCGACACCGGCCGGTTCCAGTACGACACGACGACGCCGGGCGTGTTCGACCTTGCTCGGGAGCTCGTCGAGTTCGACGTGCCGGTGTCCAGGCTCTCCCGCCAACTCTTCGAAGAGCACCGGTTCGCCTACCTCCAGCTCCTCGCCGAAGCGCTCGCGACCGCGCAGCTCGACCTCGAGCACCGGTTCGTGTGGACGGCGGTGACCCAAGCGATGCTCGAGCGTCACGGCGTGACCCTCGAGGAGGTCGAGGGCCTCATCGACATCCTGCGGCGCACCACCGAGGCGGAGGTCACGTGCGTGCTGAAGGAGGAGCCCAGCGGCAACATCCGGGTCAGCCTGCGCTCGCTCGGCGACGTCGACGTGCGCGCGATCGCCGAGACGTACGGGGGTGGCGGGCACCGGTTCGCGGCCGGGTTCGAGTCGCGCCTCGCGGTCGACGACGTGGTCGGCCGCATCCGCAACGCGCTCTGACTCGCGTCGGGCGGGTGAGGATCGCACGGTGATCGACGGGCTCGTCGTGGTCGACAAGCCGGGCGGCTGGACGTCGCACGACGTCGTCGCCAAGCTCCGCAAGG
>DASPTH010000175.1:0-11998 GCA_035623515.1 Acidimicrobiia bacterium
CTGCTCGTCCTCATCGGCGCCACCACGGAGAACCCGTTCTTCTCGCTGACCAGCCCGCTGCTGTCGCGCTCGACGCTGTTCCGGCTCGATCCGCTCACACCCGACGACCTGCGCACGCTGCTGCACCGCGCGCTCGAGGACACCGAGCGGGGTCTCGGCGACCAGCACCTGACCGTCGACGAGGACGCGCTCACGCATCTCGTCGACCGCGCCGAGGGCGACGCGCGCCACGCGCTCACCTCGCTCGAGGTTGCGGGCGCACTCGCGGCGGAGGAGGGGCGCGACACCGTGACCCTCGGTGACGCCGAAATCGCGATCGCGTTGCGTGCACTGCGCTACGGCGACGACGAGCACTACGACGTCCTCTCGGCCTTCATCAAGAGCATCCGCGGGTCCGACGTCGACGCCGGCCTGTACTGGCTCGCCCGCATGGTCGAGGCGGGCGAGGACCCGCGCCTCATCGCCCGGCGGCTCGTGATCCTCGCGTCGGAGGACGTCGGCATGGCCGATGCACAGGGACTCGTCGTGGCCGACGCCGCGGCCCGCGCGGTGGAGTTCGTCGGCATGCCCGAGGCACAGCTCAACCTCGCGCACGCGGTCGTGTACCTCGCGAACGCGCCGAAGTCGAACTCGGCCGCCCGCGCGCTCTGGGCCGCGCAGTCGGAGGTGCGCGACCAACCCGCCGGTGCGGTCCCCCGTCACCTGCGTGACGCCAGTTACCCTGGCGCGGCGAGGTTGGGGCACGGCAAGGGGTACGTGTACCCCCACGACGAGCCGGGAGGCTGGGTGGATCAGCAGTACCGACCCGACGGGCGCGACGACGCCTACTGGCAGCCCACTGGTCGCGGCGCCGACGTCGACCGGCGGCCCGGAGCGGACGGCGATGAGCGGCGCTGAGTGGGGTGCCGTCGTCGGCGCGCAGGTCTGCCTGGTGCTGCTCGTGGTCCTCGTGGTGATGATCGTGCGGCTCGACCGCACCACCCGCGAGGTCCGCACGGCGGCGTCGGAGTTCCGCCGCGAGTCGGCCGCGGCACTCCGCGAGCTGCACGAGGCCGTGCGCGCCGCCGACTTCGAGCTCGACCGCATCGACGCCCTCGTCGACGGCGCCGAGCGCGTCACCGGCCGGGTCGACGCGGCCACCGCGCTCGCCGACCGTGTGATCACGAGCCCGGTGGTGAAGGCGATGGCCGCGGGGACCGGCACGCGCCGCGCGATGCAGCGGTTGCGGCACGGGAACGGCAACGGCAAGCGGTAGGCGGGAGTCGAAGCCGACGATGTTCAAGCGCACGCGATGGCTCACCGTGGGCTTCGGCCTCGGCGTCGGTACCACCGTCGCGGCCGCGCACCAGGTCCGCAAGCGCGTGAACCGCTACCAGCCGCGGTCGGTCGCGAACCGAGTCGTCGACTCCGTGACGGCGGCGCGCGACCAGGTCGCCGCTGCGCTCGACGAGGGTCGCGCCGCCGCCCGCGAGCGCGAAGCCGAGCTGCGCCGCCGCTGACCCTTCGTTTTGGCGTCTTTGAGTGGGGTCCTGGCCCCACTCAAAGACGCCAAAACGATGTGTGAGGCTGACGGTACGATTTGTCCCGTGCCGGCTCCGCGTTCTGCCCGAGAGCTTCGTGCTGCGTTCACGGAATTCTTCGCCGCGCGCGGGCACACGGTGGTGCCGTCGAGCAGCCTGATCCCGCACGACCCCACGGTGCTCCTCACGATCGCGGGCATGGTGCAGTTCAAGCCGTACTTCGTGGGCGACGAGCCGCCGCCCTATCCGCGCGCGACCTCGGTGCAGAAGGTCGCGCGCGCAGGCGGGAAGGACAGCGACCTCGGCAACGTCGGGCGCACGAACCGCCACTTCAGCTTCTTCGAGATGCTCGGCAACTTCAGCTTCGGCGACTACTTCAAGGCCGAGGTGATCCCGTGGGCGTGGGAGCTCGTCACCGAGGTGTACGGACTCGATCCCGACCGCATCTGGGTGACCGTCCACGCGACCGACGACGAGGCGGAGCAGATCTGGACCGACGTCGTCGGCCTGCCGCCGGAGCGGGTCCAGCGCATGAGCGACGACAACTTCTGGCGCATGGGCGACACCGGTCCGTGCGGGCCCTCGTCGGAGATCTTCTTCGACCTGGGGCCCGAGTACGGCCCCGGCGGTGGTCCTGCCAAGAGCGAGGACCGCTACCTCGAGATCTGGAACCTCGTCTTCATGCAGTTCGACGCCCAACCCGACGGCGAGCTGGTCCCGCTGCCGAAGCCGAGCATCGACACGGGGGCAGGCCTCGAGCGCAACCTCACCGTCCTGCAGGGAAAGGCGTCGGCGTGGGAGACCGACCTGCTGCTCCCGCTCGTCGTGGCGGCCGCCGAGGCCACCCGCACCACGTACGGCGGGTTCCCCGGGAGCGAGCGCGACCTCTGGCTGCGCATCCTCGCCGACCACGCGCGGACCATCACCTTCCTCGTGGCCGACGGCGTGGTGCCGTCGAACGAGGGCCGCGGTTACGTGCTGCGCGCCATCATCCGCCGTGCGGTGCGCCACGCGTACCTCCTCGGCGCCCAGCACGAGGTCATGCCCGCACTCGTCGACGCGACCGTGCGGATCATGGGCGACGCGTACCCCGAGCTCGTGACGTCGCACGACCTCGTACGCTCGATCGTCGCGCGCGAGGAGGAACGGTTCCGGCAAACGCTCGCGCGCGGTCTCGACCTGCTCGACGGCATCCTCGACATCGGCGACGTCTCGGGTTCCGACGCGTTCTTCCTCCACGACACACTCGGCTTTCCGATCGACCTCACACACGAGATCGCGGCCGAGCGCGGTCGCGAGGTCGACCTCGACGCGTTCGGCGCGCTCATGGAGGAGCAGCGCGCCCGCGCTCGCGACGCGCACGCGCAGGCGGCCGGCGCGGGTGAGGGATCGCCGGTCGAGCTCTACCGCGAGCTGTTCGAGGAGATCGGCCCCACTGACTTCACCGGTCGACAGGAGTACGAGACGACCGGCGCCAAGGTGCGCGCGCTCGTCTCGGCCGGCGAGCGCGTCGCGCGGGCCGAAGCGGGCGGGCACGTCGACGTCGTGCTCGACCGCACGCCCTTCTACGCCGAGGCGGGCGGCCAGGTCGGCGACACCGGCGTCCTCGAAGCGACCGGCGGCGCGCGCGTGCTCATCCACGACACGCAGTACGGGTTGCCCGGGCTCGTGCTGCACCGCGGCGTCGTCGAGGCCGGCACGCTCACCGAGGGCGACGAGGTCGTCGCCCGCATCGACGGTGAACGCCGCGACCGCATCCGTCGCAACCACACCGCCACCCACATCCTGCACTGGGCGCTGCGCGAGGTCGTCGGGCCGCACGTGAAGCAAGCCGGGTCGCTGGTCGCGCCCGACTACCTGCGCTTCGACTTCAGTCACCACGAGCCGCTCACCCGCGAGCAGCTCGACCGGGTCGAGGAGCTCGCGAACCTCGAGATCATCGCCGACGCCCCGGTGCGCCACTACGAGACCACGAAGGACCACGCCGAGAGCCTCGGGGCGATCGCCTTCTTCGGCGAGAAGTACGGCGACCTCGTCCGCGTGCTCGAAGCAGGGGATCACTCGATCGAGCTCTGCGGCGGCACGCACGTGCACGCGCTGGGCTTCATCGGCCCGATCAAGATCACCGGCGAGGGCTCGATCGGTGCCAACCTCCGGCGCATCTTCGCCGTCACCGGCGACGCCGCGCTGGCCCGCATCCACGAGGAAGAGGTGCAGCTCCGGACGCTCGCCGACTCGCTGAAGGTGAGCTCCGGTGAGCTCCCGGAGCGGGTGGCGCGCCTCGTCGACCAGGTGAAGGAGCTCCAAGACGCCCTCGCGGCCGAACGCACCAAGCAGGCGGGCGTCGAGGCCGGTGCGCTGGCCGCGGCCGCGGCCGACGGGGTGGTCGTCGCCCGCCGTGACGGGCTCGCCCCCGACGACCTCCGGCGCCTCGCGCTCGCGACGCGCGACGCGCTCGGGCACGGCGTCGTGGCGCTCGCCGGCGCCGGTCCCGACGGCACCAAGGCCGGCCTCGTCGTCGCCGTGACGAAGGACCTCGTCGACGCGGGGCAGTCCGCGTCCGAGATCGCGCGTGAGGCAGCGGGGCTGCTCGGAGGCGGCACCGGGAAGGCGGCCGATCTCGCCGTCGGCGGCGGCCCCGACGTCGGGGCACTCGACCGCGCCGTCCCGACGCTCGAGGCCGCCGCCCGCCGCGCCGTCGCCGGCGCGGGCGCGTGAGCCGCGTCCTCGGCGTCGACCTCGGCAGCCGCCGGATCGGGCTCGCGGCGACCGACGAGTCCAACACCCTGGCGAGCCCGTTCGCGGTGCTCGAACGGGGGGACGACCCCGCCGACGACTACCGCGCGATCCTCGACGCGGCACGAGAGATCGGGGCGGCGCGCATCGTCGTCGGGCTCCCGCTGAGCCTCGACGGCTCCCAGGGCCCCGCAGCGCAGAGTGTGCTCGCCGAGGTCGGGACCCTGAAGTGGCTGGCGCGCCCCGAGCGGATCGCGGTCGACACCTACGATGAGCGCTTCTCGACGGTGGTCGCGGAGCAGGGCTTGTTCCAGGCGAACGTGCGGAGGAGCAAGCGCCGCCGGATGGTCGACGCGGCCGCGGCAACCGTCATCCTGCAGTCGTGGCTCGAGGCGAACGGTTGACGATCGACACCCCAACTCCTCCTCCCATTCCTCCGTCTGCTCCGGCTCCCGCTCCGGCGGAGACCGACATCGCGTCCGAGCTCCGGGGCGCCGAAGGCGGCGCCCCGCCGCCACGCCGGGCCCGGCGGGCGAGCCGCAGCCGGCGCCGCCGCCGCACCCTCCTCGTGCTGGCGATCATCGCGGCGCTGGTGCTGCCGTTCCTGCTCGCCGCCGGTTGGTTCGTGTGGGAGTTGAACCCGCCCGGCGACGCCGGCAAGCCGGTCCAGGTGGAGATCAGGCCGGGGTGGGGCGCCGAGGCGGCCGGCGACACCCTCCAGGCGCACGGCGTGATCGGGTCGTCGCTCGCCTTCCAGATCTGGGCGAAGCTCTCGGGCGTCGACTTCCAGGCCGGTGTGTACGACCTGCGGGAGCACCTCGGGGTCCGCGCGGCAGCCGCCGCGCTGCGCCGCGGGCCGCAGGCCGCGTCGCACCTCACCCTCGCGTTGCCGCCCGGCCTCACGCTCTCCCGGATCGCCGACCGGGTCGGCGCGCTGCCGGGGCACACCCGCGCCGGGTTCCTCGCGGCGGCGGCGGCGGGCACCGTGCGCTCGCAGTTCCAGCCGCCGGGGGTCACGTCGCTCGAGGGCCTCACCTGGCCCGACACCTACTTCGTCGCACCCCACGAGACCGACGAGCAGATCCTGCAGACGATCGTCGGCGCGTTCGACCAGCACGCGCGCGCCGCCGGGCTGACGTCGTACGACGCGCTGAAGATCGCCTCGCTCGTGCAGGCGGAGGCGGGTGACACGAGCGACGCACCGCTCGTGTCGGCGGTGATCGCCAACCGCCTGCAGCAAGGGATGCTGCTCCAGATCGACGCGACCCTCTGCTACGCCAAGGGGGGCTGCCCACCGGTACCGGACAACGCCGACAAGCAGAGCGGCTCGCCCTACAACACGTACCGGTTCGCCGGACTCCCGCCCACGCCGATCATGACCGTCACCGAACCGGCGGTGCAGGCGGCGGTCCACCCGGCCGCGGTGCCGTACCTCTACTACGTCACCGGCAAGGACGGCGTCACGCGTTTCGCGACGACCGAACAGGAGCAGGAGCGCAACATCGCCGAGCACGGCGTCCGCGGCGAATGACGCCGAAGGGATCGACGCGCGTGGCCGCCGTCATCGGCGACCCGATCCACCACTCGCGCTCACCCGCGATCCACAACGCCGCGTTCGCGGCTGCGCGCCTCGACTGGGTGTTCGTCGCGTTCCCGGTTCCCCTGGGCGAGGGGCGGGCGGCGGTGAAGTCGGTGAAGAGCCTCGGCCTCGGCGGCATGAGCGTCACGATGCCCCACAAGCAGGACGCCGCGTGGGCCTGCGACGAGCTCACGCCCGACGCCACGGTGCTCGGCGTTGTGAACACGGTGGTCCCGACCGACCATGGGCGCCTGCACGGCGAGTCGACCGACGGCGAGGGGTTCCTCCGTGCGGTGCGCGACCACGGTGTCGAACCCGCTACGGGGTCGGCGCTGGTGCTCGGCGCGGGCGGCGCGGCGCGCGCGATCACGCTCGCGCTCGGCAACGCGGGTGCCCGGGTGACGGTGGCGGCGCGGCGCACGAGCGCGGCAGAGTCGGCGGCCGGGCTCGTCCGGGGCGCCGAGGTCGCCGGGCTCGCCGACGTCGACCCCGGCGCGTTCGACATGGTCGTGAACGCGACTCCCCTCGGGATGCAGGGCGAGCCACCCCCGATCGACGCGAACCGTCTCAACCCCGGACAGTTCGTGGTCGACACCGTGTACCACCCTATGGAGACGCCACTGCTCGCCACCGCCCGCGCCCGCGGCGTTGCGTGTGTCAACGGCCTGGGCATGCTCGTCCACCAGGCCGCGCTCGCGTTCGAGCTCTGGACGGGCGTCGACGCGCCGCTCGACGCGATGCGAGCGGCTGCGGGCGCTGACGGCGCGTGACGGCCACCCTCGCCGTCGCGTTCGGAGCCATCGGACTCGCGGTCGGGTGGCTGCTCGACCCCGTCATCACCCGCGTCCCGCACCGTCAGCCGGTGACCGGTCCTGCCGACGAGTCCGTGGTCGCGCCGTCGTCGACCACCCAGCAGGTGCTGGTCTCCATCGTGTGCGGCGTGCTCTTCGGCGCGCTCGCGGCGCGCTTCGAGGGCTCGTGGGCGCTGCCGGCGTACCTCGTGCTCGCGACCGCGCTCGTCGCGCTGTCGCTCATCGACCTGCAGCACTACCTCCTCCCGAACCGAATCGTGTACCCGCTCGCGCTCACGATGGTCGTGCTGCTCGGCATCGCGTCGGTCGGTGACGACGACACCGGCGCGCTGCTGCGCGGCCTCGTCGCCGGTGCGGTAGCGTTCGCCGCCTTCTTCGTGCTGCACCTCGTCTCGCCGCGGAGCATGGGCTTCGGCGACGTGAAGCTCGCGTTCGTGCTCGGCCTGTCGCTCGGCTGGCTCGGATGGGGCGAGGTGTTCCTCGGCCTGTTCCTGGGGTTCGTGTACGGCGCGTTCGTCGGCCTCGCGCTCATCGCGTTGCGCGTCCGCGAACGCAACGAGGCACTCCCGTTCGGCCCGTTCCTGGCGGCGGGTGCGCTCACGAGCATCCTCGTCGGCAGCGCGGTCATCACGTGGTACCGGGGCGGTTGACGGTTTCCAGCGCTGAGCGGCGCACCGACGCCGGTATCCTGACCGCGTGTTGCGCTACCTGACCGCGGGCGAGTCGCACGGGCCCGCGCTCACCGTGGTCGTCGAGGGTCTGCCCGCCGGCCTCGCCGTCACCGACGAACAGCTCGGCGACGAGCTGGCGCGCCGCCGCCTCGGGTTCGGGCGCGGGCCGCGCATGCGCTTCGAGCGCGACGACGTCGAGATCCTCGGTGGGGTCCGGCACGGCCTCACCCTCGGGTCACCGGTGTCGATCGTGATCCACAACACCGAGTGGCCGAAGTGGCAGGAGGAGATGTCACCCGCGCCCGGCGTCACCGACAAGCCGCTGCGACAGCCGCGCCCCGGGCACGCCGATCTCGTCGGGATGCAGAAGTACGGGTTCGACGACGCGCGCAACGTGCTCGAGCGTGCGAGCGCGCGCGAAACCGCCGCGCGCGTGGCGGCAGGCACACTGGCGAAGCTGCTGCTCGCCGAGATCGGCACGCAAGTGATCAGCCACGTCATCCAGATGGGCGCCGCCCGCGCCGCCGCCGACCGCCGACCTGCACCCGACGACCTCGCACGCGTCGACGACTCGCCGGTGCGGTGCTTCGACGCCGAGGCCGAGGCGGCCATGATCGCCGAGGTCGAGGCCGCGGCGAAGGCCGGCGACTCCCTCGGCGGCGTGGTCGAGGTGCTCGGCTACGGCGTGCCGCCGGGCCTCGGCTCGCACGTGCACTGGGATCGCAAGATCGACGGGCTGCTCGCGCAGGCGCTCATGAGCATCCAGGCGATGAAGGGTGTGGAGATCGGCGACGGTTTCGAGGTCGCCGGCAAGCGGGGCAGCGAGGCGCACGACGAGATCCTGTGGGACACGGCCACCGGTCGCTACGTCCGCGGTTCGACACGGGCGGGCGGCACGGAGGGCGGGATGACCACCGGCGGCCTCCTGGTGGCGCGCGTGGCGATGAAGCCGCTCTCCACCCTGAACCGACCGGTGTTGCGCACGGTCGACGTCGAGACGAAGGAAGAGACCGTCTCGTTCAAGGAACGGACCGACGTCACCGCGGTGCCCGCGTCGGGCGTCGTCGCGGAGACGATGGTCGCGCTCGTGCTCGCGCAGGAGGCGATCCGCAAGTTCGGCGGCGACTCCGTGACCGAGCTCACGCGCAACTTCGCGGCCTACACCGCGTCGTTGCACTGACTCGCTCATGCCGCGCGATCATCTCGTGCTCGTCGGCCTGATGGGCGCGGGCAAGTCGTCCGTGGGCCGCCGCTGTGCCGAGCTGCTCGGTCGACCGTTCGTCGACACCGACGAGCTCGTCGTCGCCACGGCCGGCATCCCGTTCGACGACCTGTGGGCCGCGGAGGGTGAGTCGGGCTTCCGCGCGCGCGAGCGCGCGGCGGTCGCCGATGCCACCGCGTCACCGGTTCCCCTGGTGATCGCCTGTGGTGGTGGTGCGGTGCTCGACCCCGACAACCGCCGGGCACTCCGCGCCCGGGGCTTCGTGGTGTGGCTCGCAGCGTCCCCGACCGTGCTCGCCTCCCGTCTCGCGGGCGACGACTCCCGGCCGCTCCTCGCCGGCGGTGATCGGGCCACGACCCTCACCCGCCTCGCCGACTCGCGCGCGGCCGCCTACGAGGCTGCCGCCGACGCCACCGTCGCGACCGACGGTCGAACCGTCGATGCGGTCGCGGGCTCGGTCCTCGAGGAGTTCGAGTCGTGCGACGCGTGACCGTGGGGCTGCCCGAGCCCTACGACGTCGTCGTCGGCGACGGCGTGCTCGCGGACGTCGGCGACATGCTCGGCGGGCGCCGCAAGGTCGCGGTGGTGAGCCAGGCCGGCGTGGCCGACTGGCACGCGCCGGAGATCACCGCGGCGCTCCACGCGGCCGGTGTCGAGACCGACGTGTTCCTCATCGGCGACGGCGAGGGCGCCAAGACGCTCGCGACCGTCGACGACCTGTGCTCGCAGCTCGCACGCTGGGGACTCTTGCGCGGCGACGCCGTCGTCGCGCTGGGCGGTGGTGTCGTCGGCGACACCGCGGGTTTCGCCGCGGCGGTGTACTACCGGGGCGTGAGTGTCGTGCAGGCCCCGACGACGTTGCTGGCGCAGGTCGACGCGGCGATCGGCGGCAAGACCGCGGTGAACCTGCCCGAGGGCAAGAACCTCGTCGGCGCGTTCCACCAGCCGCTCGGCGTGCTCGCCGACGTCGCCACCCTCACGACGCTCCCGCCCCGTGAGTACCGCGCCGGCCTGGGCGAAGTTGCGAAGTACGCCCTCATGCCGGGTGGCGAGGGGGTGGCAACCATCGTCGGTGCCGGCGCCGCGCCGATCCTCGAACGCGACGCGACCACCCTCACCGCGCTCGTGGCCGCGTGCGCGGCGATGAAGGCCGAGGTCGTCGCCGCCGACCCCGAGGAGCGCACGGGCGTGCGCGCGTCCCTCAACTACGGCCACACACTCGCGCACGCGCTCGAGACCGCCGGCGGCTACGAGCTGCTGCACGGCGAGGCGGTCGCGGTCGGGCTCGTGTTCGCGGGCGCGCTCGCCGGCGCGCTGGAACGTCTCGATGCCGCTGCCGTCGACCGGCACCGGGCGGTCGTGGAGTCGCTGGGGCTGCCGGCGCGCGTGCCCGGCGAGGTGGCGGCTACCGCCCTCCTCGACGTGATGCGCCGGGACAAGAAGTCGGCGGGAGGGCTCACGTTCGTCCTGCCCGGCGAGGAGGGTCTCGAGACCGTGCACGACCCCGATCCCCGGGCCCTCGACGTCGCGTTCGCCGCCGTCGGCGTGGCGCACGAAGGCTCGCGCGAAGCTGGGCGGACGCGGTGAACGGGGTGACCGGAGGGAACGGAGTGAACCCGCCAGCGAGCGAACGACCGAGAGCCGGGTATCCCGGCTCGCAGTGGAGCGAGCCATGGTGGAGGAGCGAACGACTGCGAGCCGGGTATCCCGGCTCGCAGTGAGCGAGCGCATCAGCATGCCCAGGCTGTTGTTGCTGTCGGGGCCCAACCTGAACCTCTTCGGGCAGCGGGACCCGGCCGTGTACGGCACCGACACGCTCGACGACTTCGTGGGGGACGCGCGGACGACCGCGTCCGAGCACGGCTACGACCTCGAGCACGTGCAGTCGAACCACGAGGGCGACATCGTCGACGCGATCCACGACGCGCGAGGCCGCTGCGACGCCCTCGTGATCAACCCCGGCGCGTTCGCCCACTACAGCTACGCGATCGCCGACGCACTCCAGACGTTCGATGGCGTGAAGATCGAGTTGCACGTGTCGAACACCGCGGCCCGCGAGGCGTGGCGGCACCACTCGGTGATCTCGGCGTCGGTCACCGGGACGATCACCGGGCTCGGACGCGTGGGCTACCGCCTCGCCATCGAGGCCGCCGTCGCCAAGCTGGGAGACCGATGACCATGTCGATGATCGAAACGTTGCCGGCGATGGACGTGGCGACCCGGAGCGCCCGGCTGCGGTCGTCGTTCGCGGGAGCCGAGATCGACGCGCTGCTCGTGACGTTCCTCCCGAACGTGCGCTACCTCACGGGGTTCACCGGCAGCGCGGCGATGCTGCTCGTCACGGGCGACGCGCTCGTGTTCACCACCGACGGCCGGTACCGCACCCAGTCCGCTGAGCAGCTCGCCGCCGCGGAGGTGACGGCCGAGATCGAGGTCGGCGCCACCGTCGCCGAACAGCGCGAGGCGATCGCACGGGCGCTCGGTCCCGGCGTGCGCGTCGGGCTCGAGGCGCACGCGGTCACATGGTCGCAACAGCGAGTGCTCGAGGAGGCGCTCGCCGGGCACCCGCTCGTCCCCACCGAGGGTCTCGTCGAGGCGCTCCGGCGGGTCAAGGAGCCGGGTGAGGTGGCGCGCATCCGTGCCGCCTGTGCGATCGCCGACGACGCCCTCGCCGCGATGCTGCCGCGCCTGTACGACGCGCCCTCCGAGCGGGAGTTCGCGCTCGAGCTCGAGGTCGAGATGCGGCGGCGCGGCGCCAGCGGCAACAGCTTCGACCCGATCGTCGCCGCGGGTCCCAACGCGGCCATGCCCCACGCCCGGCCGAGCGCGCGGCGCGTCGAGCGGGGCGAGCTCGTGGTGATCGACTTCGGCTGCGTCGTCGACGGCTACTGCTCCGACATGACCCGGACGGTGAGCGTGGGCGACCCCGGCACCGACGCGCGTCGGCTGTGGTCTGTCGTGCGCGAGAGCCAGTCGGCGGGCCGCGATGCCGTCCACGCGGGCGCGGACTGCGCAGCGGTCGACCGGGCCTGCCGCGACGTGATCGCCGCCGCCGGTTGGGCCGACGCGTTCGTACACGGCACCGGTCACGGTGTCGGCCTCGAGATCCACGAGGCCCCGCGGGTGGCCGCGAGCGCCCGTGATACCTTGGAACCCGGCTCGGTGGTCACTGTCGAGCCCGGCGTGTACCTCCCCGGCGTGGGCGGCGTACGCATCGAGGACACCGTGGTCGTCACCGTCGGCGGTTCGGATCCTCTCACCGCTTTCCCGAAGGAACTCGTCCTGTGAGCGTCTCCACCAACGACCTGAAGAACGGCATGGCCCTCGACCTCCCGCAAGAGGGCCTGGTCACGGTGGTCGAGTTCCAGCACGTGAAGCCGGGGAAGGGCGGCGCGTTCGTGCGCACGAAGCTGAAGAAGGTCGCGGGCGGCGCCGTCGTCGACCGGACGTTCCGCGCC
>DASPTH010000181.1:0-4049 GCA_035623515.1 Acidimicrobiia bacterium
ATACGCCTGGTAGAACCGGCACCCCGGCTCCGCCCGCGACGCCGGCGCCAGCTTCTCGAGCGCGTCGACCACGACCTGCTCGGCACCTTCGTTCGCGACCCACGTCGCACGCAGCACAACTGCCATCGATCCTCCTTGCCCGTCGGCAACGCTTCGTATATAAGAACGCGAATCATAGTTCTAGAACGCTTCCGCTGCGGGCGGAGGGGGAACGGAGCGGACGATGAGGATCGCAGCCTACGAACGGCACGGCGACGAGCGGCTCGGCCTCGTCGAGGGCGAGCTGATCCGCCCGTTCCCCCGCGGATCGACGCTGCTCGGGCTGCTCGCCGGCGACGATGCGGCGCGGCGCGCCGAGCCCGACACGGTCGCCCTCCGTTCGGTGCGGCTCCTCCCGCCGCTCCATCCCGCGAGCGTCCGCGACTTCGTCGCGTTCGAGCAGCACGTCGAAGGGGTCGAGATGCGCAACGCGCGCCCCGTCTCGGAGCGGTGGTACGAGTCGCCGTCCTTTCTCTTCATGAGCCCGCACAACCTGGTGGGCGCGCACGACCCGGTGCCGATCCCCCCCGGTGCGACGCTGATGGACTTCGAGCTCGAGGTGGCAGCCGTGATCGGGCGCGACGGGCGGAACCTGACGCCGGCCGAGGCCGGTGACCACATCGCGGGCTACACGATCTTCAACGACTGGTCGGCGCGGGACATCCAGGGAGACGAGATGCGGCTCGGGCTGGGCCCCGCGAAGGGCAAGGATTTCGCGAGCACGCTCGGGCCGTGGCTCGTCACCGCCGACGAGCTCGAGCGCTGTCGCTCGGGCGACCGGCTCGATCTCGCGCTCGAGGTCGCGGTCAACGGGACGACGATCGGCGGCGACCGCCTGTCGAGCATGGCCTGGTCGTTCGAGGAGCTCGTCGCGTACGCGTCGCGCTCGGCCTGGATCCGTGCGGGCGACCTGATCGCGTCGGGAACGTGCGGCTCGGGCGCCCTCGCGGAGCTTTGGGGCCGACGGGGCAGCACCGCCGATCCGCCGCCGCTCGCACCCGGCGACGTCGTGCGCATGACCGTGGAGGGGATCGGGACGATCGAGAACCGTCTCGTCGCATCCGACGAGCAGCGAATCCAGATCCCGCCCGCACGCCGCCGCGCCGCAGTCGTGTCGTGACGGGATCGAACGCCCCGCTGCCTCCGGAGACCGCGGAGCGGAACGGCCGGCGCCTGACGTTCTACGACCTGAGCGACTGTCTCTCGAATGCGACGAGCGAGTTCGAGTTCAACAAGCACCAGATCGTCTACATCCCGCCGGAGCAGACGGTCGACGGGTTCGGCCTCGGTGCGTCCTTCTGGCCGGACGGCGTCGCGCTGCAGGCGGAGACGGTGACGCTCTCGACGCACTCGGGCACCCACGTCGACGCGCCCGCGCATTACGGCCCGTCAGCCTCGGGCGAGACGATGACGATCGACCAGGTGCCGCTCTCGTGGTGCTACGGCCCGGGCGTCCTGCTCGACGCCCGCGGTCTGGACCGGGTGCAGGGGATCACGAGCGGCCACGTCGAGTCCGAGCTCGAACGCATCGGCCACGAGCTCGCACCGGGTGACATCGTCCTCGTGATGACGGGGACCGACCTGCGCAGGCCCGGGTACGAGAACACCCACGCGGGGCTGCGGCGGGACGCGACGGAGTACCTCGTCGACCGGGGTGTGCGGATGATCGGGATCGACGCGTGGACGGTCGACCGCGCCGTCGACGTGATGGTCGAAGAGGCAAAAGCGGGAACGCTCCCCCAGGCGTTCGAGTCGCACATGCTCGGCCGCGAGAAGCCCTACCTCCAGATCGAGCGGCTCGCGAACCTCGACCAGCTCCCGCACCCGACCGGCTTCACCGTCGCCGCCTTCCCGTTCAAGCTCGAGGGTGCGAGCGCCTCCTGGGCACGCGTCGTCGCGATCGCCGACGCGGCCGAATCGTGAGGATCGCGAGGGTCGCGACCGGCGACGGGCCACGCGTGGGCGTCGTCGACGGCGACGTCGTCCACCTGCTCGATGGCGTCGGCGTGACCGAGCTGCTCGCCGCCGACCCGGACGAGCGCAACCGGATCGCCGGAGCATCGACCGTCGACGTCCTGCTGGCGGACGCGCGGCTGCTGCCGCCGGTCGAGCCGCCGAGCATCCGCGACTTCGTCACGTTCGAGGAGCACGTCGAGGGCATGGTGATGGGCGGTGGCGGTCCCGAAGCGGAGATCGCACCCGAGTGGTACGAGGCGCCGACCTTCTACTTCACGAATCCGGCCTCGCTCGTCGGCGCGTTCGACGACGTCGCAGTACCGCCGGGGTGCGAGACGCTCGACTACGAGCTCGAGGTGGCCGCGGTCGTCGGGCGGGCGGGTCGCGATCTCGATCCGTCGGCCGCCCGCGACCACATCGCCGCCTACACGGTGCTCAACGACTGGTCGGCGCGCGACCTCCAGATTCGCGAGATGCGCGTGCTGCTCGGACCGGCGAAGGGCAAGGACTTCTCGACCACCCTCGGGCCGTGGCTCGTCACCGCGGACGAGCTCGATGCCCACCGGTCGGGCGACCGGCTCGACCTCGAGCTCGAGGTCCGGCTCAACGACGCGAAGGTCGGCGACGACACGCTCGCGAACATGGCGTGGTCGTTCGAGGAGATGCTGGCCTACGCGTCACGCGGAGCCGACGTCCTCGCCGGCGACGTGCTCGGCTCCGGGACGTGCGGCGCCGGCTGCCTCGCAGAGCTCTGGGGTCGGCGGGGCCGGCGCGAGCCGCCCCCGCTCCGGCCCGGCGACGTCGTGACGATGACGGTCGAGGGGATCGGGACGATCCGGAACCGCGTCGTCGCCGGCGTCGATCCCGTGCCGCTGCCACCGGCCCGACCGGCCGCCTTCCGCCGCCAGCGCTAGCGGACGCCGTCGAGGAGCACGAACGCCATCCGGGCGACGGCGTCGGTGCGGTTGCTCCAGGCGTGGTTCGTGCCGCGCTGGATCACGACGTCGCCGGGCGAAAGGCGCGTCTCGCCCTCGTCGACGACGAGCCACACCTCGCCCGCGAGGACGATGCCGTAGTCGACGGTGTCGGTCCGGTGCATCAGCGGGTGTGGCGCCCGATCGCCGCCGGTGCCGGCTTCGGGCGCCCCGATCTCGGCGAACGCCGACGCCACCTCGTCGGGCGAGAGCGCCGCCTGCACGGCGTCGGGCGGGATGTCGACGATGCGGACGCGGCTTCCGCCCGGGGGCGGCGCGAGCGCGAACGAGGCGTCCGACCCGTCGGGCTGCGCGTCGACCCGCGCCGGGCTCTCCCGCGTCGCCCATACCTCGTGGAAGACGGTGCCGGGCACCGCCTCGAGCGCGACCGATCGGCCCGGCGGCCCGTCGGCGATCAGCACCGCCCTGCCCGCGTCGTCGTGGCCGGTGACCACGATCCGCGGCGCAGGGAGCTCGGGCGTCGTCACGGAGACGAGAACCCTACGTTCACGTGCGGACGAGCGTCGCCCGCGCCCCCGCTGCCTTGACCGCGGCCGACAACGTGGCGCTGTCGTAGGCGCCGTAGTGGCGGCGGCCGTTGATGAAGAACGTCGGAGTGCCGGTGACGCCGCTCAGATCCGCGCTGTCGACGTCCTCGGCGACGCGCACGGCGCTGCGGTGCGTGCGCAGCTGCTCGCCGAACCGGTCGACGTCGAGCCCGAGCTGCTCGGCGTACCCGAGCAGGTCCTTCGGCGTCAACGCCGACTGGTGGGCGAGGAGCAGATCGTGCATCTCCCAGAACGCGCCCTGGTCGTGGGCGGCCTCCGACGCCTCAGCGGCCAGCTGCGCGCGTGGGTGGACGTCGCTCAGCGGAAGGTGGCGCCAGACGTAGCGGACGTCACCAAAGTCGCTGAGCAGCTCGCGGACGACCGGTTCCGCCTGGCCGCAGAACGGGCACTCGAAGTCGCCGTACTCGACGACGGTGACGGGTGCCTCGTCCGGGCCGCGGATGTGGTCGCGCTCGAAATCGACGTCGACGTACAGATCCGTCAGCTGCTCCGCGGTCCCGAGCAGCGCGCG
>DASPTH010000186.1:0-6559 GCA_035623515.1 Acidimicrobiia bacterium
CTACGTGAAGGGGTAGCGCACACCCGTCAGTCGAGCCGGCGCAACTCCTTGCGGTACCGCACGGCGTTCCCCACGTAGATGCCGCCGATCCGTGCGATCTCCGCCGCGTCCGCGGTGTCGGGCCGGAGCTTCGCCGGTATCCCGAGCGCCATCGCCCCCGCGGGGACGAGCATGCCGTTCGGCACCACCGCGCCCGCGCCGACGAGCGCACCCGACTCGATCACCGCGAGGTGCAACACGATCGACCCGGTGCCCACGAGCGCCCGGTCGTGGACCGTGCAGCACTCGAGGTGCGCCAGGTGGCCGACGACACAGTCGTCGCCGATGATCGTCGGGTGCTCGGCGGTGCAGTGGACGACGGCCCCGTCCTGGACCGACGTACGGGCCCCCACGGTGATGTAGCCGTAGTCGCCCCGGAGGACGGCTTGGGGCCAAATGGTCGACTCCGGCCCGATCCTCACGTTGCCGATGACGGTGGCGTCTGGGTGCACGTACGCGTCAGGGTGGATGTTCGGCTCCACGTCGCCCAACGCGTAGATCGGCATGCCGACTGACCCTACAGCGGAGCCGCCGGGAGGCCGATACCCGGGATCATGGCGGACGCGCCGACGATCGCGAACCTCTCGCCCAAGGAGCTCGGCAAGCACCTCCGCGACGTCCGGCGGCGGAAGGGGCTCTCGCAGTCGGAGGTCGCGCGCGGCGCCGGCCTCACGCGTCGCGAGCTCAACGCGTACGAGAAGGGGAAGGTGCCGATCCCGGACAGCGACCTGTTCGTCCTCGCGGGCTCGTGCGGTGTCGACGTGACGGAGCTGCGCCTCCCCACACCGACACCTGAGCTCGGTGCGACCACCGCCGAGGCCGACACACCCTCGGCGCCCGCGCCCGCGGCTCCACCGTCGACGATCGAGGACACCGTCAACCTCCTGCGCCGGAGCCAAGAGGTGGCGGCGCCGCCCCTGGAGGTCCCGTCCGGCCGGCGCCGGCCGCGCGCGCTCGGTGCCGCCCCCGCGACCGCACCGGCCGCAACGGAGCCGGCGCACGCGCCGACCCCAGCGGCACCGCCCGCCCCCGACCTGCCCGCCGCGGAGCCCGAGTGGGCCATCGAGCAGATCAACCCGCTCGAAGCGGTGCCGTGGCCCGACGACGTGCACCTCGCTCCGCCGCCCGCGTCGGCCGAGCCCACGACGGCCGAGCCGGTCGACGTCTTCGAGGAGCTCGCCCGGCTCCCGGAGTCGCCGCCGCTTCCCGCCGACGAGGCGGAGCCCGACCTCTTCCGTCCGCTGCCCGACCTCGTGAACGCGCCACCGCTCGACGCGATCGAGGAGCTCGACGGCGATCCCTACGACGAATGGCCGGAACTCGACGGCACCGACGACCCGGTGCCGACCGAACGCAACGGCGAGCCGGTGCTCGTCGAGATGCCGAACGGAGCCGCGACCTTCGACATCACCAGCGCGGCGGACGCGCCGCCGATCGACGTCGCCGCGAGGACCGACTCGTTCGTCTCGCCGTGGGAGGCGCTCCAACAGACACGCGACGGCGGACGCTTCGACACGCCGACGGAACTTCCCGACTCCGTGTACGCGTTCGACACCCCGCCTGCCGAGGAACCCGCGTCCACCGAGGAGTGGCCGGACCAGGTGTGGCCATCGGACCCGGCCGGCTTCGCGACGCCGGCCACGGATCCGTCGGGGTTCGACGTGCACGAGGACGACGGCTGGGCACCGGCCGACGACGAGTGGGCGTTCGGCTTCGGCGAGGACGGCGTGCCGTCGTCGGCGGACGTGGGTTTCGACTCGCGATTCGCCGGCGATGCCCTGCTCGAGCAGGCGCCGGGGCCGTGGGCGCACGAGCCGGATCCCGCGGCGACGAGCACCGGCTTCTACATCGACTGGGGCGACCCGGCCGACGAGCTCCCGGCACTGCCGGCGTGGGACGCGACGGCGCCGGCGTCGGAACCCGTCGACCCCTGGACCGAACCCGTCGACCCCTGGACCGTACCGGTCGACGCCGCCGAGGCCGCCGACGCGTTCGCGGCGATCGTGACGGTCGAGAGGTACGAGCCCGCCGACGCCACCCCACCGGAGGAGATCGACGAGTCCGCCGACGCCGAAGCGCCCGACGAGGTCGAGCCGATCTTCGCCGAACGCGAGCCCGAGCCCGTCGACGACGACGCCGACCTTCCCGTCATCAGCTGGCGGCCGGACGACGCACCCGTGCGTGAGCCGGATCCGGACCTCGGGTCCGAGCTCGACGAGGAGCCCGAACCGGACCCCGAGCCCGAGGAGACCTTCGCGGTCGCCGGCTCCGAGTGGGAGCTCGGCAACGCCGTCCCGCTCGTGGAGGTCCGGAGCACCGGCGGCCTGGTGATGCGCCGCGCCGACGAACGTTGGGCACTCGCCGATGTCACCGCGGCACGCGACTTCGCGCTCGAGGCCTACGTGGACTTCCGGTCGGGACCCGGTTTCGGGGTGCTGTTCCGGGCCGAAGTCGACGGCGACGGCCGCATGTCGGGGTACTCGTTCGACGTCGACCCGGTCTACGACGGTGGCGCGTACCTCGTCAGGGAGTGGCGCGCCGACCGTGAGCTCTGGAACCCGATCGAGCACGTCACTGCGCCGGACGCAGAGGCGATGCACGGGCTGCTCGCAGTGCGCGTCACCGTCGACGACGACCGGCTGGTCGCGTCGGTGAACGGCGAGGTCGTGCTGACCGTGGAGAGCCTGAAGCAGGCTTCGGTCGATCGCGGCCGCGAAGGCGCGTCGGGGAACCGGGTCGGGATCCAGGCGTGGTCCTCGACCGACCTGGTCATCGACGAGCTCCGCGTCGCCGAGCACTGATCACCCGCCCGAATACCCTGCGCGCGTGGAGGTCGAGGAGTACGCGCGCATCGCGGCCGCCGAGAACGAGCACTGGTGGTATCGGAACACGCGCGCGCTCGTGGCCGACTTGCTCGCGCCATGGCTGCCGACGGCGCGACGGATCCTCGACGCCGGCTGCGGCCCGGGCGGCAACGGGGCGTGGCTCGCGCGGCACGGCCACGTCGTCGGCGTCGACGTGTCGCCGGATGCCCTGGCCTTCGTGCGCGCCCGGCGCCCGGAGACCCGACCGGTGCGCGCGACGCTCGAGGCGTTGCCCTTTCCCGACCATCGCTTCGATGTCGTCGTCGCGATCACGGTGCTCTACACCGTCGACGACGACCACCGCGCGTTCGCCGAGCTGGCGCGTGTGCTCGAGCCCGGCGGCGCTCTGGTCGTGATCGAACCTGCTTTCTCAGCGCTACGGCGGGAGCACGACGTCACGGTGCACGGTCGCCGCCGCTATCGGCGGGCAGAGCTCGAGCAGCGGGCGCGAGGCGAAGGCCTCGTGGTGCGGCGAGCCACGTACGCCTACTCCTTCCTCGCGCCGCCCGCGGCGCTGCTCGCGGCGCTCGACCGGGTCCGGCGTCGGCCCGCCGACGCGTCGCAGCCGGAGTCCGACGTGGAGCGTCACGCGCTCGACGGCGCGTTCGCGCCGCTCGCGCAAGCGGAACGGAGGCTCCTCGCCCGGACCGACGTGCCCGTCGGCACGTCGGTCATCCTCCTGGCGTCGACCGCCTGACCACGCCGCGCCGTGAGCCGCGGCGCAGCAACACGAGTTGGACCCAGAGCGCGGCGAGCGCGAAGAGCGTGCGGGCGATCGCCGGGGCACGGAAGAACTCGGACGTCCCGTACACGCGCCGGTAGTGGTGCACGCCCACCTCGCTGAAGCGGGCGTCGATGTCCTGGAGCTTGCGCACCAGCTCCACGCAGATGACACCCGTCGTGTGGACCAACTCGATCTCGTCGAGGGTGCTCCGCCGGATGAGTCGGAAGTCGCAGTCCGTATCACGGATCTTCAAGCCGAAGAGCCGGGCGACGAACCCGTGGTACACGCGCCCGATCACGCGGCGCAGCACGCTGTCGGCCCGGCGGAGCTTGTAGCCCTGCACCACGTCGACGTCGTCGGACGCGTGCCGCACGAGTGTCTCGAGCTCGGCCGGGTCGAACTGGCCGTCGCCGTCGGTGTAGAAGACCCACTGCTTGTTGGAGTTGGCGAAGCCGGACAGCAGCGCGCCGCCGTACCCGCGGTTCTCGGGGTGGGTGACGACACGCAGGAGCGGCTCGTCCTCCGCGAGTTGCTTCAGCACTTCGGGCGAACTGTCGAACGAGCCGTCGTCGACGACGATCACCTCGGCGTCGCACACGCCGACGCGCTCGAACGTCGAGACGGCGAGCCTGACCATCGCCGAGATGGTCGCCTCGTCGTTGTAACAGGGAAAGAACGCGGAGATGCCCTCCACCGCGGGGTTCAGCGGAGTGCTCGACATACTGCCTCGATCTCCTCCTCGGTCATCTCCGGAAAGCACGGGAACGACACGCATTCGGCCGCCCATGCCTCCGCATTCGGACACGGATTCGTGACGAACTGGACGTACGCGGGTTGCTGAGTCAGCGCACGCGGGTAGTGCACGCCGGTGTCGAACGGCAGCTCGGCGCGGAACTCGTCGCGGTGGTCGACCCTCGCGACGCACAGGTGGAAGACGTGTGAGTCGTGCGGCTGCTGCCAGCGCAGGTGGGGTGCGGCCTCGCGATAGCTCGCTGCGATGTCGCGCCGCCGCACGTTCTGTGCGTCGAGTCGCGGGAGCCCGACGCGCAGCGCGGCAGCCTCGACCTCTGACATGCGGGAGTTGGTCGAGACGCGCACGTGCGTGTAGCCGTCGGCGATGCCGTGAGTGCGCAGCAGTCGGACGGCGGCGGCGAGTCCGTCGTCGTCGGTGACGACCGCGCCACCGTCACCGATGCCCCCGAGGTTCTTCGTCGGGTAGAAGCTGTACGCCGCGGCCGCGGAGCCCGACGCCGGGTCCAGTGCGCCGTGCGCCTGGGCGCCGTCCTCGATCACCGGCACGCCCAAGTCGGGCCAGGACGCCCGCCGGCCGTACAGGTGAACGGGGATCACCGCGCGCGTCCGCTCGGTCACGGCGGCCGCGGCCGCCGCGGGATCGAGCGCCGCCGTCCGCGGGTCGACGTCGGCGAACACGGGGATGGCGCCGGACGCGCAGACGGCGGCTGCGGTGGGCACCGCGGTGAAGGCGGGAACGATGACCTCGCTCCCGGGTTCGACGCCCAGCGCGAGCAGCGCCAACCGAAGCGCGTCCGTGCCCGACGCCACCGCGATCGCGTGACGCCGGCCCGTGTAGGCCGCGAACGCGGCCTCGAAGCTCTCGGTCTCGGGACCGAGCAGGAAACGACCCGAGCGGACGGCTCGCGCGACCGCGTTGCCGAGCTCGGGTTCGAGCGCGGCCACCCGCCGCGCGAGGTCGACGACCGGTACCCGCGTCGACGTCGTCACAGGTACCACCTCTCGCGCTCGCGATAGAACGCGATCGTCCGCTCGATACCGGTGGCAAACGCGGTACGCGGCTCCCAACCGAGAATGCGCTTCGCCTTCGAGGAGTCGCCGAAGTACGACCCGATGTCGATGGCGTCGCGGTCGGGAGGCCACGGCACGTGTTCCACGCGCCCGGCGCCGGCTGCCGTCACGATCGCGCCGGCCAGCGTCCGCAGGTCGAGGTGCTCGTCGTTACCGACGTTGAAGACCTCGCCGGGCGCGTCCGGCGCGAGGGCAGCGAGGAGCAGGCACTCGACGACGTCGTCGACGTAGAGGCAATCGCGTTCCTGCGTGCCTTCGCCGAACACGGTGAGGGCCTGGTCCTGGAGCGCGCGCCTGATGAAGATCGGCAGGAATCCTTGGAGGTCGTCGCGCAGACGCTGCCGCGGCCCGTACACGTTGGTGAGCCGGATCACGCACGATCGCAGGCCGTAGATCTCGTCGTAGAGCAGGTGGAGTTGTTCGGTTGCGTGCTTCGTGATGCCGTTGACGTCGACGGGACAGACGGGGTGCTCCTCGTCGACCGGGAGGTAGCGCGGGTGGCCGAAGAGTTGCCGCGTCGACGTGAACACGACGCGCGCGTCGACGTTCTCGCGCCGGAGGAGATCGAGGAACACGAACTGGCTCGTGGTGTTCGACGCGAGGTCGAACAGCGGGTCGTTCATCGAGTCGACGTGACTGACCTGACCCGCCAGGTTGAACACGAACTCCGCCTCGAGCGCCGCGGCACACACCTCGTCGCGGCGTACGTCGGCGATGTCGGCGGCAACGACCGTGATGAGGTGCTCCGGCTCGGCCGCACCGTCGGGGACCAGGTTCCACGGGTTGGCACCGTGGCGGTCGACGCGCGCGTCGAGGACCTTCACCTGCGCCCCGTTGCGGAGCAGGGCCAGAGCGAGGTTCGATCCGATGAAGCCAAGCCCGCCGGTCACGAGGCACCGGCGCCCGGCAAAGGCGTCATGCGGCGATTCCAGAGCTGCTCCGAGCTTACGCTCGTGCTTCAGCCGCGCGCGCGCGGGGCGGTGGTCGCGATGGCCGACATCCGCACGTCGCCGCCGGTGACGAGCCAGAGCCGGATCTCGGCGCCCTCTCCCTCGACGGCTCCCTCGTCGCTCAGCAGCTCGACGTCGGTCTCACGCGCGAGCGCGCC
>DASPTH010000203.1:0-51228 GCA_035623515.1 Acidimicrobiia bacterium
GTCGACGCCGGTCGCGCCCATTGCGGCAACCGCCGAGACGCCGGCCGGCGTGCCGAGCAGCAGGTGCGCGAGCTGCACGGGGTACACGCCGACGTCGAGGAGCGCGCCGCCGCCGAGCTCCGGCGCGAACAGGCGGTGTGAGGCGTCGAAGGGCACCGCGAAGCCGAAGGCGCCCTCGACGAGCACGACCTCGCCGACGGCGCCGCCCGCCACGAGACGGCGCAGCTCGACGTACGCAGGGAGGAAACGACTCCACATCGCCTCCATGAGGAAGAGGCCGCGCGCGCGTGCGTCGGCCGCCATCGACGACGCCTGCGCGTGGTTGAGCGCGAACGGCTTCTCACAGAGGACGTGCTTCCCCGCGGCGAGGAAGAGCAGGGTGTCCGCGCAGTGACGACTGTGCGGTGTCGCGACGTAGACGACGTCGACGTTCGGGTCGGCAGCCATCGCCTCGTAGGAGTCGTGAGCGCGCGGGATGCCGTGCGCCGCAGCGAAACGCCGCGCCGTCTTCCGCGCGCGGGAGGCCACCGCGACGACCTCGGCGTCGTCGACGAACGCGAGATCCTTCGTGAACGAGGCCGCGATACCACCCGTCGACGCGATCCCCCACCGGACGGGCCGGGACGGCTCGACGAGAGGGGGTGCCGTCACGGCGACGGAGGCTACCGTTCTCGCGTGGCCTTCGCCGTGGACGACCTGGTCGGCGCGATCGTCGACGCACAAGGAGGACGCGACGCCCGGCTCGCGACACGCGACGTCCTCGCACGCGCGTTGCACGACGCCGACGAGATGGCCGAGGTGTTCGCGCCGCGAGCCGGCGGGCTCCAGATCCTGCACAACACGCCCGACCTCACGATCCTGAACGTCGTGTGGGCGCCGGGCATGTACCTCCTCCCGCACAACCACCTCATGTGGGCCGACATCGCGGTGTACGTGGGTACCGAGGACAACGAGTTCTTCCGCCGCTCACCCGACGACCGGCGCCTCCTCGTCGAGTCGGGCGGGAAGCAGCTCGACCGCGGCGAGGTCCTGCTCCTCGGCGACGACGCCATCCACTCCGTGCGCAACTCGCTCGACCGCGTCACCGCCGCCATCCACGTGTACGGCGGCGACTTCCTCCGCAAGCCCCGGAGCCAGTGGGGGCCGGGGCCGCGTGAGGAGCGGGCCTACGACATGGACTTCGTGAACCGCGAGTTCGCCGCCGCCAACGCGCGCGCGGGTCTCAGGTGACGGCCGCGACGGTCAGCGGCCCGATCACGGGCGGGGCGCGCGGGTGGCCGTTCTCTCTGCCCATGGCCGACCTCGCGTCGCGCGGGTACGTCGCCGAGGAGTTCTTCGTCGACGGCACCGCGACCAGCTACGCGGCCGCTCCCGGCGCCGACCTCGGGATCGACGGACGCTGGAGCGTGGAGCCCGGGCGCACCGCGCCGTTCCGCACGCGGATCCTGGTCGTGCGCCCCGTCGACGCCGCGCGCTTCAACGGGGTCGTGCACGTGAACTGGCAGAACGTCACCGCCGGGTTCGAGATCGGCACCGCCGACTCCGACCAGCTGCTCGACGGCTTCGCGTGGATCGGCGTGTCGGCACAGCGCGTCGGCATCGACGGCTTCGCGGGCATGGAGCGCGTGGCACTGCGAGGTTGGGACCCCGAGCGCTACGGCACGCTCCAACACCCCGGCGACGACTTCTCGTTCGACATCTTCACGCAGGCCGCGCGCGCGGTCGGTCCGGGCACGCTGGGCGGCCTCGTGCCCCGGTACCTGGTCGCGAGCGGCGGGTCGCAGTCGGCCATGCGCCTGCGCACGTATGCGAACGCGGTGCAGCCGATCGAGCGCGTGTTCGACGCCTTCTGGTTCCTCGTCGACTTCGGGCGCGGCTCGGTGCCCGACACCAGCGACGTCGATCCGGCGTCGCTCCCCATGGGCATCCTGCCGACCGTTTCCGTCCGGATCCGCGACGACCTCGGCGTACCCGCGTTCGTGTTCAACAGCGAGACCGAGGCGCCCGGGCTCTTCCCGGTGCGCCAGCCCGACACCGATGCGCTCCGCCTCTGGGAGGTCGCGGGCACGTGCCACACCGGCGGCGTCGGCAACCAGGCGCTCATGGCGCCGCTCTTCGCGCGCGACGGCATCGACTTCGCGTTGGGCGGGAGCGCGGGCGCGGCGTTCGTGCCCGAGCACCCGAACGTCTTGAGCTATACGCCCGCGCACCGCGCCGCGTTCCACCACTTCAACAAGTGGCTCACCGGCGGGCCACCGCCGCCCGGCCAACCCCGTATCGAGATCGACCCGGGCGAGCCGCCGGTGATCCGGCGCGATGCGCACGGCAACGCCCTCGGCGGCATCCGCCTCCCCGACTTCGCGGTCCCCACCGGCGAGCACCTCGGTTCCGGGAAGGGCGACGACGTGCTCGCGTCGCTCGTCGGCTTCACGCGTCCGTTCACGCCCGAGGAGCTCGCGGCGCTCTACCCCGACCGCGAGGCCTATCTCAGCCGTTGGGTCCGGGCGCTCGACGACGGGGTGGAGGCGGGGTTCATCCTCCCCGAGGACGCACCCGTGATGCAGGCCGTCGCCGAGGAGACCGCGGCCGCCGTCTTCCCGAAATAGCGCGGCCGTCGGCCGGCATCGCTCGCGAGACTCACGCGCGTGAACGCGCACCGCTTGTCGTGGCACGAACTACCCGATGGGGTGCGCGCGAGCATCGAAGCGATGCTCGGCACGCGCGTCGTCACCGCGACGAGCAGCGTCGGCGGCTACTCCCCCTGCCTCGCGAGCCGCGCGGACCTCGCCGACGGCCGTACCGTCTTCCTGAAGGGCGTCTCACCCGCACAGAACCCCGACAGCCCTGCCCTCGTGCGCCAGGAGCTCGCCGTCGTCGCCCGGCTGCCGTCGGAGGCCCCGGCGCCGTGCCTGCTGCACGAGTACGACGACGGCGAATGGGTGGTCGGCGTGTTCGAACACGTCGACGGGCGGCTCCCGCGCCTGCCGTGGGCGCGCGACGAGCTGGCGGCGGTGCTCGAGGCGGCGACGCGACTCGGAGACCTGCGCGTTCCCGATTCCCTTCGGTGCCACGTCCCCACGTCGGTCGACCACATGGCGCGCCTCTTCGACAAGTGGCCCCTGGTCGCCCGCGAGCCCCCCGTCGGGCTCGACCCATGGGCGGCCACGCACCTCGACGAACTCGCTGCCCTCGAGTCGGGCTGGCGGGAGGCGGTCGAGGGCACGGCGCTCGTGCACCACGACGTCCGGAGCGACAACACGCTGATCGAGCCGTCGGGGCGGGTCGTGTTCGTCGACTGGCCCCACACCTGCACCGGGGCGCCGTGGATCGACGTGGTGATGATGCTGGCGTCGGTCGCGCTCGAGGGCGGCGGCGAGCCCGAGGCGGTGCTCCGGCTCGCGGGCGTGGATGCCGATGCGGGCGCGGTCGACGTGCTGGTGGCCGCGCTCAGCGGCTACTTCGTCTGGCAGGGCGGCCGACCCGATCCCCCGGGGCTGCCGACCGTGCGAGCCTTCCAGCGGGCGCAAGCGGAGGTGACGCTGCGCTGGCTCCGCTCGAGGCTCGGCGACCCGGAACCGCAGTAGCGTTCCCATCATGGCGAACGCGTCTGCTCTGGTCGACGAGGTCATCGGCGACATCAAGGTGATCGACGTCGACACCCACCTCACCGAGCCCCACGATCTCTGGACTTCCCGTGCTCCGAGCGGCTGGGAGGAACGGCTGCCGCACGTGCGCGAGATCGACGGCCATCCGCGGTGGATCTGCGACGGGAACATCATCGGCAACGCCGGCGGCGCCGCGGTGATCCGTCCCGACGGCGAGAAGATCGTCGGCACCGAGTTCCTCGGCTTCAACATCGAGGACGTGCACCCCGCGGCGTACGACGTCGACGCGCGCCTCGAGATGATGGACGCGCTCGGGGTGTACGCGCAGATCCTCTACCCGAACGTCGTCGGCTTCGGCGGCCAGAAGTTCAACGACGTCATCGATCCCGAGCTCCGGATGCTGTGCGCGACGATCTTCAACGACGCGATGGCCGAGATCCAGGACCGGTCCGGCCAGCGACTGTTCCCGATGGCGATCGTGCCGTGGTGGGACATCGAGGGCGCGGTCCGTGAGGTCGAGCGCGCGCACGGGCTCGGACTGCGCGGCGTCAACACCAACGCCGACCCGCACAACGAGGGCTTCCCCGACCTCGCCGAGCGGCACTGGGACCCGCTGTGGGAGGTGTGCGCGGACCTCGGTCTCCCCGTGAACTTCCACATCGGGGGCAGCACCACGCCCCTCACGTGGTTCGGGACGTCGCCGTGGCCGTCGATGGACGCCGAGCGCAGGCTCGCGATGGGCTCGACGATGGTGATGATCGGCAACTTCCGCACGATGGGGAACCTGCTCGTGTCCGGGATCTTCGAGCGCTTCCCGACGTTGCAGGTCGTGTCGGTCGAGAGCGGCCTCGGCTGGATCCCGTTCCTGCTCGAGGTGCTCGACTGGGAGCTCGCCGAGTGCGCGCCGCACGCGGTCGAGGAGATGTCGCTGAAGCCGTCGGGGTACTTCCGGCGCCAGATCCACGCGTGCTACTGGTTCGAGCGCCAGGGCCTCAACGAGACCATCGCCGCGCTCGGCCCCGACCACATCATGTTCGAGACCGACTTCCCCCACCCCACGTGCCTGTACCCCGACAGCATGGAGCGCGCCGCGGAGGGCCTCGTCGACGTCGACCCCGCCGTTCGCGAACAGCTCCTCTCCACGAACGCGGCCGCCCTCTACAAGATCCCGGTCTGACCCCCCACCGAACTTGCGTCAGACACCGACGCTCTGCGTCGGTGTCTGACGCAAGTTCGTGCTGTTGGAGGGCCACTGCGGCCGGTGGTAGCCGACGAATTCGCACGTACCGCCGCGCAGGTGGCGGATCACGAGGTAGTCGCCCTTGTAGCCGCGGTGGTCGTAGGGGGCGAAGCTCACGTAGGTGGCGGGTCCGCCATTGGTGCACGGCATCCACTTGATCATCTCGAGCCCCTTCTTCACCTCGCTCGGGATCGCGATCGTGGCGTTGGCGATGCCGTGGATGGCCGCGCGCGCGGTGTCGTACGCCAGCGCGACGACGACATTGCGTGACGTGCGACCGAACCGCGCCTCGAAGCGCTCCATCAGCGCCTCGTAGTTGGGGTTGGTCCCGTCCTCGCCGAGTTGGTCGACGCCGTGCCAGCCCTCGAGGCCGGCGGCCCACTCGTTGGTGTTCGAGTAGAACATGAACGCGGTGCCCATGAAGCGGGGCGGGTCCCAGCCGAGCGCGTCGAACGCACGCTTGAAGTGGAACGTGGAGTACCCGTAACCCATGTAGACGATCGCCTGCGCGCCCCGGTCGCGCATCTTGGCCAGGCTCTCCTGCATCCCCACCGGGTTCGGCGACAGCGGGACGGTGTCGACGATCTCCAGGCCGAGGTTGCGTGCCTCGCTGAGGAACCAGTCGCGGTAGTCGGTGCCCGACGAGCCGAGCTCCCAGAAGAACCCGACCTTCTCGTAGCCGTTGCCCTTGCACCAGTGCGCGCCCATCACCGACTCGGTCGGGATGTCACCGTTGGCGACGGTGAAGCAGTACTCGCCGTCGAAGCGCACCGAACCCGTCCAGCCGATGCACGCCACGCCGGTGGCGTTCACGACGTCGCGGATGTTCACCGAGTTGTCGGAGATCAGCGGACCGAGGACGACCACGCAGCCTTCCTCCACGAGCTGCAGGTAACCCTTGCGCGCTTTGAGGTAGTTCTCCCGCGGCAGCCCCCGCGCGTCGACCGTGAGCAGCTCGATCGGGCCCCGCTGGTACACGCCCTCGTTCATCGCGTCCTCGATGGCGAGCATCGTGGGGTCGATCCAGTCGGCGAGGAGCTGCCCGAGCTCCATGTCGACGAGGATCCCGATCCGCACCGGCTCCCACGGGTCGCCCTGGGTCTGCAGCCCGCGGGTCGGCGGGTAGATCTGGATGCGCTCGACGGCCTTCTCGCCGATGCGACCGCTCCCCTGGTACCAGATGTCGTTGCGCCACTCGCCCTTCGGCCCGGTGTCGGTCCCGTGCTGCACGGAGCTCGTGGCACGGTCGGCCCGCGCGATGCCCGGGTCGACCGGCTCGGGGAACATGCGCTCCGCGTATCGCTGCTGGCCGTCCTCGCTCATGGTTTCGCTCGCTTTCGAAAACTCGTTCGGCGGCAGCTTGCCCCGGCCGTCACGAGAGCGTCAACCGATACGCTGCCGCCGACCGAAAGGGGTGCCATGCTCATCGTCGCCGGAACCCTCGACCTCCCGCCGGAGCACCGCGCCGAGCTGCTCGCCGCCGCCGAGCCGCTCATGCGGGCGTCGCAAGCCGAGGAGGGCTGCCACACCTACCTGATGATGCCTGATCCGTTCGACCCCGGACGCGTGCGCATCTTCGAGCGCTGGGAGAGCGAGGACGCGCTCGCCCAGCACGCCACCCGGCCGCACATGGCCGAGTTCGGCGCCGCGATCGGTGGCCTCGGCATCAGTGGGAGCGACCTCACCAAGTACGAGATCGCCAGCGCGGGCCCGTTGCGTTAGCCCAACGGCGGGCCACCGCTCGCCTACCGTGAGCGCGTGGAGTCCACCGGGGGACCTTCGCCGCCTGGTGACGAGCACGCGCCCGACGGCGGACGGGTCGGCCGCACCACCCAGCGCCTCAAGCGCCAACAGTCGCTCCTCACCCAACGCATCGAGGACACCCGGGTTCGCCTCGAGCGGGCCCGGCCGAACTCGCCGATCATCGACGCCGGTTTCCGCGCCTTCGACCGCGACGTCGAGACCGGCGGCGTCGTGCTCGCGGGTGCGGTCGCGTTCCGCATCTTCCTGTTCCTCGTGCCGTACGTCTTCGTCCTCGTCGTCGGCTTCGGCGTCGCGGCCGACGCCGCCGACCGGGATCCCAGCGACCTCGCCCGCGACTCGGGGATCGGCGGGCTCGTCGCGAAGGCCGTCGGTGGTGCGGCCGACCTCTCGGGCTTCTCGCGGTTCACCGCGCTGGCGGTGGGCCTGTTCGCGCTGTACTTCGGGACCCGCGCGCTGCTCAAGGTCCTGCGCATCGTCTACGGGCTCATCTGGGGAGTGAGGCCTGCGAAGCTGCAGCGGCCGGGGCTCGCGCTGCTCGGCCTGTTCATGCTCGTCACGCTGTCGTTCGCGTTCACGACCGCGCTCGACGCGCTGAGCGACCGCTCCTTGCCCCTGCACGTCCTCGGGGTCCTCGTGGCGACGTTGATCCCGCTGACCGTCGCGCTCCTCGCGAACGTCATGCTCCCGCACCAGCCCACGCGCTGGCCCGATCTCCTTCCCGGCGCGCTCTTCGCGACGGTCGGTGTGTTGATCCTGCACCTCGTCACGGTGTTCTGGATCGCGCACGAGATCGAGAGCAAGACCGACACCTACGGCGCGATCGGCGCCGCGCTCGCACTGCTGCTGTGGTCCTACCTGCTCGGACGCCTGATCACCGCATCCGCGGTCGTGAACGCCACGCTCTGGCAGCGACGGCAGGAGCGCGCCGAACGGCGAGCGGCGCGGTTGCGCATGCACGCGGCGTCCACCGATCCGCAGGTGCGCGGGGGTTACACTCCGGCCGCTCGCAGCGACTCGACGACCGACACGACGGCGCCCAGGGAGGGGTCCGATGGCCGAACCGAGCGACGCGCCTGACCCCGGCGCGGACGCGCCCGCCGAGGGCGACGCGGCCCCGCCGGCCGACGCCGCCACGGCCGATGCCCCAACGGTCGACGCGCCGGCCGGCGCCGGGCCGGCCAAGCTGCCACGCTGGCGGCGCATCCTCGTGGGCGTGCTCGTGGTGCTCGTGTGCATCCTCACGCCGATCACGATCATGGGCGTCTGGTTGCGCAACACCGTCCTGCACACCGACCAGTTCGTCGACACGCTCTCGCCGCTCGCGTCCGATCCTGCCGTCCAGCAGGCCGTCGCCAACCGCCTCACCAACACCCTCATCGATGACACCGACCTCGAGGCCCGGATCAAGAAGGCGCTGCCCACCCGTGCGAAGGCCGCGGCACCGTTCATCCTCGGCGGCGCGGAGCAGGTCGTCCACGACGCCGCGCTCCGTGTCGTCCAGTCGGACAAGTTCGCCAGCCTCTGGGAGAAGATGCTGCGCGTCACGCATACGCAGGTGATCGGGCTGCTCGAGGGCAAGGGGACCGACAAGGTCTCCACCAAGAACGGCAAGATCGTCGTCAAGCTCGGTCCGGTCGCCGACAAGGTGCTCAGCACCCTGAAGTCGAAGACGAGCCTGCTCGACAACGTCGACACCTCGACGCTCACGAAGAACAACGAGGTGGTGCTGGTCGACTCGAAGGACCTCGGGAAGGCGCAGGACCTCGTCGACCTCCTCGACAAGATTGCCTACATCCTGGTGATCGTCGACGTCGTGCTGCTCGCGCTGGCGATCTGGCTGTCCGGGAACCGCCGGCGCACGATCCTGCGGACCGCGTTGGGGATCGCGCTGGCGATGGCGCTGCTCCTCACCGTTTTCAACCTCGGCCGGTCGGCGTACCTCGACGCGCTGCCCTCGTCCGTGAACAAGGACGCCGCCACGTCGGTCTACGACCAGGTCCTGTCGTTCCTCCGCACGTCGGTCCGCACCGTGTTCGTGCTCGCCATCATCGTGGCCATCGCGGCGTGGCTCAGCGGTCCGGGCCGGGCGGCCACGAAGTTCCGGGAGGTGTTCCACCGCGAGCCCACCGGCGACGACGTCACGGTGGCCGGCACGTTCGTCGGCCGGTACCGCAACGCACTCCGAATCGCGGTGGTCGCGATCGGTCTGATCATCCTCGTCGCGCTCGACCACCCGAAGCCGGTGGCCGTCCTCGTGATCGCGGTGCTGGTCCTGATCGGGCTCCTGGTGATCGAGCTGCTCGGGCGCCGGGCGCCCGCCCCTACGTCGTCGAGCTGACGTCACCGCCGCGCGCCACCGTGACGAGCGCGCGGATGCCCGCGTGACGCAGACGCGCGGCCGCCTGGGCGGGTGAGATGCCCGGCGCGTGCGGGGCGATGCGCACCCGCAACGCGGCGGGGCGGATGGCGAAGTGCAACGGCGGGTCGTAGGTGCGGGCCTCGCCGTCGACGCCCGCCTCGACCGCCCGGGAGGAGCGCACGTCGACGGCGTGGGCAGCCCACGCCTCCCACCCCCGCGCGCGGCTCACCTGGCCCGCGCTCTCCAGTGCGACGAGGCTGGTGACGTCGGCGGCGGTGCTCACGCGCAGCGTGACCACGCCGAGCACGCCCTCGTCGAGGCGGGCCCGGCTCCCGAAGCCGCCCAGGCGCGCGAGCTCGTAGACGTTGTTCGAGACGAGTACGACGCACGGGCCCTCGACCAGCGTCCCGTCGGGCCGCGTCACCTGGAGGTCGAACTGCGTACCGGGACCGAGCAACTCCGGGAGCATGCTCGTCGCCGTCTGCACCTTCGCGTCCCGGTACTCCGCCGACTGCACGATGCGCGCGTACACACCGAGCGACACGTTGTTCACGAAGATGTCGCCGTTCACGGTGGCGAGGTCGATGGTGCGCTCGTAGCCGTCGACGAACGCGTCGAGCGAGCCGACGACGTCGTCTCGGTCGACGCCGAGGTCGAGCGCGAGATGATTGCGGGTTCCGGCCGGGATGCACACGAACGGCAGGCCGTGCTCGCTCGCGATGTCGGCGACGAGCGCCTGCGAGCCGTCGCCACCGGCCATTCCCAGCAGGTCGGTCCCGCGCGCGACCGCGTCACGCGCGAGCGAGGCGAGGTCGTCCCCGGGAGCGAGGACGATCGGCTCGATGCCGCGGCGCTCGGCCTCGTGCGGGAGGTCGAACGTCTGCACCTTGCCGCCCCCGGATCGCGGGTTCATGAGCAGCACGGGCCGTTGGGGCCGCGGCGACGCGACCCCGGGGGGTGGGCGCTCGCGCAGCACTGCCTCGTCGACGCCGACGGCGTAGCGGCCGGCACCCGTCGCGAGCAGCCACGCGACGACGACCGCGGCGGCGTCGAGGACGGCCGCGTCGCGGAACAGGAACACCACCGCGACGACCAAGGCGATCACAGCCACCGCGCCACCGACGAGCCGCCACACGCGGCGACGGGTGAGCGCGAGCCAGCCGCCCACCGACGCGACCAGGAGTGCAGCCCACACCGCGATGAGTTGACCGTGGTTGTCGGCGAACGCGGCGAGCACCAGCACGAAGACTGCGACGTACGAGAGCAGCGCGACGATCGCCGCGAGTTGCCGGCGACGGGTGTGGCTCACAGCAGGCGCTTCCGCGCGAGGTCGTTCGTGGTGAACCAGCCCGGGATGGCAGGAAGATAGCTCACCGCGAGCTGGTGCGCGATCACGGCTGCCGTCGCCGCGGCCGTCGGCACGCCGACCGCGGTGAGCAGGCCCGACAGGCCGACGGCCGACACCGCGTTCCCGCCGCCGGGGAACGGCACGAGCGAGGCGATGAGCCCGATGCCGATGTTCATGGCGAGCAGCGTCCAGAAGTCGACCGACGCGCCGAACGCGTGCAGGCAGCAGAGCAGCGACGCGGCGTACAAGCAGTTGGCGGCGACGTTCCCACCGATGAGGAGGGCCACCCGCCACGGGCTCTTCATGGCACCCCACACGCTGCGCGCGGCCTGCACGACCCGCGGGACGACCGCGTGCCGGATGCGGCGCACGCTGAACATCACGGCCGCCGCGACGCCGATCAGGAAGATGGCGATGAGCACCAGCACGACGATCTGGTTCGTGTCGATCCGGCCGAAGTTGATCGTGTCGGGCGAGAGCCACAGGGCGATACCGAACAGCGACGCCTGCACGATGATCTCGGAGAGGCTGCTGAACACGCCGCCGATGGCGACGGCCGACGCGAGGTCGAGCCCGAATTTCTGGAGGAAGCGGATCTGGATGGCGGCGTCGGCGGCGACCGGCACCGCGAGGTTCGAGAACGACATCGACATCTGCAGCTCGATGCTGGGCCACAGCGGCAGCCGCACGGGCACCGTACCGAGGAACGCGATCGCGAACGCGACGTCGGTGAGGATGCCGATCGCGAAGGCGAGCAGCACGTAACCCCAGCTCGCGTCACGGATCGTTTCCCAGAACTTGACCGGGTCGCCGACCCGGCTGAGCAACACCGCGATGGCCAGGAGCGCGGCCACCGCCATGATCAGGCGGCGCGGGTTCACGCGGTAGAGCTCCTGGAGCTCCGGTGGTTCGGTGCCAACCGCCCGCGCGGCAACGTCGCGGAGCTCGGCAAGCGGGTCGTCTCCGGCGCCGGCTTCGTCGAGCGCGTCGCGGGTGGCCGCCGAGAGCGCGGTGGCCTGGAGGACCGGGAGCGCAGCCGTGATGCGGTCGGTGCCGATGTTGGCCATCGCGAGGTCCACGGCGGCCTGCGGGCCGACGACGGCCGTGGTCGTCGCGAGGAGCTGCGCCACGTCGGCGTCGAGCGTGCGACGGCGCGCGGCGGTGGACGCTCGCTCCCAGCCCACGATCGCCACCGACCCGTTCCGGACAAGGAGGTGCTCGTGGTCGAGCCGCCCGTGCGCGATGCCGGCCGCGTGCAGGAGCGTGGTCTGCCGCCACGCGTCGGGGATCGCGCCCTCGTCGAGCGACGCTCCGTCGAGATGTTCCGCGACGAGGAGGGCGAGCGAACCACTCGCCGCCGCCAGGACGACCCGCGGGACGCAGGCCTCGTGCTCGCGGGCCAGGAGCATCGTGTAGGCCTCGTACTCGACCTGCTGGCGGCGGGTCGGGAAGAGCGTCGGTGGTGCGTCGCGGTACGCGATCCATCGCCACATGCGTGCGAGGAACTGGGCGTCGGCCTCGTCGCGCCCGATGGCGACGATCCGGAGCGGGCCCGACGGGCTGTCCGCCCGGAACACCGCGCGCGCGACCGGCTGGTCGTCGTCGAGGGTCACGTCGCCGGCGGCGATGTCGAGGTCGGCGAGCGCCCGCGCGACCTGCTCGACGGTCGGCCGGCGCGCCGCGGTCCCGAACAGGTAGTGCACGAGCGCGGCGACGCCCCAACCGAGCACGATCGCGCCGAGCACGTCGGTCGGCAGCGACCGCGCCAGGTACATCGACGCGAGCGCGAGGAGGACGACGATCGTCTGCCCGACGCGGCGGGTGGGGCGGGCCAGGTAGGGCGACGCCACGCCGACGACGGCGACGGCGATGGCGACCCGCACGAGCGGGAACCGGGGGACGTCGGTGAGGTCGAAGGTCACCGTGAAGGCATGGCCGAGGTCGGTGCGCTCCACGTAGACGGCAACGAGCCGCCCGAGCACCCAGGCCAACGCGCCGGCCGTCGCCACATCGCGCGCGAGCCGCCACCGGCGGAGCGCCAGCAGCGCGAACGCGAGCAGCGCCACCGCCCAGAGCGCGAGCAGGTCGTAGAAGAGGAGCACGAAGGTGTGCGCGTCGTCGGGCAGCGAACGGAGGAACCGGGCGAACGCGCGCTCGGCCGCGGTGGGACTGTGGGCGTGCAGCGCGAGCACCGCGAGCAGGAGTGCGGCCACCACGACCCGAACCACGTCACCCGGTCGGCGGCGCGCGCGCTCGTCCGGAATCGGGTGGAGCAGCTCCCCGTACCAGGCACGCACGTGCTCGAGCAAGGATGGATTGTCGCGCGTGTACGTTCTGGACCGTGCCCATGCTCGGGCGGGACGACCTCGTACTCACCGCGTCGTCCATCGGGTGCCCGACGTTCCCGGTGATGATCGAGGCGGCCGTCGCCGGCGGGTACGCCGGCCTGTCGCTCTGGCCTCCGGAGACCTACGCGCCGGCGCTGGCGCGCGGCGCGACCCCCGCACGGCTCCGCTCGATGCTCGACGACGCCGGAGTGCTCGCGTACGAGGTCGACGCCCTGGTCACGTGGGCGGGACCGAACGATCCCGGCGAGCCCTACCTGCGCGCCGCGCCGCGCGCGTTCGTGCTCGAGACCGCGGTCGCGCTCGGAGCGCGCCAGGCGAACGCGATCGTCGTGGGCGAGCGGGGTACGTCGCTCGACGTGATCGCCGACGCCGTCGACCGCATGTGCGCAGAGGCCGCGACCGCGGGCGTGCGCGTGGCGATCGAGTTCGCGCGAGGGGCGCTGGTACGCACGCTCGACGACGCGCTCGCGGTGCGGGCCCGCCTCCCCCACCGCGACGTCGGCGTGACCGTCGACGCGTGGCAGCTCCACTGGGGCCCTTCGACGATCCGCGACCTGGCAACGGTTGCGGGCGCCGCGGTGTTCTCCGTCCAGCTCGACGACGCGCCCGCCGTCCGGCCCGACGACTTCGCGCGAGCGACGTACGAGGGGCGGCTCGTGCCGGGCGAAGGTGCTGCCGACCTCGTGGGCCTGCTGCAAACGCTCGACGCCATCGGCTACACCGGGCCCGTCACCGTGGAGGCCATCAACGCCGACCTGATCGCCGACCACGACCCCGTCGACCTCGCGCGGCGGCTCGCCGACGCGACCCGCGCGGTGGTGGCCGCGAGTAGAGCGTGAGGCGCGTGCACTCGCGCCGTCAGGGGGTTGCGGGCTCCCGGTAGTCGCCGAAGACTTCCTCGAGCGCGCGGCAGATCTCGCCGAGCGTGGACTCCGTCTTCACGGCCTCGATCAAGGCGGGCATGAGGTTCACGGTGTCGTCGTCCGCGTCGGCGCGGACGCGTGCCAGCGCGGTGCGCGCTGCACCCTCGTCGCGCCGCTCCTTCACCGTCGTCAGCCGCTTGAGCTGGAGCTCCTCCACCTCCGGCCCGATGTAGAGGGTGGGTGGTGGCGCGTCGTCACCCTCGGTCGCCGCGTTGACGCCGACGACGATGCGCGAGCCGGACGCGATGGCGCGCTCGAACCGATAGGACGCCGTCGCGATCTCACCCACGAACCACCCGTCGTCGATGCCTGCATACACGCCTTCGAGCATCGACCCGTGCCCGGCGTCGCGTACGTGGGCGAACATCTCCTCGGCCTCGCGTTCGAGCTCGTCGGTGAGCCACTCGACGTACGCGGCGCCCCCGAGCGGGTCGGCGACATGGGGAACACCCGTCTCCTCGGCGATGATCTGCTGCGTGCGGAGCGCGATGCGCGCCGCCTTGTCGGAAGGAAGCGCAAGGGCTTCGTCGAAGCTGTCGGTGTGGAGCGACTGCGCGCCCCCGAGGACCGCGGCCAATGCTTCGAGCGCCACGCGGGCGACGTTGTTCTCGGGCTGCTGCGCGGTGAGCGAGGCTCCGGACGTCTGCGCGTGGAAGCGCAACCGCAGCGAGCGCTCGTCGACGGCGCCGTACTCGTCGCGCATCCAGCGCGCCCAGATGCGCCGCGCGGCGCGGAACTTGCCGATCTCCTCGAAGAAGTCGATGTGACTGTTGAAGAAGAACGAGAGGCGCGGCGCGAAGTCGTCGACGGCGAGACCGGCCGCGCGCGCCGCTTCGACGTACGCGAAACCGTTGGCAAGCGTGAACGCGAGCTCCTGCGCGGCCGTGGACCCGGCCTCCCGGATGTGGTACCCGCTCACGGAGATCGGGTGCCAGCGCGGCAACTCGGTCGTCGCGAACCGCACGAGGTCGGTGACGAGCCGTACCGACGGGCGCGGCGGGTACAGATACTCCTTCTGTGCCTGGTACTCCTTCAGGATGTCGTTCTGGAGCGTGCCCGCCAGGTTCGCTCGCGGCACGCCGGTCCGGTCGGCGACGGCCACGTACATCGCCATCACCACGGCGGCCGGCCCGTTGATCGTCATCGACGTCGTCACGGCACCGAGGTCGATGCCGGCGAAGAGGTCGTCCATGTCGGCCAGCGTGTCGACCGCCACGCCCGCCTTCCCCACCTCGCCCACCGACCACGGATCGTCGGAGTCGCGGCCCATGAGGGTGGGGAGGTCGAAGGCGGTCGACAACCCGGTGGCGCCGGCGCCGAGCAAGGCGCGGAAGCGCTCGTTCGTGTCGGCGGCGGTCCCGAAGCCGGCGAACATGCGCATGGTCCAGAGCTTCGACCGGTACATCGACGCGTACGGGCCGCGTGTGTACGGGAACTGGCCGGGGAACGGCGCGTCGCCGTAGACCGGGTCGAGCGGAACGCCCGAGATGGTCTCGAACGGCACGTCGCGGACGCGCGACTGCTCGTACTCATGCTGCCACTCGTCCTGCGCGCGGCCCATTCGGACGAGTATGGCACCCGGCGCGGGCTCAGAGATCCGTGGCCGGGATCACCGCCTCGATCTCCGCGACGGAGCCGTCGACCACGCGGAACCGCTCGCCCAGCCGCTTCGCCGACGTCGGCGTGCCGGGGGGCACGTCCGGCAGGCGATTCGGGTCGACGTCGATCGTGTAGAACACGACCGCGGTGTCGTCCTCCACGACCCACTCGGCGTCGCGAACCGCGGTGACCACGTGCATGATCTCGAGGCCGAGCGCGGCAGCGATGTCGGGACCGGAGTCGCCGCTGGCGTGCCCGTTCTCGACGCGCCACGCGCGCGGCGCGAGGGGGACCTCGAACCCGTCGTGGCTCACGAGCGCGGCGAGGTAGGCCGAGGCGACGTCGACCACCTCGTGCCGGGTGGGAGCGGCCGCACCCGTCGCCCGTGGGTAACGGGCGTCGCGTGCGGGGCGGGTCCGTCCAGCCTCGCCGCCCGAGTAGACCACCTCGATCTCGGTGATCAACCCGTCGACGACCGTGAACCGCTCCGCGACGTACGCGGGGATCCACGACTCCGGCGGCCCGAACGTCTTGCTCTGCTCCGCGCGGGTGAGGTCGGCGTCGAGGTCGTACACGGCCGCGGCCTGGTTGCCTTCGACGACCCACCGCAGCGCGTCGATCGCCGCAACCGGCTCGCGCTCGATCACCGCACGCAACGCGTCCGCACCGGACACGACGTCCTTGCCGTTGCCGATGCGTCGCACGTCGGGCGCCAGCCGTACGGTGGCCGACTCGTGGGAGACGAGCGCGTCGAGGTACGACGTGGCGGCGTCGACGACGTCTTGGCGCTCGGTGTCGGTCGCGGTCATCGCGCTCCTCCGTGGCTGGTATCCCATCCGGCGTGGCCGCGAGCCTGAGCCTCCGGCGGGAGGCCGTCAAGTGGCGCGATACCGTGCGGAGGCGAGCCGGGCGAACGAAGGGGGTAGGCCGTGGGAGTGCTGGACGGGCGACGCGTGCTCGTCGTCGGGGCGTCGGCGGGCATCGGCCGCGCTGTAGCTCTCCACGCGGTGCGTGAAGGCGCGCGCGTGCTCGCGGTGGCGCGCCGGCCGGAGCGGCTCCGGGAGCTCGTCGAGGAGGCCGGCGGCGGCACGAGCCTCGCCGCCGACGTGAGCGACGAGGACGACTGCGTGCGGATCGCCGACGAGGCCCGGGCCACTCTCGGCGACGTCGACCTGCTGCTCCACGCGGCAGCGACGGCGCCGCTCCGGCGGCTACGCGACACCACGGGCGACGAGTGGCGCTCGACGCTCGCCACCAACCTCATCGGCGTCAACCTGCTCATCGGGGCGACGCTCCCCGTGCTCGCGCCGACGGGGATCGTGAGCGTGCTCTCGTCGGAGACCATCGGGCAGCCGCGGGCCGGGCTCGCCGCGTACAGCGCGAGCAAGGCCGCGCTGGAGGAGTCCGTTCGGTGCTGGCACACGGAGCACCCGGGCGTGCGGTTCTCCGTGGTCGCGGTGGGCTCGACCGTCCCCACCGAATTCGGCAGCGGGTTCGACCTCGAGCTGCTCACGGAGGTGATGGGCGACTGGGCGCTGCACGGCTTGGCGCAGAGCGAGTTCATGGACACCGGCGAGGTCGGCGACTTCCTCGTGCACCTGTACGCGGCCGCGCTCCCCTATCCCCAGGTGAACATCGAGCACCTCCTCCTCCGCTCCCCCTCGGGCCTGATGCCCGACGCCCAGAAGCTCATCGCCCACGCCGAGGCGACCATCCCGAGCGACTGACGCTCGTTTCGGCGTTGCCAGCCCCACCGATCTGGTGGGCAGGTAACGCCGCAACGGTTAGGTTCGGCTGCGATGGGGCCCTTCTCGGATCTCAGGGTGGTCGAAGGCTCGGCGTTCGTGGCGGCGCCGCTCGGCGGGTTGACCCTCGCGCAGCTCGGCGCCGACGTCATCCGCTTCGACGCGATCGGCGGCGGCCTCGACTACCGGCGCTGGCCGGTCACCGACGACGACGTCAGCCTCTACTGGAGCGGCCTCAACAAGGGCAAGCGTTCCATCGCGTTCGACCTCTCCCGCCCCGCGGGCCGAGAGCTCGCCACCGCGCTGATCACCGCGCCGGGCGAGCAGGCGGGTCTCTTCCTGTCGAACTTCCCCGAAGCGGGGTGGCTGGCCGACGCGCGGCTCCGTGCGCTGCGGCCCGACCTCGTGTACGTGAACGTCGTGGGCAACCCCGACGAGACGACCGCGGTCGACTACACGGTGAACGCGGCCTCGGGCATCGCGCTCGCCACCGGCCCCGTGGGCTCGGCGTTCCCGGTGAACCATGCCCTCCCGGCGTGGGACATCGCCACCGGCCTGCACGCGGTGATCGGGATGCTTGCCGCTGAGCGCCACCGCCGCGCGACCGGCGAGGGACAGCTCGTGAAGATCTCGTTGGCCGACGTTGCGTTCACGATGGTCGCGAACCTCGGGTTCCTCAGCCAGGCGCAGGTGACGCACGCCAACCGACCACCGCTCGGCAACGACATGTACGGCGCGTTCGGGCGTGACTTCCCGACGCGCGACGGCCGCCGCGTGATGGTCGTCGCCATCAGCCTCAACCAGTGGCAGACGCTCGTGCGCGCCACCGGCGTCGAGGAGCACCTGCCCGCGATCGAGCGCGCGTTCGGGGCCGACTTCACGAAGGAAGAGGACCGCTACCGCGCGCGCGACGCCATCGCCGCGTTGCTCACGCCGTGGTTCGAGTCCCACACGCTCGACGAGATCCGCACCGCGTTCGACGAGCAGGGTGTGTGCTGGGGCCCGTACCAGACGTTCACGCAGCTGCTCGACGACGACTGGCGGGTGTCCGAGAAGAACCCGGTGTTCGCCGACGTCGACCAGCCCGGCATCGGCGTGCTCCGCACGCCGGCGTCACCGCTGCGCTTCCCCGCCGACCCGCCGGTCGCCCCGCTCGCCGCGCCGTTGCTCGGCATGCACACCGACGAGGTGCTCGCCGATGTGCTCGGCCTGTCGGCGGCGGAGATCGGCCGGCTGCACGACGACGGCCTCGTCGCGGGAGCCGTGTGACCCACCCGGAGCCGGCCCTCGACGACGCCGGGTTCACACCGCACGCCACCGCTCCGGTCGCCCGCGAGGACGCGACCCTGCTGGCCGCCACCCTCGACGTCGACCCGGACGTGCTCGACACCGGCGAGTTGCCGGTGCCGTGGCACTGGGCGGTGTTCCGCCCGGGCGTTCCGAGCGCCGGCCTCGGCGCCGACGGCCACCCCGTGCGCCGGCCGGCGATGGCGGCCTTCCCGCAGCGCATGTGGGTCGGAGGACGTGTGCGAGGAGCTCGCCCGTTGCGTCTCGGCGTCCGGGCCGAACGCACGAGCCGGTTGCTCGCCGCCGAACCGAAGGACGGCTCCACCGGGCGGTTCTGGCTCGTGACCGTCGAGCACACCGTCTCGCAGGGCGGTGAGCCTTGCATCGAGGAGGAGCAGGACCTCGTGCTGCGCGAGGCGTCGGCCGCCGCCGCGCCCGGTGTCGACGTGAGGGAACCGCCCACCGCCGACTGGGTGGAGGAACGCGTCGCCGACCCGGTGCTGCTCTTCCGGTACTCGGCCCTCACGTTCAACGCGCACCGGATCCACTACGACGTGCCCTACGCCACGAGCGTCGAGGGCTACGCCGATCTCGTGGTGCAGGGGCCGCTCACCGCCACGCTGCTCACCGACCTCGCGCGCCGGCGAATCGGACGCCCGATCCGCGCCGTCTCCTTCCGCGCGCGCGTCCCGCTCTTCGCGCGCCGCCGCTTCTGGCTGACCGGCAACCCGACCGGCGACGGCAGTGCCGACCTCGCCGCCGTGCGCGCCGACGGCCAAGTGGCGATGACCCTCACCGCGACCAGCTGACCGCGGCGAGCGTCCGCGGAGCCGGGTATCCCGGCTCCGCAGCGAGCCCGACCAGGAGTCGGGAGCGGCGACGAGCCCGGAGGGCGAGGAGCTCGCGGGAGCGGCGAGCGTCCGCGGAGCCGGGTACCCCGGCTCCGCAGCGAGCGCGACCAGATCACAGGTCGTCGTTGGCCACGAGCCACTTGGTGGCGTAGCTCCCCGGGATCGGCGGGAGGTAGGTGGTGAAGAGGCGGTACGTGACCACCGCGGCCGACGCCACCTCGGGCGCGACGCCGAACGCAGTGAGCCCGGCGATGAGCGTCGCCTCGGCGACGCCGATGCCGCCCGGCACCGGCACGAGGCTGGAGAGGAAGCCGGCGCCGGTGACGACGAACAGGAGCTCGCCGATCGGGAGGTGACCGCCGTACGCGAGGAGTGCGGCGCCGAGGCCGAACGCGTTGAGGATCTGCGCACCGAAGCTGCCCCCGAGCACGAGGACGAGCTGCCGCGGTGTGGTGAACACGTGCCAGAGGTTGCGCAACGCCGACCGGAACTGCGGCCACACCTTCTCGACCGCCAGGCGCCGCAGCCTCGGCACGAAGAACACGACGCCGACGACGAGCGCGACGAGCACGACGACGAGGAGGATCAGCGCGTCGTCGCCCGATCCGCCGATCTGGTCGAGGTCGGCGGACTGGCCGATCGCGAACGCGGTGGCCACGAAGAGCACGAACTGTGCGACCGTGCCCGACAGGCCGCAGAGCACGCCCGACGACGTTGCCACCGCGATCCCGACGCCCTGCTTCTGCAGGAAACGGATGTTCATCACCGTCGACGCGGCACCCGTCGGCAGGATCATGTTCGTGAACGCCACCGCGTACTGCATCAGGATCGCGGGGCCGAGGGGGATCTTCGTGTCCACCGATCCGATCGTCGTGAGCGCGTACGCCACCTGCGTCGTCTGGGTGAGGAGGGCGGCGACGATCACCCACGCCCAGTCGGCCGTCTTCAGGGTGTCGAACAGCTCACTGATGCTGCCGACCTGCGCGAGGATCGCCCACAGCGCGAACAGCAGGCCGACCAGGATGGCGATCGTCATCGGCTTCACGCGCCGGAGCTCGATCGGGGCCGGCACCTCCACGCCGGTCGCTCCCGACACACGCTGCTGCAGGTTCTCCAAGAGCTTCTTGTCGTGACGCAACGCGTGCCGGGTGGCTGACGTGAGCGCGGGTTTCGAGAGCAACGGGAGCGCGGCGCCGAGCGCATCCGAGCCGATGCCGTCGCGGGCGGCAGCGACCGCCCGCTCGTCGCCGACCACGAGGGCCGACGACACGAGCAGTTGCGCGACGTCGCGGTCGAGCCGCTGCGGCAGCGCCGACACCGACGCGTTCGAGAAGTCGACGATCGTCGGCGCGCCGTCGACCACCACGACGTGCTCGAGATCGAGGGCGCCGTGTGCCACGCGACGGGCCTGCAGGCGGGCGACATCGGCCCACAGCTCGCGCAGTGCGGCGTCGGGGTCGGCCTCGTCGCCGAGGGTGCGGCCCTCGACCGGGCCGGTGACGAGCAGCGCGGCGCCCGGCCCGGCGACACCGGCGGCGAGCAGCTCCGGGACGTGGGCGCCCGCCTCCGAGGCGACGAGCTGGCAGAGCGCTTCGTGCTCGACCTGCTGCAAGCGGGTGATCGTCAGCGTCGCCCCGGAGTCCTTGTAGAAGACGAACCGGTAGAGCTTGGCGAGGAGCTGCGTGTCGGCGGCGTCGCGCCCGTACACACGGACGGGGAGCAGGGCGCCGTCGGCGCGCCGCGCGACGACACGGGTGAAGCCGCGCGCCTGCACGGGCGCGAGCTCGACGGCGGCGACGTCGACGCCGAGCTCGGAGAGCGCGGCCGTGATCTGCGCCGTCGTCGGCCGTCCCGCGGGCGACCCGAAGGCGAGGTGCACGACCGCGGCGACGCCCCAACCGAGCACGAACCCTGCGAAGATCGCGTTCAGCGAGCCGTCGCTCCGGTACAGCGTCCCGAGCGCGACGAGGAGCACGAACAGCTCACCGACGCGGCGCGTCGGACGCGTGAGGAACGGCGCGGCGGCGAGGATCACTGCCGCGGTCAGCGCGAGCGGGATCGTCGGGTACACGGGCTGTTTCGACGGGTGGAACACGTCGGCCAACGCGGCACCGACGCTGGCCCCTGCCACCAGGAACCCCATCAGCCGCCCCACGAACCACGCAATCGCGCCGGCGACGACCAGGACGAGCGCGAGCCGCCATCGCCGGGCGAGCAGCGCGGCCGCGGCCACGAGCAGGACGGCCCAGAGCGAGCCCAGGCGGCTGCAGGCCGTGAACAAACCGTGGGCACCGTCGGGGAGCTGTGCGAAGAAGCGGGACACGTCCTGCTCGACACGCGTGTCGTCACCGACGTGGCGGGCGCTGAGGAGGAGCAACGCGGTCGCAGCGCCGACCCGGACCCAGTCGCCCGTGAGCCTCCGGAACGGATGCTCGTCGGCGTGCCCGAACGCTCGGTGCCGGAGCTCGCGAGGCTCGCGCATGCGCTCGAGCGTCTTGGCCATCGACGAATGTCTAGCGGCTTGCCGCGGAGCGATCGGGCAACTGCTCGCGCGCTGCGTGACGTGACTTCCGCCACAGGGATCGCTGCGATCCTCGCTCGCCGCGCGCCGCCGTATTAGTACGGGCCGGGTTCGGCGCTGTACCAGGGGGTCGGCAGGCGGGGACAGGGCAGGGCCGACCCCCTGCGCGCCGAACGTCGCCGCGCGGCGCGATCATCTTGCCGCGGTGGCATGTCGCCGCCGTACGCTGGCCGATCATGACCGGTCTCGCGGTGACGCACGAAGATCGGGTGACCCGGCTGACCCTGGACCGTCCCGACCGGCGCAACGCGTTGAGCCTGGCGCTGATGCGCGAGCTCATCGACGCAGTGGGGCGCGTCCCGCCGGAGTCCGCGGTCGTCGTCGTCGACGCCAACGGGCCGGTCTTCTCGGCCGGTCACGACCTGTCGGAGATGGTCGGGCGCGAGCCCGCCTTCTACGACGAGCTGTTCGCGGTGTGCAGCGAGCTCATGCTCGCGTTGCACGCAGTGCCACAGCCCGTGATCGCCAAGGTGCACGGCGCCGCCACCGCCGCCGGCTGCCAGCTCGTCGCAGCGTGCGACCTGGCGGTGGCGTCGGAGGAGGCGTGGTTCGCGACCCCGGGCGTGAAGATCGGCCTGTTCTGCACCACTCCGATGGTGCCCCTCACGCGCGTCATCGGCCGGCGCCGGGCGCTGCAGATGTTGTTCACCGGTGAACGCGTCGACGCGCACACCGCACTCGAGTGGGGCCTGGTGAACGACGTCGTGCCACCCGGCACGTTGGATACCGCCACCGGCGCGCTGGTGGGGCTGATCCTGCGGTCGAGCCCGCGTGTGGTCGGGCTCGGGAAGCGCGCGTTCTACGACCAGATCGACGCCGACGAACACACCGCGTACGGGCGCGCCTGCGAGGTGATGGCCGCCAATGCCGCCGATGCCGACGCGCAGGAGGGCATCGGGGCGTTCCTCGACAAACGCGAGCCGCACTGGGAGCGGTAGGGCTCGTCAGTCGAACACGGCCGACGGCGGGAGCGAACGCTCGGCGAGGGCGTGCGCGCGGTCGAGGACCTGCTGCCGGTAGCTGCCGGTGGTGGGCACGAGGAACGTCTCCTCGCGGACGGCGTCGAGCACGAGGTCGGCGACCGTGTCGGGATCCGCGCCAGCTGCGGTGGTGCCGGCCAGCGCCTCCTCCACGAACGCGGCGCCCGCGGTCGGCGCCCCCGCGAGGCGCTCGGGGCGGTTCCGCCGCGACCGCGCGATCTGGGTGTTCACGCTGCCGGGGCACAGCAACGACACCTTGATCGGGGCGCCCTGGGACGCAAGGTCGTGCGCGAGGCACTCGGTCGCCGCGGCGGCCGCGAATTTCGAGACCTCATAGGGCGCGCAGTACGCCGTCGTGGCGAGGCCGGCCATCGACACCGTGTTCACGATGTGCCCGTCCTCACCCGCGGCGAGCATGCGCGGCACGAACGCCTGCACGGCGTGGAGGATGCCCCACAGGTTCACCCCGAGCGTCCAGTGGAAGTCGTCGCTCGTGCACTCCCAGAGCAGACCGCCCTGGAAGACGCCGGCGTTGTTGCAGAGCACGTGTACGGCGCCGAACTCGTCGAAGCTCCGTGCCGCGAGCGCGTCGACGCTCTGCGCGTCGGCGACGTCGGTCACCACCGGTATGACGGAGGTGTCGACGGTCTCGGCGAGGTCAGCGGCGGTGCGTTCGAGCGCGCCGCGCTCGACGTCGGCGAGCACGACGCGCATGTCCTGCTGCGCGAAGCGGAAGGCGAGACTGCGCCCGATGCCGCTGGCCGCGCCGGTCACCACCGCCACGCGTCCGGCGAGGTCACGCATCCGACGTCCCCCGCCAGCCCTGGGCGATGTGCTCGAGCCACCACGCGGGCGCGTGGTCGGTGAGGTTCTGGATGTTCGAGTAGTCGTGCCACCGGACGATCAGTCCGTCGCGCACCTCCATCACCGAGACGAACGGGTGCAGGATGTTCTCGCCCGAGCGGAAGACCCACTGCTCGACGTGCTCGGTCACGACGATGTCGCCGTCGGCGAGCACGTGGCGCGGGTGGTGGTAGTAGCCGGTGAGCGGGGCGATGCCGAGCTGCAACCGGGCGATGATCTCGTCGGGACCGGTGGCACCGACGCCGTCGACCCCGACGTCGGTGTAGTGCGCCGACGCGGAGAAGAAGGTGACCATGCGTTCCCAGTCGCGCGCGAAGTGCGCCTCCCAGTACCGCTCGACGACCTGCCGGTTCTGTGCCTCGAGCGTGCCCATCGGGGCAGTCTGACACGCGCCCGTGACCGTCGATCGGGCGGCGATTGACGCAGGCGCGCCGCCGCGAGCACGATCACCACATGGAACCAGTCGTGATCGAAGTCGCCGTCAACGGCGTCACGCGCAAGGAGCGCAACCCCACCGTGCCGGTGGAGCCCGACGAGGTCGCCGCCGACACCATCCGGTGCCTCGACGCCGGCGCGACCGTCGTGCACACGCACCCGCACGCGTTCGGGGACGGCTCACCGCCCGATGTGGTGGCGGAGCGCTACGCCGGTGCGTACCGCACGGTGGTCGCCGAGCGGCCGGGCGCGATCCTCTATCCCACGATGTCGGGCGGGCCGACCGTCGGCGGCCGGTGGGACCACCACCGGATCCTCGCCCGCGAGGGGTTGATCCGATGCGGGTGCCTCGACCCGGGATCCACGAACCTCGCCAGCTTCGGCGCCGACGGTCTCCCCACCGCCACCGACTTCGTCTACACGAACAGCCCGAACGACATCCGCTACATGATGAGCGGCTGCGCCGACGAGGGCCTCGGCCCGAGCTTCGCGATCTACGAGCCCGCGTTCCTCCGCATGGTGCTCGGCTACCACCGCTCGGGGAAGCTGCCGGCGGGCGCGCTCGTGAAGTTCTACTTCAGCGGTGACCGCGGCTATCTCGCCCCCGGGTATCCCACGTTCTCCGCCCCGCCGATCCCGGAGGCGCTCGCGCTCTATCGCGCCATGCTCGCCGACACCGACCTGCCGTGGGCCGTCACCGTGCTCGGCGGCGACATCCTCGACACCCCCGTCGCGCGGCTTGCACTCGAGCAGGGTGGCCACATCCGCGTCGGCCTCGAGGACTACTCCGACGCGGAGAGCAACGTCGCGTGCGTACAGCGCGCGGTCGCGCTCGCCGAGGAGGTGGGCCGCGCGGTCGCGACGGCTGCCGAGGCTGTTGACGTCCTGCGCCTCCCGAGCCGCGTCGCGCCAACGACGGCGAAGTTGCGTCAGTAACCGACGCTCTACGTCGCTGAACGACGCCGGTTCGATGGGGCGGTTCAGGCGGCGGCGTCGCGGAAGCGGGTCGAGCGGTGGACGGGGTCCTTGTCGATCTGGGGGATGACGTGGTCGCCCACGAGCCGGATGGTCTCCTCCGCATCGGCCCACGACATGTTCAGCGGCATGCCGAAGCAGATCTGGTCGCAGCCGACGCTCTCGTAGCGACGGACCTGCTCCGTGACCTCGTCGGGGTCGCCGCACAGCAAGTAACCCTCCGAGATCCGGAAGTCGATCTCCTCGAGCGTCGGCTCCGGTGACGGGTCGGGCCAGACCGGGAAGCCCTCCTGCTTGGGAAATGTGTCGTGGTAGTAGAAGACCAGGCTCTGCAGGTAGCTGATGCCCATCGTCGTCGCGACCTCACGGGCTCGCTTGCCGTCCTCGAGGCACACGACGCCGTTCGTGATCATCACGTTGTCGTTCACGTAGTCGCCGACGGGGTCCGCGTCCGCGATGTTGTCCTTGTACGCGCGGACCATGGGCTCCATGTCCTTGATCGACGCGACGTTGAACCCGAGCACGCCGAGACCCTGGCGGGCGGACTCCGCATAGGTGGGCGGATTGCCCGCGGCGCGCCACATCGGCGGGTGCGGCTTCTTCCACGGCTTCGGGAGCACGTTGCGCGTGGGCCACGGCGAGCCGGGGTGCGGGACGCGGAACGACGGGCCGTCGTAGGAGTACTCCTCGTCGCGCCACATCTTCTTGTACTCGCCGATGACCTCTGCAAAGACGGCCTTGGTGGCGTCGGTGCTCTCGATGTCGAAGCCCGTGACCTCGCGGCTGCCCGCGCCGCGGCCGGTACCGAACTCGAACCGGCCGTCGCTCAGGTGGTCGAGCATGGCGACGCGCTCGGCGACGCGCACCGGGTGGTTGACCTGCGGGTTGACGTTGAAGATCCCCGACCCGAGGTGGATGTTCTCGGTGACGGCGGCGAGGTACCCGAGGTAGACCTCGTTGGCGGACAGGTGGGAGTACTCGGTGAGGAAGTGGTGCTCGGTGCACCACGCGTACTTCCACCGGTGCCGATCGGCCGTCTTCACGAGCTCCACCTCGTTCACGAGAGCCTCGTGCTCGGCCGTGGGGCCGACCGCGTCCATGCGTGCGCGGGGCAGGTGAGCCTGGACGAAGATCCCGAACTCCATCGCCGCTACCCCACGAAGATCGGGTTGACGGGGCTGCCGGTGGCGCCGGTGACCTTGAGCGGCCCGACCGAGAGCAGTCCCGTGTAGCACTCGTCGGCCGCGAGCTCGGAGAGGTTCAGGAACTCGAGCATGTACACGCCGCGGCGCACGAGGAGCTCCTTGTGCACCGCGAGGAAGTCGTTGCCGTCGAAGGGGATCACCTCCACGGCGGCGTTGTCACACCCGACAGCCACCACGTCGCGGTCGGCGAGCCACGTGGCCGCCTCCATGCCGATGCCGGGTTGCTCGAACGGCAGGTCGGGTGCCTCGGCGAACCAGAAGTCGAGGTAGCCGGTGCGCGCCAGCACGATGTCGCCTGCCCCGACGGTGACGTCCTGCGCTTCCTCCGCGGCTTCGAAGTCGGCGGCCGTGAGCATCGTGCCGGGCTCGAGCCATGGCACACCCTGCAGCCTCGGGAAGTCGAGCATCACACCGCGGCCCGCGAACGCGCCGACCTTCTCGATGCCGAGGCGGCCGGCGCCGGTGTTCGTCTTCATCTCCGCCGCGGCCACCCCGTTGTAGTGGTGGTGCTCCTCGTAGACGTGGCACAGGGCGTCCATGTGGCTCGTGGTGTGCGAGGCGAACACGAGCACGTCCTCGTGCGCGCCGGTGCCGTCGGCGGCGCCGTACACCGCGAAGCGGCCGTCGTCGGACTCGTTCATCAGCGTGAGGCGCAGCGGTGTGCCGCGGTAGTCCATCAGTGGCACTCCCGTCGCCTGGATCGGGATGCCGAGGCCGTACACCTTCCCGGTGGTGACGGCGGCGGCGCCGGCGCGCACGCGCTCGGGCGTCAACAGGTTGAGCGCGCCCAGTTCGTCGTCGTCACCCCACCGGCCCCAGTTCGTGACCTGCTCCATCGGTTGCGTGCTCACGCGTCACTCCCTTCGCCCGCATCCTCGCGGGGGTCGTACAGGCTGATGTCGCGCACCTCGGGGCACACCTCGGCGAGCCGGGATGTCACGATCTCGACCAGGAGCGCGTGCGGCACGACACACTCGGGGCAGTCCGACTGCGACAGGTCGAGATCGAGCCGCACCGACTCCGGTGTCGACGAAAGCACGCGCAACGCGGCGCCGTCGGGGGCGACGATGCCGTTCAACTCGCTCACGACCGCGAGCACCGCCGGGTTCGTCACGTCGGGCACCGCCCGACCATAGCCCCGCGGTTCACGGGCGACCGGCGCCCGGGACGGCCGCGTCGCACGCGACGATCCGCGACGTCGGCGCGCGCTTCACCGCGTCGCGGTGCCAGTCGGCGGCGACGCACACGAACAGCGTCCGGCGGCCGGGTCCACCGAGCACGCACGCGACGGGGATCACGTCGTCGAACCCGATGGAGTCGGTGACCTCGCCGCCCTCGCGCACGCGCACGACGCGCGCACCCATCGGATCGGCAGCCCACACGGCACCCTCGGCGTCGAGGCAGATGCCGTCGGGTGGCGCGTACACCACGCCCGCCTTCTCGGGCGTCAGCTCCGCGAACGTCCGCCGGTTCGTGAGCGTGCCGTCGGTTCTCACGTCGAACGCGGTGAGGCACGCGCCCCCGCTCTGGGCCACGATGAGCGTGCGTTCGTCGTCGGTGAGCACGTGGCCGTTCGGGGCCGCGAGGTCGTCGGCGGCGCACGAGACCTCGCCCCTGGGTGTCACGCGCAACGTCTGGCCCGGATGGCGCTCCGCACCGTCCTCGAAGATGCGGCTGCCCATGTCGCCGACGTACGCGGTGCCGTCGCTGCTGACGATCATGTCGTTGATCGACCCGCGCGCGATCGAAGACAGGTCGGCGTGCACTGCCAGCGTGCCGTCGGGCTCGAGGCGCAACAGGCGGCCGCTGTCCATCGCGACGAGGAGCAGGCGGCCGTCGGGCAGCCAGCCGAGCCCGGAGGGTTCGTCGCCGGGCACCTCGACCACGGTCGCGACCTCGCCGTCGAGCGCGGTGCGGTGCACCCGGTGGCCGTGGATGTCGCTGAACCACAACGCCTCGTCGTGCCAGCGCGGCCCCTCGGTGAACACGAAGCCGCCGGCGACCGTCGTGATCTCGCGCGACGTCACGAGGTCACGACTCGCGGCTCTCGAGCAATTCCAGGCGGTAGCCGTCGGGATCCTGCGCCATCGCCAGCTTCACGGGGAACTGGTCCATCGGTGCCGGCTCCGTGATCACCGTGCACCCGAACGCGCGCAGCCGGTCGCACACCGCGTCGACGTCGTCGACCATGAGCATGACGCGGTCGAAGCCGTTGCCGACGTCGTGCGGTCCGGGGTTGTCGGCGCGGTCGACCAGGATGAGCGACGGCGCGCCGTCGCCCGTCGGGTAACCGACCATCACCTCGGTGAGGCCGTCGAACTCGTAACGTGCCAGCTCCTTCATGCCCACGACGTCCGTGTAGAAGTCGACCGACCGTTCGAGGTCGGCGACATGTAGCCCGACGCCCACGATCCGCTGCTCGCCCATCAGTAACTCCCGAAGCTCTTCCTGCTTCCGCTCCGTACGGCTCGCCGAGCCGCACCATACGCGCCCGCGCCGCCGGGCGAGCAGCTGCGGACCTCAACCCGCGACGGCACGCAGCTCGGCGCGCTCGGCGGGAGCGAGCCGTTCCAGGACCGCGACCGCCTCGACGTTCTGCGCGATCTGCTGCGGCGACGTCGCGCCCACGAGCACGCTCGCGATCCGCGGGTGGTCGAGCGCGAACGCGAGCGCGAGTGCCGCCGGGCTCGCGCCGACGCGGTCGCCCAGCGCGACGAGGGCGTCGACCGCGCGCCGGGCTCGGGCCAGGTGGGGCGCGTCGAGCCGGCCGGTCAGGCGGCCTCGGGCGGACCCGTCGCGGTACTTGCCCGTGAGCAGGCCGCCGGCGAGCACCGCCGACGCCACCACCGATACGCCGGTCTCGTCGAGGGCAGCGGCGATCGCGGCGTCGTCGACGGCCTCCCGGTCGACGACGTTGTACGGGAGCTGGGCCGCGCACGGGCGCGGCGCGCCGCTCGCCTGCGCGGCGCGGCCGGCTTCGAGCAGTTGCCGCGGCGTCCAGTTGAGGACACCCCAGGCGCGGACCTTGCCCGCGGTGACGAGGTCGGCGACCTCGTCGACGAGCTGCCCGACCTCGAGGTCCGCGGGCGGCGGCGCCGCATACAGGAGGTCGACGTGGTCGAAGCCCATGCGCCTCAGTGACCCGTCGACCTCGGCGGCCACGCTCTCGTGCGGCCAGAACTCGAGCCAGAGCTTGTTGGCGACGACCACGTCGTCGCGCCGCCAGCCCGCGGCGCGGAACAGCTCGCCGAAGAGCACTTCGGAGTACCCGGTCGGGATGGGCGCGGTGCCGGTGCGGTCGTCGTAGCGGGCGTCGTCGAGGAAGTCGATCCCCTGTTCGCGCGCGGCATGCATCACGGCGACGCCGTCGTCCTTGGTCATGTGCTCGTAGGTCATCCACGAGCCGAGCGAGACGATCGACACCGAGAGGCCGGACGACCCGAGCACGCGGTGCGGCAGCGCGCTCACGGCCCTCCGGTGACCGCGCGGAACGCCGCCACGACGCCGGCGAGGTACTCGGTCGCCGCGTCCGGAGCGGCCGGGATCGAGAGCCCGGCCCGGAAGTCGGTGACGCCGGCCTCGACGAGCCCGGGCACGCCGTCCATGGAACGCGCGACGTCGACCGCGCCGTCTCCGTCACGGACGACGGGGAGGTAGCCGACCACGCGCAGCTCCGACGCGTCGCCGCCGTGTGTCTCGACCGAAGCGCGCATGGCCGGGATCGCGTTCGCGAGGTCGCCGGCCGATCCGCCCCAGGGGATCCACGCGTCGCCGAAGCGGGCCAGCCGCCGCGCCACGGCGTCGTTCACCGTGCCGCTCACCCAGATCGGCACACCCCCCTCCTGGCGCGGCTTGGGCATCTGGTGGACGTGCTCGAAGTGCAGGACGCCGTCGTCGTAGTCGGCCCGTGGGTCGCGCCACAGGGTCCGGCAGACCGCGAGTGCCTGGTCGAGCAGCGCGCCGCGGCCCGCGAAGTCGAGCCCGGCGGCCTCGTACTCCTCGCGCTGCCAACCCACCCCGACACCCAGGTCCAACCGGCCGCCCGAGAGGACGTCGAGCGTGGCGGCCACCTTGGCGAGCACCACCGGACGGCGCAAGGCGGCGAGCAGGATGTTCGTCCCGAGCCGGACCCGCTGGGTGAGCGCGGCCACGTACGTGAGCGTGGTGAGCGGCTCGAGCCAATGGCCGTCGGGGCCGGTCGGCTGCTTTCCGCCCTCCGCGCCGCCCAGCTCGGGACGCGCGTAGGCCTCGAGGTGCTCCCCGAACACGACGTGGTCGGACACGACGACCTGGTCGACGCCCGCGGCGTCGGCCGCGCGCGCCCGGTCGACCAGGTGCTCCCAGCCGCCCGGGTCGTCGGCCGAGAACGACGGCAACGAGAGGGAGATGCGGGGCTCGAGCGCCATGTGTGTCCTTCCGATCGGCTCAGCCGCGGGTGTCGCGGAACACGGGCGCACGCTTCTCGCGGCGTGCCCGCGTGGCCTCCTCGAAATTGTCGGTGAGCATGCGCACGAAGAGCTGCTGCACGCCCTCCTGGTTCATGTGCTGCGAGAGGCTGGCGGCGTCGAGGCTCGCCCACAGGCTCCGCTTGGTGAGCTCGATCCCCGGCCGGCTGAGGGTGATGATGCGTTCGGCGATCGAGTAGCAGGTCTCGAGCAGCTCCTCGGCCGGCACCGTGCTCGACACCAGCCCGATGCGTTCGGCCTCGGCGGCGTCGACGTCGCGGCCGGTGAGCATGATCTCGAAGGCGCGCGATGCGCCGATGGCGCGGGGCAACAGGAAGCTGAGGCCCATCTCGCTCGCCGTCAGGCCGTTGTTGATCCCGCCGGCGCGGAAGTACGCGGCGTCGGACGCGACGCGGACGTCGAACGCCATCGCCAGGCAGAGTCCGCCGCCGATCGCGGCACCGTTGACGGCGCCGATCACGGGTTGGTGCATGCGCCGGAGCGTCAGCACGATGTCGTCGAGGAGCTCCATGGCGCGGAGCGCGATCGTCGGCGGCGTCAGGCCCGTGATGTTCGGCAGCACGCCGGAGTCGGTCTGGTCGGCACCCGAGCAGAACCCGCGGCCGGCGCCCGTGACCACCACCACGCGCACGTCGTTGTCGTGGCTCACCGCGTCGAGCGTCTCGCGGAACGGCACCATCACGTCGAAGGCCATGGCGTTCATCCGCTCCGGCCGGTTCAGCGTGACGAGCGCGACGTGCGGGCGGGGATGGTCGAGCAGGACGAACGACATGATCCGGACGCTAGCCCGGCGCCCCCGCTCGAGGGCTCAGCGGGTCTGCGCGTTCAGGGCCCGCCCTCGGTTGGTGAGCACCTGCCACGCCTCGAGATCGCGGTCGTCGGCGGCACGGCCGACACGCGTGACCACGTCGACGTCGGCCGCTTCGGCTCGGAGCGCGCCCACTGTGCAGGCCTCGCGCGGGCGGATCGCGAACGGGTCGAAGCGGTAGTGGCGCATCGCGTTGTCGTGCGTGATCTTGTCGATCACGTCGTCGGCGAGCGGGTCGAACAGCGGCGCGAGCGTCTCGGGACCATTGGGCCAACTGGAGTCGGAGTGCGGGTAGTCGGACTCCCAGCACACGTTGTCGACGTTGTAGAGGTCGATGAGCTTCACGCCGACGGCGTCGTTGATGAAGCAGCAGAGGATCCGTTCGAGGAACACGTCGCGGGGTCCCTTGCCGTCGGGGAACGTCTGGCGGGTCCAGCCCGAGTGCCGGTCCTGCACGTGCTCCGCCCGCTGGAGGAAGTACGGGATCCAGCCGATGTCGCCCTCGGTGAGCGAGAACCGCAGGGTGGGGAACTTCCACCAGAAGTCGGCCCACAGGAGGTCGCCGAGCGTGTAGATGCTCATGGTGGACGACAACGTCATCGGCACGCTGGCCGGCGCGTCGCTGGTGGTCGACGACGCCTTCGACGACGAGCCCACGTGGCAGCACAGCACTGTGCCTTCCTCGTCGCACGCGGCGAAGAGCGGATCCCAGTTGCCCGAGTGGATCGACGGCATGTTCAGCGCCTCGGGATTCTCGCTGAAGGTGACGGCATGGCAGCCCTTCCCCGAGAGTCGCCGCACCTCCTTCGCCGCCAACTCCGCGTCCCACAGCGGCAGGATGCCGCAGGCGATGAACCGCTCCGGATACGCGCCGCACCACTCGTCGACGTGCCAGTCGTTGTAGGCCTGGATCATCACGAGGTTGACGTCGCGGTCGGGCCCCTGGTTCAGCACCTGTCCCGAGAAGCCGGTCCAGTTCGGGAAGTTGAGCCCTGCGAGCTGCCCGCCGGCCGACATGTCACGCACCCGTTCGTGCACGTCGTAGCACCCGGGCCGCATCTCCTCGTAGCGCGACGGGTTGACGTTGAACATCTCGCGCGGCTTGCCGGCCACCGCGTTCAGCCCCAGGTTGCGGCCCTTGACGTCGCCGTACCACCACTGCTGATCGCCGTGCTCGTCCGTGACGACCCGCGGCGAGTGGTCGCGGTATCTGGCCGGCACGTGCGCGTCGAACATGTCGGCCGGCTCGGCGATGTGGTCGTCCACGCTGATGAGGATCAAGTCGTCGGCTCGCATCACACCTCGATCTCCTCGAAACGTCCTGCCCTTTCTACCCGGTGCGGCCGCTCGCCCGGAATCTTGCCGGTGTCTACGAGCGCTCTTACGTGGTTCTTGCACAGCCCGTCTTGACTCTCCCCCACGACGAGGAACACACGGACGAGGACAAGAGAGGAGGTGATCGCATGAAGTGGCTCAGGCAATCGGCCGTCGCCCTTGCCCTCGTCGGCGCCCTCGTCGGCGGCGGTGCGGCGCTCGCGTACGCCGCCGACAGCGGCTCGTCGAGCAACTCGAACTCGAGCAACTCGAACTCGAGCGGCTCGAGCAGCAGCGGCTCGTCGTCGAGCTCGTCCAACGGGTCGACGACGACACCGGGCAGCTCGGGCGCTCCGGCCAACGCTCCCGCCAACGGCAACTGTCCCAACATGTGAGACCGCTCTTCCCCGATCGACCAACCAGCGAGCACGGTGCGGCTCCCGGTCGTCCCCCCCGGCCGGGAGCCGTGCTGCGTCGCCATGGAGGAGAATGACCCTGTGAGGACCCGCGCCGTCGTGCTCGCCGTGGCGAGTGCGATCGCCATCGCGGCGGTGGTGCCCGCCGAGGCCCGGGCGGCGACGAGGACCACGTACTACGTGTCGCCGTCCTCGACGGGCACGTCGGGCGAGCCCGGGAAGTCGTGCGCGACTGCGGGCTACCGCACGATCGGCTCGGCGTTGCAGCGGGCCAGAAGTGGCGACACCGTCGTCGTCTGCGCGGGAACCTACGCCGAGCACGTCGAGATCGCCCGCGCCGTGACGGTGAAGGGTGACGGGAACCCGGTCATCGACGCGACGTCGGAGAACGTCGCCGTGGCGGTCACCGGCGACGGCGCGACGGTGCAGGGCCTCACGATCACCAATGCCACCGGTCAGGGCGTGTTCGCGTCTCGCGTCCGCGGCGTCACGATCCGGAACAACGTGGTCGAGCACAACGACCTCGGCATCGCCGGGAAGAGCACCTACAAGTACTGCACGACGGCGAACTTCGTGGCCGACTGCGGGGAGGGCATCCACCTCTCGGGTGTCTCGAGGTCGCGGGTCGAGGGCAACGAGGTGCGCAACAACTCGGGCGGCATCCTCGTGTCCGACGAGCTCGGCCCGACACACGACAACGTCATCACCGGCAACAACGTGGTCGACAACACCAACAACTGTGGGATCACCGTCGTCGGCCACCGCAAGGGCGCGGTCGACGCCCAGGGGAAGCTCCACCCGAGCGTCGCCGGTGTCTACCGCAACGTCATCAGCAACAACGTCGTCACCAACAACGGGACCACCGGCACCGGCGGCGGCGTGCTGCTGGCGAACCCGCGCGCCGGCATGGCTGTCTACCGCAACACGATCCGCGGGAACACCATCAACCAGAACGGGCTCGCGGGCGTCACGCTCAACGAGAACACAACGGGTCAGTACCTGAACGGAAACGTCGTCACCCGCAACACGATCGGTACCAACAACCTGCTGAAGTCCACGACGGCCGGCAACGGCAACACGACGGGCGTGTCGATCTACGTCGCGCCCGGCGCGGGCAAGGTGCGCGTCGCGGTCACGAGGAACGCGATCAGCTCGAACGTCTACGGGATCTACGCCCTCGCCGGCACCGTGCTCGCGCAGTCGGGCAACACCTTCACCGACGTCCAGACCCCCGTGTACGTCGCGAGCTGAAGCGGCGCTGCGCCGCGCTACTTCCCGAGGAGCTCCTTCGTCATGGCGCTGTCCTCGCTGCCGCGGTAGAACGCGATCTTGTCGCCGTCGAAGCGGAACCAGTGGTGCAGGAGCATCGTGCCGCTCTTGCCGGTGGCCGGCACCGTCAGTCCGAAGCGGATGGTGGCCATCACGTCGGTGTCGTTGGAAGCCATGGCCAGCACGTCGAACTCGGTGACCTCGATGTTGTCCGCGAGCGCTTTGAAGAAGCCGGCGACCTCGGTCTTGTTGTGGCGGATGCCGTACCACGGGGCGAAGGTGGAGTCGGGCACCGACGCGAAGTCGACGTCGTCGGTGATCGCGTCGAGGATCGTGGGTACGTCACCCGAGCCGAATGCCTCGTAGATGCGCTGGACGGTCTCGATCTTCGTATCGGCCATGCTTCCTCCTGGATCGGGTGTCGCTATCGTTCGCCGCTCGAGCGGCCGTGGATCACACGCGTACGATACGGACGTCCGCCCGCACCGGGCCGTCGGGGGAGCAACGCCGTGCACACATCGCCCTGTGACACGTTCGGGATCGAGTACCCGATCTTCGCCTTCACGCACTGCCGAGACGTCGCCGCCGCGGTGAGCCGCGCCGGCGGCTTGGGAGTGCTGGGGGCGGTCGGCCTGAGCCCCGAACAGCTCGAGATCGAGCTGAACTGGATCGACGAGCACGTCGACGGGCGGCCCTACGGGGTCGACGTGGTCATGCCTCAGAAGGCCCTCGACGTACACGGCGGCGACCGGCAGGAGCTCGTGAGCCAGATCCGGTCGATGATCGACCAGGAGCACTGGGACTTCGTCGCCCAGCTGATGGAGCGCTTCGACCTGCCGCCGTTGCCCGAGGGAACGAACGTCGGCGGGGTCGTGGGTTGGACCGAGGACGTCGCGCGCCAACTCGTCGACGTCGCGTTCGGCCACCCGATGTCGCTGATCGCGAACGCGCTCGGTTCGCCGCCGAAGGACATCGTCGACCGCGCCCACGAAGCCGGAGTGCTGGTGGCGGCGCTCGCCGGGAAGGCGCAGCACGCGCAGCGCCACGTGAACAACGGCGTCGACATCGTGATCGCGCAGGGATACGAGGCCGGCGGTCACACGGGCGAGGTCGCCTCCATGGTGCTCGTCCCCGAGGTCGTCCGCGCGGTGTCCCCCACCCCCGTGCTGGCGGCCGGCGGGATCGGCTCGGGGGCGCAGATCGCCGCCGCGCTCGCGCTCGGCGCGCAGGGAGTGTGGATGGGTTCGCTGTGGCTCGCGACCGCCGAGTCGAACTCGAGCCCCGAAGGGATCGAGGCCTACATGGAGGCCACGTCGTCCGACACCGTCCGGTCGCGCTCCTACACCGGCAAGCCCGCCCGCATGCTCCGCAACGCGTGGACCGACGCGTGGGAGGACCCGGAGGGGCCCGGCCCGCTCGGCATGCCCCTCCAGAACATCCTCACCGCCGAGGCCAACGCCCGCATCGCGCGCTCGCACCGCAAGGACCTGCTGTTCGCGCCGATCGGCCAGATCGTCGGCAGCATGAACGACGTCAAGCCCGTGCGCGACGTGATGTTCCGGCTCGTGGAGGAGTACCTGGAGGCGACCGAGCGGCTGACCGCGACCCTCGACACCGCCGAGCGCTGACCCCACCGGTGACCGTCCCGGCCCTCGCCGGCCTCCGCGTCGTCGACGCGAGCGAGGGCATCGCGGGCGCCTACGCGACCAAGCTGCTCGCCGACCTCGGCGCCGAGGTCGTGAAGGTCGAGGGCGTGGGGGGTGACCCGCTGCGACACTGGTCGGCGGCGACACCCGACGAACCCCTCCCGGACGCCGGCGCGCTCTTCGCGTTCCTCCACGAGGAGAAGACGATCGTGGAGGGTGCCCACGCCGCTGCGGTCGCTGATGCGCTGGGCGCGGCCGACGTGGTCGTCGTCGACGAGACGCGCGAGGTCGTGAGTTTGCCGCTCGGCGCGTGCGTGGTCACGATCTCCGCGTTCGGCGGCGACGGACCCCTCGCGGGCATGCCGGCCGACGAGTTCACGCTGCAGGCCTGGTGCGGGCTGATGTCGGGTATCGGCACCGCCGAGACCACGCCGCTGCCGATGGGCGCCGGGCACGGCCAGTGGGCGACGGGTGCGATGGCCGCCGTCGCCGCGCTCGCCGCGTGCGCAGAGCGGGCGCGCACCGGAGCGCCGGTCGCCGTCGAGGTCTCGGCGCTCGAGGTGATGACGGTGTGCCTGCTGAACTACCCGCCGCTGTACCGGCAGTTCACGGGGTCACCGTCACTGATGACGCGCGGCGCGGGCGACTGGCCGCAGATCGTGCGCTGCAAGGACGGCTGGATCGGGTTGTGCATCTTCACGCCGCAGCAGTGGGACGACTTCGCGGGCATGATCGGCCGCCCCGACCTGGTGGGTGACGATCGCTTCAACTCGATGCGCGGCCGCGGGCGGCATCGCGAGCTCACGCAGTCGGTGATCCGGCCGTGGCTCGCGGAGCACACACCGTCGGAGATCTTCGAGCTCGGTGGCTTGTTCCGCGTGCCGGTCGCGTACGTCGGGAACGGGCATGAGGTGCTCGCGATGGAGCACTTCCGCGCGCGGCGAGTCTTCGTCGAGAACCCCGAGGGCTTCGAGCAGCCGCGGTCGCCGTTCCTCACGCACGCGGTCTCGCGACCGGCAGTCGCGCGGACGGGTGCACGTGCACGTGGAACCGACACAGCCGGCGCGCGCCCGCTCGACGGGATCCGCGTGCTCGACTTCACGGCGTTCTGGGCCGGTCCCGCCGCGACGCACGTGCTCGCGACCCTCGGCGCCGACGTCGTGAAGATCGAGTCGCCCACGCGTCCCGACGGCATGCGCTTCGCCACCACCCGCCCGCCCAGCGACCCCAAGTGGGTGGAGTACAGCCCCACGTTCCACGGCACGAACCCGGGCAAGCGGTCGGTGGCGGTCGACTTCTCGACCCCCGAGGGCCGCGAGCTGGTGCTGCGGCTCGTGGAGCAGTCCGACGTCGTCGTCGAGAACTTCACGCCGCGTGTGATGCCCAATGCCGGACTCGACTACCACGACCTCGTCGCCCGGCGCCCCGACCTCGTGATGCTGCGCATGCCCGCATTCGGCCTCGACGGCCCGTGGCGTGACCACGCCGGGTTCGCGCAGACGTCGGAGCAGGTGTCGGGCATCGCCTGGCTCACCGGCACGCCCGGGATGGAGCCGGTCGTGCGCTCGACGGTCGACCCGATCGCCGGCATCCACGGTGCGGTCGCGGTGCTCGCCGCGCTCCACGACCGGCGCCATACAGGGCGAGGGCGGCTCGTCGAGCTGCCGATGGCCGAGGTCGCGCTGAACGTCGCTGCCGAACCGATCGTGACGTGGTCGGCCTACGGCGCGCTGCTCGAGCGGGAGGGCGCGCGCGGCCCGCGCGGCGCGCCGCAGGGCGTGTACGCCTGCCGGGGCCACGACCAGTGGGTGGCGCTCTCGGTTCCCGACGACACGGCGTGGCGCGCGCTGCGGGCGACGCTCGGCGACCCGCCGTGGATGCGTGCCGACGAGTTGGCAACCTCGGCCGGCCGGCGCGCGCAGCACGACGTTGTCGATCGCGAGCTGTCGACGTGGTTCGCCGACCAGGAACGCGACGACGCGGTCGCGCGGCTGCTCGCCGGTGGTGTGCGCGCCGCGCCGGTGTGGGACCAGAACGTCGAGGACGAGCTGCCCCAACACGTCGCCCGCGGCTTCACCCAGTGGCTCGACCACCCGCTCGCCGGGCGCGTCGGCCACCCCGGCATCGGGCTGCGCTCACCACAATTCGACACGCGGTACCGCGCGCCGGCCCCGACCGTCGGCCAGCACACCGCCGAAGTGCTCCGCGAGCTCGGGCTCGCGCGGTGACCTGCGGCGAACTTGCGTCACTCAGCGACGTATGGTGTCGGTCACTGACGCAACTTCGGAGTGGGAGTCGCGAAAGTGTCGGTCGCGGAGTGCACACACCTGGACGAGGTCGAGCCGGTCGAGCCGGGCTCGTGGGGGTGCGAGGACTGTCTCGCCGTCGGCGACGAGTGGTTCCACCTCCGCGTGTGCATGACGTGCGGCCACGTGGGGTGCTGCGACAGCTCGAAGAACCGGCACGCGTCGAAACACGCCGCCGCGGTCTCGCACCCGATCGTGCAGTCGTACGAGCCGGGCGAGGAATGGTGCTGGTGCTTCGTCGACGAGCTGGCGTTCATCCTCGACGGCGTGCGTCAGTTCACCCATCCCTGACCGTGAGGTGCGCGACGAACCATTCGCGTGCCAGCCCGGCGACCAGCTCCAGCGCGCCCGCCTCCTCGAACAGGTGAGTCGCGCCCGGTACCACGGCGAGCCTGACCGGCCCTCCGAGCTGCCGGCTCGCCTCCACGTTGAGCTCGAGCACGACCCGGTCGAGCTCACCGACGACGAGGAGGGTCGGCTGGCGCACGAGCGGCAGGAAGTCGCCGGCCAGGTCGGGGCGACCACCACGCGACACCACGGCGCGCACCGTGTCGGGACGCGCCGCGGCTGCAGCCAGCGCGCCCGCGGCTCCGGTGCTGGCGCCGAAGAGGCCGAGCGGCAGACCCCCGATGCGCGCGTCGGCGGCGATGCGGTCGGCCAGCCCGATCACGCGCGCCGACAGGAGGTCGACGTCGAAGCGCAGCTCCCCCGTGGAGGCGTCGAGCGCCTCCTCCTCGGGCGTGAGCAGGTCGGCGAGAACAGTGGCGAGCCCGCCCCGCTGGAGCTCCGAGGCGACCGAGCGATTGCGGGGACTGTGACGGCTGCTCCCGCTGCCGTGGGCGAACAGCACCACGCCGTCCGCGCCGGCGGGCACGACGACGTCGGCTTCGAGCTCCACCCCGACGCGCCTACCCGGCGGGGCGGACCGTCAACCGCACGCCGGGTCCGAAGTCGTGCGCGACCGTCACGACACCGCCGGTCGGTCGGGTCACCGACGACACCTCCCCGACGACCACCTCGACCCGGTCGTGCCACTCCCCGGCCAATGCCAGCTCCGTGGGACCGTCGCCGGAGATCGTCGCGGTGAGCTCACTCCGCGGGTCGATCGACATGCGCGGGAGGTCGAGCGTGACGCGCGCGACGCGCGTGAAGGTCGCCACGAAGCCGTTCTCGACGGGTTGTGGCGGCCCCGGTGTGATCGTCACGCCCTGCTCGACCCACTCGTCGAAGCCGAACGCGTGCGGATTCGGGCCGACCAGGTCGCGGCTCTCGCGTGTGTTGCCGCCCACGATCGCGTACGGGCGCGACACGCGTCCGCGGTCCGCTCGCGCCAGGCTCGTGACGTCGACCGTCCCCTTGTCGCCGCGCTCGAAGTCGTGGCCGCGCACAGTGAGCCCCGACACCCAGTACGCCGCGTCGTGGCGCAGCTCGAGCCCCGTCTCCGGGTCGCACACGTCGAGGAACGGTTCCACCGAGAACACGACGCGAGCGGGGTCCCGGTCGCGCTTCCACGCCAGCGCGTCGAGGAACACGCCGTTCGTGATCTCGGGAACGACCTCGTGCCCGCGTCGCAGGAGCTGCCAGTAGCGGAAGTCGTACTGCAGCCGCTGCAGCGCGAGTGCGTCGAGATCGGGAACGTTGCCGGCGATCGTGTTCTTCTGTGGGTCGAGCCGCCCGTTGACCATCCGCACCGGGAGGTTGCACAGGTTCTCGAGCGCGTCGGGCATGAACGGCTCGCCGCCCGAGATCATCATCTCGATCTCCGGGACCAGCGCGCTCTGCCCGACGAGCGGCACCAGCGCGGAGAACCGGTCGGGGTACAACTCGCCGAGACGGAACGTGCCGAAGCCACCCTGGGAGATCCCGGTGAGGATCACGCGGTCGACGTCGACCTCGAAGCGCGCCGTCACGTCGGCCATCACGTCGAGCACGTCCTGCTCGGCGGCGCCGGAGAACCCGCAGCTCCCGCCCCGCCCGAGCGGCTCCACCACGATCGCGGGAAGGTCGAACCGGCCCGGCCCGAACAGGCTGCGCGACGCGTTGCTCAAGTGGTTGCTGCCGGTGCCGTGGAGGAAGACCACGAGCGGTGCGGGCTCGGGGAGCCGCTCGGGGAGCCACACTCCGTAGGGCTGGTAGCGCCCCGCGAACATCGTCCACGGTGCCGACGGTGGCGGCGGCATGCCGAGCTGCGTCCACAGCTCCGGGTGGTGCTGCCGCGGCCACGGCCGCACACCGCCGCCGAGCTCGAGCGACGAGCGGTACAAGAAGGCGTGCGTGCCCGGCGCGCGCGCCACCGCCACCTCGTCGTCACCACGCGTGAGGCGACCGAAGTCGACGACCGCGACCGCGTGCTCCGAACCGAACCGCCCCGAGAGGATGTCGGCCTGGTCGAGGTCCTGCCACGCGTTGGCCGCGCCCGGCGCGCGGGCGACGCTCTCCCCGCCGACGAACGCGAGGTCGTAGACGGGCCCGTCGCCGTCGAGGAACGAGCGGCCGTCGCGGCGGATGCCCAGCGCGGCGACCACCCGCCACGTCGCGCCGCCCGGCTCGAGCAACTCGGGCGGCACAACCGTCTCGAGCACCTGGCTCGCGCGGTCGGCGGTCGCCGGAAACGTGCCCGTCACCCGCCAGCGGCCGTCCTCGTACGCCCGCAGCTCGCCGCCCGACCCCCCTCCCGCGCCGACGCCCGACACGACGACGACCCGGTCGAGCCCGAGCGGCGGGTGCGCGGCCCACCGCCCGCCGGGCAGGGTGGGCGCGCCGCCGGCTCGCTCGCCGCTCGTGTCGAATCCCACCGCGAGCACCGGCACCGCCGGGTCGACCAGGGTCTGGAGCACGGCCCGGATCTGCAGCCCGCGTTCGGTCGGGCGCAGTTGCAGCTGGATCAGGTCGGCGGTGTTGGCGCCCGCCTCCGGGTAGCGGTCGGCGCCGCCGCCCCGCTCGGTCTCGGAGGCGCCGGTGTCGTCGTACGCGTAGTCGGTCCACACGAACGCGCCGTCGATCACCGACGACGTCCCGCAGATCAGCGGACCGACGGTGGGCTCATCGGGCATCGCCCGCCAGTGTTGCCGCTCGTGCCCGGCACTGTCGGGTGACGGCGGGGAGGGCCCCGGATTCGTGGCTGCCGGGGTGCGGGCGGCTCTGATACAAGAACGGCACGGTGAAACTCTCGTTCCGGCCCGCGCCGCCTGCTCCGGGTGACGATCCCGGCACCGGCCTCAACGCGCGCCTGCCCGACGACGACGGCCCGCCGCCGCCGGTCACCCCCGGCGGCCTCGTGCGCTGGGTCCTCAAGCGGCAGGTCGGGCGCATCGTGGTCGGCGCCGTCGCCGGCATCGCGTGGATGGGGTCGATCGCGTTCCTGCCGGTGGCGCTCGGCTTCGCCATCGACCGCATCGTCGACGACCGATCGGTGGAGTCCGTGGCCCTGGTGTGCGGGCTGCTCGCGGCCGTCACCATGGCGCAGGCGGTCGCCGGCGTGGTTCGGCACCGCAGCGCCATGCTGCTCCACAACCGCTCCCGCTGGTTGTCCGAGCGGCTCGTCACGCGACGAGTGCTCGACCCGAGGGGCGGTATCGACGCCGAGCCCGGCGCGCTCCTCTCGCTCGCCGCCAGCGACGCCGAGCACGTGGGGGCGATCGCCGACCTCATGTGCCGCGGCTCGGGCGCCATCGTCGTGTTCTTCGCGATCGGGGCGGGGATGATGGTCGCGTCGCCGCTCCTCGGCGGGCTCGTGCTGTTCGGGCTGCCGCCCTGCCTGCTGGTGCTGGTCCCGCTGTGGCGCCCCTACGACCGCCGCGCGACGGAGCAGCAGCAGCGCCTGGCCGAGGCGTCGGCCGTCGCCGCCGACATCACCACCGGTCTCCGGGTCGTGAAGGGCCTGGGTAGCGAGGGCGGCGTGCGCGGCTGGTTCGAGAAGGGCACCACCGAGGTCCGCGACACGGCCATCGCGCTGGCGCGCCTCGGGAACGCGTGGACGGCGCTGGCCACCGCCATTCCCGCGCTGTTCCTCGCGCTCACGATCTGGGTGGGCGGTCGGCTGGCGCTCGACGGCACTCTTTCCGCGGGTGCGCTGGTCTCGTTCACCGGCTTGGCCGTGTTCCTCGCCATCCCGCTCGCGACGTTCGCCGAGGTCGGCGACGTCTGGGCCACGGGCCTCGCCTCGGCCCGGCGCATCGCCGCGGTGCTCAACCGCACGCCGGCCGTCGACGACGATGGCGACGCGGCCGCGTCAGACGCGGCGACGGTGTGGCTGCATGGGATCCACCAGGGCCCGCTCGCCGGGTTCGAGCTGCAGGTCGGCGACGGCGAGCTGCTCGGCGTGGCCACCGACGACCCCGAGGTCGCCACCACCATCGCCGACCTGTTCGTCCGCCGCGTCGACCCGGAGCGCGGCCGCGTGCTCGTCGACGGCGTCGACGCCCGCGAGTTGCCGCTCGAATCACTCCGTGCGCGCGTCGTCAGCGTCGACGGGCACGACCCCTGGCTCCTCGACGCCACGCTGGCGGCCAACCTCGGGCTCGGCGCGCCGGACGCGGACACCCCCGCGCTCGAGCGCGCGTTGCACGCCGCGGCCGGCGACGACCTGCTCGTTCGCCGTGACGGCATGCACCAGCCGATCGGTGAGCGGGGCCTCTCGCTCTCGGGTGGCCAGCGGCAGCGCGTCACCGTCGCGCGCGCGCTTGCCGCCGCTCCCCCGGTCCTGCTGCTCGACGAGCCGACGAGCGCGCTCGACGTCGTCACCGAGCTCCGGCTCCTCGAGCGGCTGCGCGACGCGCGTGCCGACCGCACGACCGCGATGATCACGGTGAGCGCACCGGCGCTCGCGCTCTGCGATCGCGTCGTGCTCGTCGATGACGGCCGGGTGGTCGCCGAAGGCCGGCACGAAGAGCTCATGCACGACGCGCACTACCGCGCGCTGGTGGCACCAGGATCATGACGACCGCGACGAGCGTGCTCGACCCCGACGAACGTGCGCTCCCCACCGCGACCCCGCGCGAAGCGCGGACCCGCATCCGGCAGCTCCTGCGCGCGCGGTGGAAGGGCGTCACGCTGGCCATCGCGCTCACCAGCGCCTCCACTGCGGCCGCCCTCGTCGGCCCTGCGCTCGTGGGGCTCGTCGTCGACGCGGTCGCCAACCATCGGCCCGACGCGCACTCGGTCGTCGACCGCGCCGCGCTCGCGTACGCGGGCCTCGCGGTCCTGGCCGCGGTCCTGCGGTACCTCGGCGGCGTGCGGGCATCGATCGTGGGCGAGAGCGCGCTCGCGGAGCTCCGCACCGAGGTGTTCGACCACGCGCTCGGGGTTCCCGTCGACCTGGTCGAGCGCGCGGGCACCGGCGACCTCGTGAGCCGGGTCACGAGTGACGTGACCGTACTCGCCGACGCGGTGCGGAACTCGATTCCGGTCGCGCTGCTCGCGGTGCTGCAGATCTTGTTCACGCTCGTTGCGCTCCTGCTGCTCGACCCGCGCCTCGCGGCGGTCGCGCTGATCACCGCGACACCGGTCGCGTGGCTCGCGGCGCGGTGGTACTTCCGGCGCGCGCACCGGCTCTACCGGCGCGAGCGCGAGCGGCACGCGACCCTCGCCGCCGGGCTCCACGAGTCGTACCAGGGTGCGCCGGTGCTCGCGGGCTTTCGTGCCGGTCGGCGCATCCGCGTCGGCCTCGCCGGCCGCGGGCGGGCCACCCTCGATGCCGAGCTCGCCACGACGACGGCCCGGAACCGCATGCGGCCGGCGGTGTCGGTCGCCCAGGCGGTGTCGCTCGTGGCCGTCATTGCCGTCGGAACCGCGATGGTCGACGCCGGCGACCTCCAGATCGGCGTCCTCGCGGCCGCCGCGCTCTACCTCATCCAGCTGTTCAACCCGATCGGCAACCTGTTCGAGCAGTCGGACCAGCTCCAGCGCTCGACCGCGTCGTTCGCCCGACTCGTGGGCGTGACCCAGCTGCCCTTCGACCACAGCACCACCGCGCCGACCGGGGCGGCGACCGAACCCCGGGTGGCGCCGGGGACGGTGGGCGTGCAACTGCACGACGTCGCCTTCGGCTACGACGCGGGGACGCTGGTGCTCGACGGCATCGACCTCGACGTGGCGCCCGGTGAGCGGCTGGCGATCGTGGGACCGAGCGGCGCCGGGAAGACGACGCTCGGCAAGATCGTCGCCGGGCTGCTGCACACCCAGCGGGGGACGGCGACCATCGGCGACGCGAGGATCGACCGCCTCGAACCGCACGCGCGGGCCCGACTGGTCGCGATGGTCGCGCAGGAGGGCCACGTGTTCGGGCGCACCGTCGCGGAGAACGTGACGCTCGGGCGCGCCGGTACGTCGCGCCACGACGTGCGTGCCGCGCTCGATGCCGTCGACGCGCTCGTGTGGGCCGAGTCGTTGCCCGACGGGCTCGACACCCGCGTGGGACTGGGTCACCACCACGTGTCGACCACCCGCGCCCAACAGCTCGCGCTGGCGCGGCTCGTCTGCCTCGACCCCGCGGTCGTCGTGTTCGACGAAGCCACCGCGGAGCTCGACCCGGTCGCCGCGGCCCGCACCGAACGCCACCTCGAGACCGCGCTCGGGCGCCGGACCGTGATCTCGATCGTGCACCGGCTCGATGTCGCCGAGCGCGCCGACCGCGTGCTCGTGCTCGACGAGGGCCGGGTCGTGGCGTGCGCTCCGCACGCGGCCCTCGTCGCCGACGTCGACGGCCCCTATGCCCGGCTCTGGCGCTCGTGGCGCGCGGCTCGGATCGAGACCGCCACCTCGCCGCTCGAAGATGGGTCTTGACGCGGCGGCCGCGAAGGTCTAGCTTGCAGGGTGCCCCGAGAGGGAAAACCACGGAGCTTCGAAAGAGGTGACGAGGGAAGCTCTCTCGGGGCGCTTCCGCGCCCCGACGGTCGCACCGCACTCGTCTACAACCCGGGTCTGCACGTGCTCGGCGGCGGTGAGCGGTACACCTTCGCCCTCGCCCGCGCGCTCGCGCGCGAGTACCGGGTGCGGCTGGCGGGCACGAGCGTCCCGTCCACCGGCGAGTTGCGCCGGCGCGGGTTCCCGACCGATCTCGACACGTTCACGCTCCCCTACCGCGACTATCCGGGCGAGTCCGCGGGCTACGACCTCTCGGTCGCCGTCGCGATCTTCCCGCCGTCGTACCCCAGTCGCGCCCGGCGCTCGTACCTGCAGGTCTCCTTCCCGTTCCGCGCGCCGCTCGGCGTGCGCCATCCACGCGCCGGGTTCAGAGAGCGCCGCGCGCTCCGCAGCTACGACGGCCTCGTCGCCAACTCGGAGTACACGAGGGAGTGGATCGCCCGCCGGTGGAAGCTGCCGAGCGAGGTGGTGTACCCGCCCGCCGACCTCGGCGCGTACGACCCGGGCCGCAAGCTCCCCGTCGTGCTCTCGCTCGCCCGCTTCATCCCCGAGAAGGGGCAGACCGTGCTCGTCGATGCGTTCGTGTCGCTGCCCCGTGAGCTACGCGAGTCGTGGACCCTCGTGCTCGCGGGCGGCAGCACGGACTCACCGCCGGAGCGCGACCATCTGGAGCGTCTTCGCGAGCGCGCGCAGGGGCACAACGTCGATCTCCGCGTGAACGCGCCGCAGTCGGAGGTCGTCGAGCTCCTCGACACTGCCAGCCTCTTCTGGCATGCCGCCGGCTATGGGCGGCCGCGCGACCGTCCGCAGGACGCGGAGCACTTCGGCATCTCGATCGTCGAAGCCATGAGCCGGGGTGCGGTGCCGCTCGTGTACGCGGACGGCGGCGCGCTGGAGATCGTGCACGCGGCCGCGGGCGCCACGTGGACCACGCCGGCCGAGTTGGCGCAGCACGCCATCGTGCTGATGACCGAGAGCGCCCGGCGAGACGACCTCGCACGCGCGAGCGCCGAAGAGGCGCGTCGGTTCGGCACCGACGAGTTCGAGCGAGCCGTGCGCGAGCTCATGGGCTGACGCGGGTGCGTGCCGTCTCGGCGTCCCCTGCCCGCGTCGGGCATGGCGATCTCGAGCCGGCTCGCCGCCAACCGACGCCCGTCGTGGAGTGGTCCGAGCAATCTCGCCGCCATGGTTCCTCCCATGGAGCATGTGCTCGCGCGCGTGCCGCCGTTCTCAATTGCGCGGGATCTGGCTCCAAGGGGTGCTGGGATCGGTGCCCGGCTCTCGCGGCAGCCCGAGGACACGCTCGCCCAGGATGTTCTTCTGGATCTCGGTGGTCCCTCCGGCGATCGTGCCGGCGGGCGACGAGACGAAGGCGAGCACGGGGTCGCCCGGCCGCGCGTCCGTCTCGTCGGCGTTCCCCGCGGTGTAGGGCCCGCAGAGCAGGCCCGCCGCGCCCATCAGGTCGACCACGAGCTCGCTCACGCCCTGGCCGAGTTGCCCCGAGAGCAGCTTGAGCACCGACCCCTCGGGTCCCGGCACCCCCTTCTCACGGCTGGCCTGGGCGCGGATCGACCCCAGCCGGAGCACCTCGGCCTCGACCCACAGCCTCATCAGCCGGTCGCGGCGCGCGGGCGTCCGCGCCGACGATCGACGCCACGCGGCGACCGCACCGGCGATGGGCCCGGACCCGCGCGGGGCGACCTCGCTCCCGATCGACACCCGCTCGTTCATCAACGTGGCGTTGGCGACCCGCCACCCGTCTCCCACGTCACCCACGCGCATCGAGTCGGGCACGCGCGCGTTGGTGAAGAACACCTCGTTGAAGCCGGACGCGCCCGCCATGCTCCGGATCGGCCGGACGTCGACCTCGGGCCGGTGCATGTCGACGATGAACACCGTGAGGCCCTTGTGCTTGGGGGCGTCGGGGTCGGTGCGCGCGAGGAGGAGGCCCCACCGGGCCCGGTGTGCCATCGACGTCCAGATCTTCGAGCCGTTCACGACCCATTCGTCGCCGTCGGCCGCGGCGCGAGTGGCCAGACCGGCCACGTCGGAGCCGGCGCCGGGCTCGCTGAAGAGCTGGCACCAGATCTCCTCGGCGGTGAAGATCGGGCGCAAGAACCGCTCCCGCTGTTCCTCCGTGCCGCGCGCGACGATCGTCGGGCCGCACATCCCGATGCCCATCGGGTTGCGCGTCCAGGGGTAGCGGCGTCCTGCCGCCACGAGCGCGAGGTCGACGATCTCCTGGAGCACCGGCGCCGCGTCGAGGCCGCCGTGGCCGACCGGGTAGTCCATGCGCGCCAGGCCGGCGTCGAACTGGGCGCCGAGGAAGGTCTCCACGTCGTCGTCGGCGTGGTCGGCGAGCAACTGCTCGACGAGGGCGCTCACGTGCTCCGCAGTGACCGCTCCGCTCATGCTTCTCCGCTCTCGGCGCTGCGCGCCGAGCCGCTCGGGCTCCGCTCCGCTGCTCGCCGGGATACCCGGCTCGCTGACGCTCCGCTCATGCGTGCGATCGTACCGAGAACTCGTGCGCGAGCAGGCGGTACGACTCGACGCGGTCGTCGTGCGCGTGGGTCATGGTCGTGACGATCAGCTCGTCGGCACCCGTCGCGGCGACGAAGTCCTCGAGCGCGCGGCGTACCGACGCGGGGTCGCCGATGAACTGCGACTTCATCCGGTCGTTCACGATCTCGCGCTCGAAGGGCGTGTAGTGGTACTCGGCGGCTTCCTCCGGGGTGGGATACACGTCGGGGCGACCGGTGCGCAGCCGAAGGAACGCGAGGGCCCCTGGTGCTGCCAGCCACCGGGCGCGCTCGCCGCTCTCGGCCACGAGCACCGACACGCCGAGCATCACGTAGGGCGCGGCGAGCTGGTCCGTGGGGCGGAACGAAGCCCGATAGGTGTCGAGGGCGTCCGCGAGCGCAGCGGGTGCGAAGTGCGAGGCGAACGAGAACGGCATGCCGAGCACCCCCGCCGCGTGCGCGCTGTACGTGCTCGATCCGAGCAGCCAGATCTCGGGTTGGTAGCCGCGCGCCGGGACCGCGGTGATCTGCGCGTACGGATGGCCCTCGGGGAACGCGCCGGCGAAGTACGCGAGGAGCTCGCCGAGCTGCTCCGGGAAGTCGTCGGCCGTCGGCGGGCCCGGCGCACGCCGCAGCGCCTGCGCGGTGACGGGGTCGGTGCCGGGCGCGCGGCCGATGCCGAGGTCGACCCGGCCGGGATGCAACGCCTCGAGCATGCCGAACTGCTCGGCGACGGCGAGCGGCGCGTGGTTCGGGAGCATGAGACCGCCCGACCCGACGCGGATCGTCGACGTCACCGCCGCGAGATGGGCGAGCAGCACCGGCGGCGACGAGCTGGCGATGCCCGGCATGTTGTGGTGCTCCGCGACCCAGTGGCGCCGGTACCCGAGCCGCTCCGCCTCGCGCACGAGATGGGTGGAGTTCCGCAACGCCTGGGCCGGTGTCGAGCCGCGCCCGACCGGCGCGAGGTCGAGGACCGACAGGGGGAAGGGATGCATGCCTCCACCAACGCGCCGGGCCCGTCACCTCTTCCTGGTGCTTCCTTCCGGTTCCCGCGTGCTCCCCGACGGCTGCCTACGTGGGGTTGGTGGTGGCCGTCGGTCGCGTGGTCGGCGGCGGGCGTGGCCGGGTGGTCACGGGCGGGAACGTCACGGGCGGCCGGCTGACGGGCGTCGTCGCGGGTGGAGTCTCGGTGGGCGTGGTGCGGACGGCCGGTGTCGTCGTCGGGGTCGCCGCGACCAGGGGCGGCGTGGGGGCCGGGTTCCCGGTCGACCCCGCCGCGGGCGTCACCACCGTCTGGAGGTCGGGGTTCGGGATCTCGCTCGTTCCCCGGCCGGCGTCGGTGATCGAGGCACCCGGGCGGTCGCACACCGGCCCGGCCGCCGGCAGGTCGACGTCCGGCCGGCCCGCGAGCGACGCGTCCATGAACGCCTTCCACACTCGGGCGGGATACGTTCCGCCGAACACCTCGATGCCCCCGACGTCGGTCATCGGCTCGCGCGCCTGCGGCGCGCCCATCCACACGACGGTGGCGAGTTGCGGCGTGTAACCGAGGAACCACGCGTCGCCGTGGTCATCGGTCGTGCCCGTCTTCCCGGCGGCGTCGCGACCGTCGTCGAGCGCAGCCGCGGTGCCGGTACCGTCCTGGATCACCCCGCGCAACATGTCGGTCTCGCAGTCGACGACGTCCGGCGCCACCACCTGGGTCCCCCGAGGATGCGTGTTGTCGACCACCGTGTGACCGTGGGAGTCGACGACACGCTCGATGAACAGCGGAGCGTGGTGGACGCCGTCGTCGGCGAGGGTGGCGGCGACGGTCGCCATCTCGAGCGGCGTCGCCTCCTTCACGCCGAGGGTGATCGGGAGGTAGTCGGGCACGGGTTGCGTGATTCCCAGGCGGTGCGCCATGTCGACGACAGCTTGGGGCCCGAGCGACGCGATCACGTGCGCGAACGCGCAGTTCACCGAGTCGGCGGTCGCCTGCCGCAGCGTGAGGATGCCGCCGCCCGGCTCGGCGTTCTCGGTGTTCCAGATCGGGACACCGGGCCGGTAGGCCGTACACGGCGACGTGCCGTCGACCATGTCGTTCGGTGAGTAGCCCGCTTCCAGCGCGGCCGCGAGCGTGATGACCTTGTACGTGGACCCGGGTTGGCGGCCCGGGAGGTGGGTGGCGAGGTCGTACTGGAGTTGGCTGAAGTCCACGCCCGAAGCCGCCGCGCGCACGTACCCCGTCGCGGGATCGATGGCGACGAGCGCGGCGGTGAACGGCGGCTGGTCAGGGAGCACCGACCGGATGGCGTCGAGCGCGCGGGCCTGCGCGGCGGGATCGATCGTCGTGTAGATGCTCAAGCCGCCGCTGAACACGGCGCGGCGCCGCTCGAGCGGCGTCGAGCCGAGGCGCGGGTCGTCGAGCAAGAGCTGCTGGACCTCGTCGACCACGCCGTCACGCGGGCCGAGCTGTGTGTCCATCGGGGTCGTCGGGAGCGGGGTCAGGGCCGCGTCGTAGGCCTGCGTGCGCGTGACCGCGCCCGTCTCGACCATCTGGGTGAGCACGAACGTGCGGCGCGCGAGCGCGAGGTCGGGATGTGTGAACGGGTCGTACAGCGTCGGGCTCGCGATGAGGGCTGCGAGCAGCGCAGCGTCGGGGAGCGTGAGCTCGTCGAGCGACTTGCCCGGCGCCGCCGAGGAGAACGGCCCGCCCGGGAAGTAGCGCGCGGCCGCGGCCTTCACACCGTACGCGCCCTCACCGAAGTACGTACCGTTCAGGTAGTCGGCCAGGACCTGGCGCTTGCTCAGCTTGTTCGCGGCGCGCACGGCGAGGACGATCTCCTGGAGCTTGAGCGCGGCGTTGTGCTTCGGGTCGAGCAGGCGTTCCTTCACGAGCTGCTCGGTGATGGTCGAGCCGCCCTGCTCGATTCGTCCCGACTGCGCGTCGGCGAGCAGCGCCCGCGCGATACCGCCGACGTCGATGCCCGGGTTCGTCCAGAAGCTGTGGTCCTCGGCGGCGATGACCGCGTTCACCAGGACGCGCGGGATCTGCGGATAGGTCGCGAGCTCACGGTCCTTGGTCCCGAGGTGCGCGAGCACCGATCCATCGGACGCGTAGACCGTGCTGACCTGCCCGATGCGCGGGATGGTCAATCCGGTGTCGTGGTACAGGCGTGTGTGCGCGATGGAAACCGCGACGACCGCGAACCCGCTCGCGCACAGAGCCAACGCGGTCGCGGCGCCGACGATCGTCGCGCAAACGCGCCCAGATCTCCGCAGCGTGCCGATCCTTCGCAACCGTCGATCAGGCCGCCATGCGGTCGAGCACCGAGGCCATGTACGCGACGGCCTGCGCGCGACTCAGGAACGACGGCTGGGGCGCGAGGTCGAGTGTGCGCCAACTCCAGATCAGGTTGCCGGTGTCCGTTTCGCGTTGGATCAGATCGATCCCGTGTGCCCGCGCACGGGCGATGACGTCGGCTTCGCGACTGCTCGAGTGCACGTCCGCTCCTTTCCGCGCGCC
>DASPTH010000207.1:0-4897 GCA_035623515.1 Acidimicrobiia bacterium
CGCGCGCGCGGGAAGCCTTCGAGGAAAGTATTGCGCTCACCGAGTCCGGAGCAAGTGACGTGAACTTCTCGCTGGCGCTCCGGGAACTGGCTCGCCTGCGCATGCGCGACGGCGACCCTGCCGGTGCCCTCGACGCCCTCCGAACCGCGGTGACCCACCAGCATGCCGGAGGCAATCGCCCAGGTCTCGTCGGGACCGTGTTCTGCGCGGCGGAGATCCTGGCCGCGACCGGCCACGCCCAAGCCGCGGACGCGCTCAACCGAACCGTGGTCGAGGGCGAACTCCGCCCACTCGCGTTGGGCCTGATCACAGCCTCCCCGCACGTCGTCCCGCCCGCCGCACACGACGTACTCGAACACGCAATCTCCAACTCAGCGGGGTCCGACGGCGCCCCACTCTCCTTTGACGAAGTCGTCGCGTACACCCTCGACGCAATCGACCAAGCGCGAGCCGAACTCGAGGTCGTCGATGAATGAGCTGCCAACCGGCACGGTCACGTTCTTGTTCACGGATCTGGCGGTGTCGACGCGTCTGTGGAAACAAGAGCCGGACGCGATGCGCGCCGCGCTTGCCCGCCATGACTTCATCGTGCGAGAGGCGGTGGCGAAGCACGACGGTGAGGTGGTCAAAGGAACTGGCGACGGTGCCCACGCGTGTTCGCAACCGCGGGTGGGGCGGTTGGTGCGGCGGTCGACGCGCAGGTCGCACTGGGGGCCGAGGATTGGCGGGTGAGCGAACCGTTGCGGGTACGGATGGGGTTTGCGCTTCCGGTCGTCGCGCAGCCCGCGCGACACGGGTGAAGCGCGAAGGTGCTGATCAGACCGTGGGCCGCCAGGGACTCGAACCCTGGACCAGCGGATTAAAAGTCCGATGCTCTACCAACTGAGCTAGCGGCCCGTCGTGTGCATTATTGCTGGTCAGAGTCTCGCGCCCCGGTCCGAATGTGGCTCACGGGGCTCACGTACCCTACCGGTACCCCCACCTCGGCGAACGCCAGCGACCGTCAGCGTCAGGTCGCACCATCGGTGCCGGTGTGGGCAGCTGCCGAGGGCGCCTCTGTGCCGGTTCAAGGGCGCGGTGTCGCGAGATATTCGGTGCGCGTCGGAGCGTGATTATTTGCGGGCCACTGCGAACGCTTCGTTGCCGCGCGTTCGGGGCGCATGATCTGCTCGGAGTCGCGCATCAGCCAGGTGCGCGACATCGGCAGTTCGGAGCGGGGGTCCCGTCAAGTCAGTGATCTTGTCGCGGGGCGCGATCTGGGGCCGGGCTGGCGTAGTCGGGCGGCGCGACGCCGGCGGGGTTCTGTTGCGCTTGTCTTGGAGTGAGGTGGCGCTTTGTCTGGTCTACTTTCCGGGTGGGAGGTCCGGAGAGGGACCGATGACTGAACTGCCGACCGGAACGGTGACGTTCCTGTTTACCGATGTTGAGGGTTCGTCGCGTCTGTGGGAGGCGTATCCGGACGCGATGCAAGGCGCGATGGCTCGTCACGACGAGATCATCCGTGGCGCGATCGAGTTCCACCACGGCTATGTCGTCAAGACGACGGGTGACGGTTTCCATGCTGCGTTCGCGACGGCATCCGACGCGGTCACCGCGGCTGTCGACGCGCAGCTCGGGTTGGTGATGGAGCCGTGGTCGGAGACCGAGCCGATCCGTGCGCGCGTCGGCATCCATACGGGAGCTGCCGAGATCCGTGATGGCGACTATTACGGTCCGGCGTTGAATCGCGCCGCCCGGCTGGCAAGCGCCGGTCACGGTGGTCAGGTGCTGCTGTCGGGCGTGAGCAGCGAGTTGATCCGTGGTTCGGGCGTCGACCTCTTGGATCTGGGCTCTCACCAGCTCCGAGACCTTGGCGAGCCCGAGCGCGTCTTCCAGGTCTTGCACTCCGAGTTGGTATCGGAGTTCCCCGCGTTGCGCACCTTGGATGCGTTCGCGACGAACCTGCCGTTGCAGATGACGACGTTCATCGCACGCGACGACGACGTGGCCGACATCAAGGACGCGCTCGTACAGAACCGCGTGGTGACATTGATCGGTGTCGGCGGGGTGGGTAAGACGCGACTCGCAATTCAGACCGCGGCCGAGGCGCTGCCGCACTATCGCGACGGCGTGTGGCTGTGCGAGTTGGGGCCACTGAGCGACGAGGGTCAGGTTCCGGACGTCGTGGCGACTGCACTGAACGTGCAGCAGCGACCGGGTCAGTCAATCACCGAGAGTCTCATGCTGACGCTGCGGTCGAAGGAGATGCTGGTGGTGCTCGACAACTGCGAGCACGTCCTCGACGCGGCGGCGCAGCTCGTCGGCGACGTCGTCGGATCGTGCCCTGCCGTGAGAGTGCTGGCGACCGGACGCGAGGGGCTGGGCGTACGGGGGGAACGCATGATGATGGTCCGGTCGCTGCCGCTGCCGGCCCGGAATGCGACCACCGAGGAGATCCTCGCTGCCGACGCGGTGCGGCTGTTTGTCGAGCGGGCCGAGCAGGCTGGCGCTGATGTCGAGCTCGACGCGGAAACGGTGGCGACACTCGCGCAGCTATGCCGGCGTCTTGACGGGATCCCGCTTGCGATTGAGTTGGCGGCGGCGCGCGCGCGGGTGATGAGCCCGCAGGAGATCACAGCTCGGCTCGACGAGCGATTTCGACTGTTGACCGGTGGGAGCCGCACCGCGGTGGAACGCCACCAGACGCTCCGCCGCGCGGTCGAGTGGAGCTACGAGCTACTCGACGAACGCGAACGCGCTGTGCTCGATCGCCTCGGCGTCTTCGCGGGCGGGTTCACGCTCGACGCGGCCGAAGCGGTCGTGAGCGACGACGACGTCGAGACCCTCGACGTGCTCGACAGCATTGCGCAATTGGTCGACAAGTCGTTGGTCGAGCCCGAACGCGAACAACATGGCACGCGCTACCGCCTGCTCGAGACGATCCGTACGTACGCGCTCGAGCGGCTCGATGACCGCGGCGCCACTGACGAGATTCGCAGACGCCACGCCACCTGGTGCGCCGCGTTCATGGCAGAGGCGGGCGCCGGGCTGCGAGGCCCCGACGAACCGCTGTGGTTGGGGCGCATCTACGGCGAAGTCGACAACATCCGCGCCGCGCTCACCTGGGCGACTGGCGCCGACGACGCCGACGTTTCGTTGTCCCTGATCGGGGACCTTGGTTTCTGGCACCTGCAGAGCCGTCGCCTCGGATATCTGCTCGGACCATGGGCCGCCCCGGTGCTGCAAACCACCGGTGCTGCTGATGATCCGCGCTTCGCCCACGTACTCGCGGTGCGGGCACTCGACCATCTCAACCACCAACGGCTCGACGACGCTGAACGCGACGCACGCCAGGCCATCGATCGCTTCGCCCAGCCCGGCACGCCCTTCGACTACAGCGCATGGGCAGTCCTTTGCCTAGCACACATCTACGCGGGCCACGCCGCCGAACTCGACGGAGCCGACGCGTTCGTCGGCGCGGCCCGCGCGACGGCCGAGGACTACACCATCGCCAGTGCGCTCACGATCGTTGCGGGCTGGTCGTACGTCCTCGGCAACAGGGAACGCTGCCTCACCGTCGCCGAAGAAGCCATGCAGATCGCGCAACGCCTCGGGAACCCGAGCCTGCTTGCGTATACGGGCTTCTATCTCGGTGGCGCACTCGAGACCACCGACCCAACACGCGCCCGGTCCGCACTGGAGACCGCGCTCGAACGCGCCAAAGCTGTCGACTACGAACAGATCGCCGCGTCGTGCCTCTCGTGGCTCGGACGCATGGGCGCCGACGTCGCTACTCCCCAATGGGCTACCCAGTTCCGACGTGGCCTCGACATCATGTACGAGGCTGGCGACACCCGAGGGCTTTTGCAGCACCTCGACATCTACGCGCAATCGCTCGCGGTGACCGGCCGCGCCGAAACCGCCGCCACACTCGCCGCAGCCGTCGCTCAACTGTCGCCGCACACCTCGAACCCCATTTCGATCGAGCACCGACAGATCACAAACGAGCGCCTACGCGCCAAACTCGGCGAGGAACGCTTCAAAGAACTCACCGCACACGGCGCAAGCCTCACCTACGACCAAGCCGTCGCCCTCGCCCTCGGCGAACTCGACCACGTCATTGCCAACAACAACTGACGTACCCGCGGCCACCCTCCAGAACACGCGCACCGAACAACGCAGCCAAACGCGCTTCAGGCTCCGCGGAGACGCGCACGTGCCTCCCATCCGAACCACACGCTCACGCGAACGGAAGCGACGCATATTGCCCTGATAGAGGATCGCGTGCACGCGCTGCGAGGCGTTCGTAGCGTCGAGGGTGCTGGCGGGACGGTCTCAAGAATGCCCTGCTGCCTTCGGGTTGGCTTTCGAGCGAAGGGGCTGTCTCGCTGGTTCCCGTGCTGTGGCGTGGCTCGAAACAGGAACGGCACCTCTCATCAGGAGTGCCCGCCGCGGCGTCGTAGCTCTGATCGAGGAGGTTGTTCGTGTTCGTTATCGGGATCGATCCTCACAAGGCGTCGCACACCGCGACCGTTATCGACGCGGACGAGCGGTTGCTTGGGGAGTTGCGCGTCCGCGCTGATCGTGATCAACGGGACCGGCTGTTGGGTTGGGCCGACCGGTCCACCCCGCGGGTGTGGGCGGTGGAGGGTGCGACCGGCACCGGGGCGTTGTTGGCCCAGCAGCTCGTCGCCGTCGGCGAGATCGTGCTGGATGTGCCGCCGGCGCTGTCGGCGCGTGTGCGGCTGTTGGACTCAGTAGCGGGTCGCCGCGTCCTCGGTCGGTCTTTATCTGGTCGAGTTCGCTTCCGCGCGGGCGTCGTGTCTTGCTCCCGAGAAGCACGACGGTGCGCCTCGATGCCGTCGACCCGGTTGCGGTATCGAGGCGCGCTGTCGTCTTGGTTGTTGCTCGAGCGTTG
>DASPTH010000223.1:0-3593 GCA_035623515.1 Acidimicrobiia bacterium
GATCGCGGTCGACGGCAAGCTCGACCAGAGCCTCGGCGACGTGGTGCTGATCAGCGGGCGCCCCGAGAAGATCGTGGGCAAGACCGGCGACCTCCGCTACAACTTCGGTGTCAACACCGTGTTCCTCACGCTCGCCGACGCGCAGAGCCTCTCGTTCTCCGGCCAGCACCTCGCCAGCGCGGTGGTCACCGAGGGCACGCCGCGCTCGCTACCGGGCGGCCTCCGGGTGCTCACGAACGACCAGGTCGTCTCCGACCTCAAGCGACCGACCGAGAGCGGGAAATCGACGATCGACATCGTGCAGGCGTTGTTGTGGATCGTGGCGGCCGGGATCATCGCGTTGATCGTCTACCTCACCGCGCTCGAGCGCGTCCGCGACTTCGCGGTGCTCAAGGCCACCGGCTCGTCGAACCGGATGCTGTTCGGCGCGCTCGCGTTCCAGGCCGTCGTGCTGTCGGTCGTGGCCGCCGTCCTCGCGATCGGGATCGCGTACGTGCTGAAACCCTTCTTCCCCTTCCAGATCGTCCTCACCGCCTCGGCCTTCTTCCTGCTCGGCGCGGTGGCCATCGTCGTCGGGCTGCTCTCGAGCCTCGCCGGGCTGCGGCGGAGCATCGGCGTCGACCCCGCGCTCGCATTCGGTGGTGGCTGATGCCCAACCTCACGATCCGCGATCTCACGATGGAGTTCTCGAGCGGCGGCTACAAGCTGCGCCCCATCGACTCGTTCGACCTCGATGTGGCCACCGGCGACCTCGTGCTCCTGCTCGGTGCCAGCGGGTGCGGCAAGACCACGCTGCTCTCGATGCTGGCGCGGCTCCTCACGCCGACGCACGGCACCATCACGTTCGGCGACATCGAGGTGACGTCCCTCTCCGGCCCCGAGCTGGTGGAGTACCGGCGCAAGACCGTCGGGATCGTGTTCCAGGCGTTCAACCTGATCCCGAGCCTCAACGCGCGGGAGAACGTGCAGATCGCGCTCCAGTCGGCCAAGGTGCCGAGGCACGAGGCGAAGGCGCGCGCCGACGAGCTGCTCGTCCAGGTCGGGCTCGAGGAGCGGATCACCCACCTCCCCGCCGACATGTCGGGCGGGCAGCAGCAGCGGGTCGCGATCGCGCGGGCGCTCGCGCACGATCCGCCACTGGTGCTCGCCGACGAGCCGACCGCGCACCTCGACTACATCCAGGTGGACGGCGTGTTGCGGCTGCTGCGCGAGCTCGCGCAGCCGGGCCGGGTCGTGATGGTCGCGACCCACGACGAACGCCTGCTCCCGCTCGCCGATCGTGTCGTCGAGCTGACGCCGCGCGCCGCGGGCGAGGCGCGCCCGCCCGAGCCGGTGAAGCTGGCGGCGGGCGAGGTGTTGTTCCGGCAGGGCGACAAGGGTGAGCTCGTGTACGTCGTGGAGTCCGGTGAGGTCGAGATCTTCCGTGAGACCGACGACGGCACCGACGAGCGCGTGACCGTGATCGAGCCCGGCGGCTACTTCGGCGAGCTCGCGCCGATGTTCGGCCTCCGGCGTTCCGCCGGTGCGCGCGCGCTCGACGGTCCCGTGCAACTCACCGGTTACAGCCTCCGCGACTTCCGCAACCGGCACACGTCACAAACGCTCAATTGAGTCGGTCGCGCAGCACCGCGACGATCACACGCATCGCGAGCACGGTCGAGCAGAACAGGCCGAAGTAGCCGAAGACACGGAACAGCGAGGTGTCGCCGGAGAAGGGTGGGCCACCCTGGATGGCGATGAGCCCGACCGAGAGCAGGCCGATCGTGCCCGCGAGGAACGCGAGGACGGCGCGGTTCACGAGCGCGGTGACGAAGCGGGTGTCGCCCTCGTCCTGGAAGTGGCTCACGCGGACGCGAATGCCGTCGCGCTCGAGCATGGTGAACGCCCGGTCGACGTGCCGGGGCAAGCGGCGCAACATCGGCACCGTGCGCAGGATCTCGTCGCGCACCGCCTGTTGGACCGAGCCCGGCGTGATCTGGCTCCGGATCCACTGGCCCGCAATCGTCTCGGCGGCGTCGATCACCGAATAGCCCGGCGCGATGGTGGACAGGGTGCCTTCGAGCACGATCAACGCGCGGAAGAACGTGCTCCACTCGGCGGGGAGCGTGATGCCGAACTCGAAGAAGAGCCGGAGCATCGCATTGAACATCGCGGCGTCGGGCCGCGATCCGGGTGCGAGGTGCTGCGCCATGAAACGTGCGAGCGCCCGCTCGAAGTCGGCGAGATCGACACCACGCCGCAGGCTCGCGACCTGGAGGACCGCCTGCGCGACCGCGTCGGCGTCGCGGCGGCCGACACCGGCCATGAGCTCGCGCAGCGCCGCCTGCTGGACGGAGTCGAGACGACCGGCGGCGCCGAAGTCGATGAGCGCGAGCCGGCCGTCGGCGAGCAGCATGACGTTCCCGGGATGCGGATCGGCGTGGAACACACCGTCCTGGAGCATCTGCTCGAGGAACGTCCGCAAGAGCATGTCGGCGATCTTCGTGCGCTCGGCGGCACGCGCCTCACCCCACGCGACGTCGCGCACGCTCGAACCGTCGAGCCATTCCATCACCAGCACGCGCGACGTGCTCAGCTCGTCGTAGACGTCGGGGATCTCGACACGCGAGCCGGAGGGGAGACTGGACGCGATCGCGTGGGCGTTCCGAGCCTCGATGCGAAAGTCGAGCTCCTCGCGCAAACGGTCGCTGAACTCGTCGACGAGGTCCATCACGTGGTAATCCGAGCCCCACGCCGTGCGGGTCTCGACGACGCGACCCAGCTCGGACAGCACCGAGAGGTCGACCGACACCGACTCCTCGATGCCGGGACGAATGACCTTCACGACCACCGGCGACCCGTCGGGCAGCGTCGCGCGGTACACCTGCCCGATCGACGCGGCCGCGACCGGCTGCCAGTCGAACGACGCGAAGACGTCGTCGAGCGGGGCGTCGAGCTCGCCCTCGAGGAGGGTCGCGACCGACGCCTGGTCGGCCGGTTTCACGTGGTCCTGCAGCAGCGACAGCTCCTTGACCGCGTCCGGCGACAGCAGGTCCGATCGGGTCGACAGGATCTGGCCGAGCTTCACGAACATGCCCCCGCACTGCTCGAGCGACAGGCGGAGCCGGCGGACCGTCGGGGCCTTGGCACCGTTCTCCGACATCTCGTCGGAACGGCCGATCCCGAGCGACGGCCCGAGGCCGTTGCGCACGGCGATCCGCGTGATCTCCGCGTAGCGGGCCATGCGCCGGCCCCGGCGCCGGAGCGAGCGCAGCGGGTGCGGAATCGACGCCAGTCCGGTCTGGGCCCGCGCCATCATGCCCGGCCGCGCCAGGAACTCGATCCAGACCGCAGCCGCCATCGCACCGAACAGCGCGAACAGGAACAGGTTGCGGGCGAAGCCCTCCGACGAGTTGTTGCGCTCGCTCGCGATGAGGAGGGAGATCGTGACGCCGATCACGAAGCCGAAGATCCCCGAGAGAACGCTCGCGCCGACGGACCGCCGGACGCCGAGCACACGGCCCACGAAGATGCCGGCGAGCACCGAGAACGCGAACGCCGGGATCAGCAGCCAGAGTTCGCCCCCCAGCTTGTCGAAGACGGACTCGGCAAGT
>DASPTH010000239.1:0-2023 GCA_035623515.1 Acidimicrobiia bacterium
CGGCAACCCACGGTTGCATGACCGGGTCAGGAGGCATCGACGAGATGATGGTCCGCAACATCGCCGACTGCTGTTCGGTGCTGAACAGCTGATCGACCTCGCCCAGCACGTCGTCCTCCTCGGCGCGCAAGTGCGCCAACAGTCCATCGCGCAGTGCGGTACTGAGTGGCTCCAGTGCCGCGAGGGTCTGGCCGTCACTACGACCCTTGGCGGCCATGATCGCCGCGCCCAACTCGTAGACGCGCAGTTGCTCGTCGCGATGCTCGGCGAGAAGGTGCTGGGGCACGCTCCCGCCGGCGGCGAGGATCGCGGGGAACATGATCCCGTCCTCCACCTCGGAGTGATGGCGCAACTCGGCGTCGAACGCCTCGAAGCGCTTCGAGAAGCCGGCGACACCACTCGCCGCGATGCCTGTGGCCAGGTCGGCCAGCGCACGCACCTCGTGCCCGAGCGCCTCGTGCAGGTCGTACCAGGTCTTGAGCGGGCCTACGACCCGACGGTCTGACGACGTGTCCATGAAGTGGCTCTCCTCGACGTGGCGCGGAAACGCCAGCTTGCCATGCCGAATGGGCGCTCTCGACCCGCCGCCATGAGTCGAGGGCATCACGAGCGCGTCGCGCCCGGACCTCGCGGGCGGTCGTGTACAACCATTCCCCGTATGAACCGCGCGCCTCCGGCGTCCGATGACGCCGATCCGACCACGTCCGCCCGACCGTCGCGTCGGCGGCACGGACCCTGGATCTTCGCAGCGGCCTTCGTGCTCGCGGTGCTTGCGGCAACGGGCGTGGTCCGGCAGTGCTCGGAGGACGTCGTCGAGCACGCGACCATCGGACACTTCTACGAGGTGCCGAAACGGCTCCGGTCTCGTCCGCCCGGCACGCTCGTTCGCTCCGAGCGCCTGCTCGGCGCACCCGACGGAAGCGTCGCGTGGCGCGTGCTGTACCACTCGAGGGATCTACAGGATCGGGACATCGTGGTGTCGGGGCTCATCGTGGCTCCCGACGGCCCAGCACCCCGCGGCGGCCGGCCGATCGTGTCCTGGGCCCACCCGACCACCGGAGCGGCGCAACGCTGCGCGCCATCGGCCGGGCTCGACCCGTTCGCGCTGGTCGCCGGCCTCCACGAGCTCGTGCACGCCGGCTACGTGGTCGCTGCCACCGACTACTCCGGCATGGGAGCCGCCGGGCCGCCGAGCTACCTGATCGGTACGACCGAGGGTCGCAACGTCCTCGATGCCGCGCGCGCAGCACGGCATCTTCTGGGCGCGGGCACGAGCCACGACGTGTTGCTGTGGGGGCATTCGCAGGGCGGCCAGGCCGCGCTCTTCGCGGGGCAGCAAGCATCGCGGTACGCGCCCGGCATGCACCTCCGCGGCGTTGCCGTCGCGGCGCCGGCGGCCGAGTTGGGTCGCTTGCTCGCGGATCACCGCGACGACGCGTCAGGGGTGACCATCGGATCCTACGCATTCGACGCGATCCGCAAGGTCTACGGTCCCAGCGATCCGCGTGTCAGGCTCGACCAGCTCCTGACCCCCGTCGGGACGTCCGTCGTTCCGCAGATCGCGCCGAGATGTCTGCTCACGGACACCGCGGCCTTGCATCGCATCGCGCGACCAGCGGTCGGGCACTTCTACGCGGTCGACCCTTCGACGACAGAGCCTTGGGCAACGATCCTCGAGCAGAACACACCGGGCGGTGAGCCCATCAGCGTCCCCCTCCTCGTCACACAAGGAGAGGCCGATCGCCTCGTGCTCCCTGCGACCACCGCCGAGTTCGTGACTCGGCTCTGTCGTGCCGGCGAGCACGTGACCTTCCACCGCTACGCGCACATCGACCACGGCCTCGTCGGCGAGCGAACTGTTCCGCTCCTCATCGATTGGCTCGCAGACCTCCACGCCGGAACACCCATGGCTTCTACGTGCAGCAAGACGGAGGCGAGCCAGTGACAACTCGAACCGGAACGAGCGTAGGACAGCTCCGGACCCTGCTCAGGCCGCAACCAGCCAACCGTGCCACGGGTCGCG
>DASPTH010000267.1:0-10512 GCA_035623515.1 Acidimicrobiia bacterium
ACGTACGCGGAGCGCATCGACGCCGGCGAATTCGCCGAGGCGGCGGCGATGTTCGAGCACGCGACGTACCGCGTCGACCACGCCGACCGGCCTCACGTCTCGGGCTACCAGGGTGCCGCCGAGGTGCAGGCGTTCTTCGCCGGCACCCGGCTGCATGCCGACGGCACACCGAGGACGAAGCACGTGATCACCAACGTGATCATCGAGCTCGACGGCGAGCGTGCGCGGTCGCGGTGCTACGCCACGGTTCTGCAGCAAACCGAGGAGCTTCCGCTCCAGCCCATCGCGTCGGGTCGCTACCTCGACCGGTTCGAACGCGTGGGCGGCGAGTGGCGGTTCGCCGATCGGCTCGTCACCGGCTTCCTCCTCGGCGATCGCAGCCAGCACGTCGTCTGGGCGGAAGCGACGGGCGAGTGACGGCCACGCCACGGCTGCCCGCGGAGTTCGGCGACCTGGAGCGCTTCGCCGACCGGTGGTCGTTGCGCACCGAATCCGAACGCTGGGCCGAGCGTCACGCGAGCTCGATCGAGGACATGCGCGAGCTCTACGACGCGATGTTCCCGCGCGTCGACGACGCCCTCGCGTACTGCGACCGCTTCCCCCTCCACGACCTGCCCGACGACGCCCGGAACCTGCTCCACCTCGCGCTCTCGTTCGTGATGGTCTCGTTCCCGGTCGAGGTCTGGAACAGTCCCCGTATCCCCGACGCCGGCGACGCGACGCTCGATCGCGTCGTCTCGCCTGCCGTGTAGCACGTGGAGCGAGCGAGAGTGGCGAGATTCCCGAAGCCGCTGGAGGGCAGCTGGACGGAGCACTACCCCGAGCTCGGCACGGGGCCGGTGTCCTACGCCGACTCGATCTCGCCCGAGTTCTACGAGCTCGAGCGCGACGCCATCTTCAGGCGGACCTGGCTGCACGTCGGGAGGGTCGAGCAGCTCCCCCGCGCCGGCAGCTACTTCACCAAGGACATCGCGGTCGCGAACACCTCGGTGATCGTCGTCCGCGGCCACGACGGCGAGGTCCGCGCCTTCCACAACGTCTGCCGCCACCGCGGCAACAAGCTCGTCTGGACCGACAACCCGCGCGCGGAGACGAGCGGGACGGCGCGCCAGTTCTCGTGCAAGTACCACGGGTGGCGCTACGGCCTCGACGGCGCGTGCACGTTCGTGCAGCAAGAGGGTGAGTTCTTCGACCTCGACAAGGCGGACTACGGCCTCGTCCCTGTCCGGTGTGACGTCTGGGCCGGGTTCGTCTTCGTGCACCTCGACCGCGAGCCGGAGCAATCGCTGCAGGAGTACCTCGGCCCGATGGTGACGGCGATCGAGGACTACCCGTTCGACCGGCTCACCGAGCGCTACGCCTTCCGCGCCGACGTGCCGGCGAACTGGAAGGTCTTCATGGACGCCCTCCAGGAGCAGTACCACGCGCCCATCGTGCACCGGAACCAGCGACCCGAGAACTTCGAGGCGCACCAGGCCGGCTTCGAGGCGCTGCACTACCAGGTCGACGGGCCGCACCGCATGTTCAACACGCCCGGCATCCGGCCGTGGGAGCTGCCCGACGACCAGATCAAGCCGTCGGAGAAGCTGCTCCGGAGCGGGTTGTTCGGGCCCTGGGACCAGCCCGAGTTCCACGAGGCGACGGTCATCGACGGGATGCGGCCCGGTGGCCACGAGCGCGTCGGCGTCGCGCTGTTCGAGATCTGGCCGAACTTCGGCATCCAGCTCTGGGAGCGGGGCTGGTACCACACGTACCAGCACTGGCCGACGTCCCACGAGACGCACGGGTTCGAGTGGAACCTGTACTTCGCGCCGCCGCGCAACGCACGCGACGTCGTGGCGCAGGAGATGACGGCGGTGTCGCTCAAGGAGTTCGCGCTCCAGGACGACAGCCTGGTCGCGTCGGTGCAGTCGACGTTGGGATCGGGCGGTCTCACGGAGTTCCCGCTCGGCGACCAGGAGATTCTCTGCCGCCACCTGCACGCGACCGCCCAGGAGTGGGTGGCCGCGTCGTTGCGCGAGCGCAGCACGAGCTGAGCCGGACGCCGGCTCAGCCGGTCAATTGCTCGAGCGCGGCATCCTCCCAGCGTCGGCCGGCGTCCACGAGCATCTCCGAGGCGTTCGGGAGGCGGACGCCGTCGGGAGTCCACGCGCTGCCCGGTGGCCGCGCGCCGGCATCGGCGGCGGCCACGGCGTCGAGCAGCATCCGGCGGAGTTGGGCGACGGCGACGTCGCTCGAGGAGAGGTTCTCCCTCGTGCGATCGAGGATGGGCCCCATGCTCGTCTGGATCACGACGTCCTCCTCGAGGAGGCTCCGACCGAAACCGGTGAAGTGCCCGTCGCGCATGAGCGCGCGGTCCTGCCCCCAGGCGTTCGACCGGTCGCCCCGCAACCCGGCGTAGTCGTCGAGGTCGGGTACGTAGCCGGGGTCTTGCATCTTGAGCTGATCGAGCGGCACGGCGCTGTGCGGCGTCGGCCCGACCGTTCCGAAGAAGAGCAGATGGTGGGTGTCGTCGACGGGGGAGATCACGAACACCGCGCCTGCTCGCGGTTCCGTGCTGCCCACCGGTGTGATCGTGACGAGGGGCATCATGTGCTCGGTGACGCGCACATAGGTCCGACCGTCTGCCGTCTTCCGCAGCGCCGCCGCGCGCAAGCCGTACGACGTGAGCTCGGTCTCGTAGGTCGGTGCCGCCTGCGCCAGCGCGTAGCTCAGGTTGGCGTGCTCCGCCATGTCGACGGACAGGGCGATCCAGGTCTGGTGGAGCATCGCGGCGTGGACCGAGTCGACGGAGCCCTCGAGGCCCTGCAACCAGTTGCACGGCACGCGCGAGACGACCCAGTAACGGTGGAGATCGTCGTCGGCGAAGGGGAGATCCGGGAACGGGGGCGCCTCCGTGCCACCCAGCCACACCCACGCCAACCCACCCGACTCCCGCACCGGGAAGTGCACCACCGGCACGCCTGCCGCGAACCGCTCCGCGCGATCCTGCTGCGTCGGTGCCTCCACCACACAGCCCGCGGCGTCGATCTTCCACCCGTGATAGATGCACCGCAGACAGTCCCCCTCTGCCCGCGCCAGCACGAGGGAGGCCCGCCGGTGCGGGCAGAGCTCGTCGAGGAACCCGACCCGGCCGTCCTCGGCGCGGAACGCCACGTAGTTCTCGCCCAACAGTCGCACCGGCACCGGCCCGCCGCCGGCCACCAGCCGCTCCGACAGCGCGAACGGGATCCAGTAGTGCGCGCGCATCAGCCGGCCCATCGGCGCGTCCCCGTCGATACGCGTCATCATCTCGTTCTCGGCGCGCGTCACCATGGCCACTCCTCGTCGGGCGAGGTCGACCTCATGGAAGGGGCTCGCTCGTGCGGTCGAACGACGTGCCGAGGGTGTCGGGAACGTACGGCTGACGCCAAAGCTCGACCGGGAACGACACGATCACGAACGAGTAGATCAGTCGCAAGAGATGGACGGCCCCGTCGGGCATGTCGTGGAGGGGAAACTCGTCGCAGTACGCGATCGCTTCCGTCACACGCGGGAGGATCGCGTCGTAGAACGCCTGCATGTCGTCCATCGAGCTCGACAGGCGCGCGGCCCAGCGCTCCGGTTCGGTCGCCCGGCACCACCGCTCGGCGAACGGCTCGAGCTCCGCGAACTCGGGTGGGAGCAACGCCTCGCCTCTCACGCGCGCACGGGCTCGCGCGCGAGCTCGTGCACCCAGTCGCCCACGACCTTGTGGAAGTTGCGGACCAGCACCTCCTGGTCGTTCAGGGGGAACCGGTCGATCACCCTTGCCTCCAGGCCCATCTGCGTGGCCTCGAGGGTGTTGGCATCCTGGAGCGAGTACTCCTTGAACGCCACTGCGGCCATCTCGCGCCCGACCCGCTCCGAGGCCGACGTCGCCGGCAGCGAGTAGACGTTCCCCTCGAAGACGAGGCTGTTGTACGACGTGGGCCAGAACTGGTGCGTGTTGTACCAGCCCGCCTCCCAGATCAGGATGGCGAAGTTCGGGAAGAACTGGAACGACGACAACCCCCACGGGCTCACGTTGCCCGGGTTGATGCCCGGCGGCAACTCGCCGAGATCCGACTGCTCCCACGGGCCGAACAACCCGCTCCGCGTCACGATGTCCGCGGGCTTGACGTTCTCCGGCGGCATGTCCCACACGCGATGGAGTGACCCGGCCGTCGTGACCAGCCCGTGCGGACCGTCGATCTGGTAGTGCGGCGCTTCGTAACCCATCTCCGTGATCGTGGCGCGCAGATGGCGCGGATGCTGGCCGACGTGCACCACTGGTGCGTGGTAGAACTCCATGAAGGCGTCCGAGAACACCTTCCAGTTCGCGCGGCACTCGACGCGGAAGGCGTACCGGTCGGTCATCCGATCAAACGGGTAGTCCTCGACTCCGAGGAGCATCGGGCCGAGGAACTCGCGCAGCGTCTGGCTCGGCTCCTTGGCGAAGTTCACGAAGATGAACCCCGCGAACACCTCGCAGTGCACGGGCACCAGGCCGTAGTCGGACTTGTCGATGTCGAAGAACTCGCTCTCCTGTTGCACGAACGTGCACGCGCCGTCGAGCCCGTAGCGCCATCCGTGGTACTTGCAGGTGAACTGCCGGCAGGTCCCGCTCGTGTCCTCGTGGGGGACGTCCTGCCACACGAGCCGGTTGCCCCGGTGACGACAGACGTTGTGGAAGGCGCGGACCTCACCGTCCTGGCCGCGGACGACGATGATCGACGCGTTCGCGGCGGCGATCGACTTCGTGAAGTAGCTGCCGGTGCGGGGAATCTCCTCCACGCGCCCGACGTTGAGCCACGCCCGCTTGAAGATCGCTTCCCGCTCGAGCTCGTAGAACTCGGGCGAGATCGAGTCCTCGTAGGACACGGGCGCGGTCCCGAGCTCCGGGTAGTGCTCGGTCCAGGTGCCCTCCGCGGGCTTCGGGTAGCGAGCCATGATCAGTCCTCCCTCGACTCCGGGGCACTGCACGCCACTGTCGCGAACATATAGGTGCCGAACGCGCTCAGGGTCAACCGACCGGTCGGTACAACCCTACCCGGGGGTGCGCGGTCACGCGCCGAGACGGTCGAGCATCTCACTCGCGCGTTCGAGGCTGCGCGCGATCGGGGCCCGGTAGCCCTCCGCTTCGATGACCGGCCCGAGGATCTCGAGGTCGAAGGCGCCCTGATAGCCCGCGTCGAGCACCATCGCCATCAGACGCTCCACCGGGATGTCGCCGTCGCCGACGGCACAGCGATTCGGGATGTCGAACGTGCCGAGCTCGTAGTCGCCGATCTGCACGAGCGCGACGATGTCGATGTTCTTGCGTACGTTCTCCTCGAGGGCGCGCTCGTACCACGAGGAGTAGAAATCGATGACGACGCTCATGCCGGCCATGCGAGCGAGATCGGCGGCGTCGCGGAACGTGTGGACGAAGCTCACGTCGGTGCGGAGCGGATTGGTCGGCTCCAACGCCAGCGTGACCCCGAGCTCCTCGGCGCGCGCCACGTGTGGTGCCATGTCTTCGCAGAACTGCTCGGCCGCTTCTTCCCACAGCATCGAGCCGCCGGTCCCCGGCACGAAGTAGAGCAGGTTGGTGCCGACGGTGGCGGTGAACTCCACGGACCGCTCGATCTCGTGCTTGTAACACGACACGCTCGAGACCCGGAGCTGACGGTCGAGGACGGCCCGGCGGGCGTTCTCCCAGCCGATGCCGTCGAGCTTCGGGGTGATCAACCCGACGTGGTCGACACCGAGGGCCGCCCAGAGCGCGAGGTCGTCGTCGAACGACTGGTTCATCGAGCAGATGCTGTTCAACGACACGCGAGGGTGCACGAACATGCAGTGGTCTTCCCCGGTTCAGTGGCGTTTGCCCGCCGCGATCTCGGGCGCGAACAGCTCCTCCATGCTGCCCAGCTTCACCGTGATCAGCCAGTCGTGGTGTTCGATGCGCCATCCGTCGGGCGTGCGCACCAGACGGGTGGGTTGCACGCCCAGGCTCTCGTAGAACTTCCCCGCGCGCGGACCGACGCCGTAGTGCATCGCGCGCACGCGTGCCGTCACTTCGGCCGTGTCACCGTCGATCACGGGAGTCATCGCCGCCACGTGGTGGTAGGTGACGATCTCGTCGCTCCCCACCATGTGCTGCGAGGCTCCGACGACGTTGGCGCGGCCCTGCACGAGGTTCTCCGGGGTCCACCGCGCGGTGGTGTCCTCGGTGAACACCTCGTGCATGTGGTCCCAGTCCTTGGCGTCCACCAGCTCGAAGTAACGGATGACGACGTCGGTGACGGCCATCCGATCGGCGAGCATCCGGGTCAGGTCGTCGGTGCTCATCGTCTTGCTCGTCTCAGTCCTCGATCGTGATCGCGGCCTTCGGGCACATCGTGGCCGCACGCTCGAGCTTCTCACGCAGGGAGTCGTCGGGTTCGTCCACGAGCACCCTCACAACGTCGTCGTCGTCGTCGAGCGCGAAGACCTCGGGACAGGCAGTGACGCACTGGCCGTGCGCGTCGCATCGCAACTCGTCGACGACGACCTTCACCCGCGGCTCCTCCGCTCCCGGTCGACTCCGCTACGTCGTCCCGCTCGTCCGAGCACGACTCCGCTTCGTCTCCTCACGGCCGGACGAGGCGCTGGGCCATGAACAGGACGTGCTCGCGCTGGTAGTCGTCGGCCAATTCCGGGTGCTGCTCGCGGAGATGCGCGAACGAGACGTCGACGATCTCGTCCTCGGTGAGACCCGTGAGCGTCGTCCCGCACGGGCAGTGCAGCACGTAGTGGAACGAGTACTCGCCGCCGGCGCTCACGGCGTGAACCTCACCGGCAACGTGCTCAGACCCTGCAGGAACGGGTTCGCCCAGCGCTGGGGGACGGCAGCGAGCTCCCAGTGGGGGAAGCGCGCCAGGAGGCGCTCGAACACGATCGCCGAGTCGGTCCGGGCGAGCAGCGCTCCCGGGCAGGAGTGCTCGCCGTAGCCGAACGATTGGTGGTCCATGTCGAAGGACCGCGTCACGTCGTACTCGTCGGGACGGTCCCAGACGTCCTCGTCACGGTTCGCGCTCGCGTACGCCATCATCACGTAGTCGTCCTCGTGGATCTGCTGTCCCCCGAGCTCCAGGTCCCTCGTTGCCGTCCGGCACCCGGACCAGTTCAGCGGGTAGCAGCGCAACGTCTCCTCGACGGCGTTCGCCACGAGCTCCGGCCGTTCGACGAGCAGACGACGTTGGTCGGGATGCTCGGCCAACGCCATGGCGACGAACGACAGGAGCGACCTCGTGGTCTCGCCGGCGTTGACGAACGTGTGGATGTACGAGATCGCCATACCCGACGGCACCGGCCCGCCGTCGAACTCCGACCGGGCGATGATGCTCGCGAGATCGTCGCCGTCGGCACCGCTCGCCCGTCGCTCGGCCAAGAGCTCGTCGCAGTAGGCGTGGAACTCCCCCACCAGCCCCTGGATGCGCTCGGCCTCGGCCGGATCCCGGTTCGGGTCGATCGTGATCGCCTGCATCTGCGCCGACGACATCTCGATGAACCGCTCGCGCATGTCGCGCGGCACGCCGATCAGCTCGGTCATCAGTGCGGCCGGGATGCGCCCGATGGTCGTCACGAAGTCGGTCTCGACGCCCGGCTCGAGCTCGGCGACGAACGTGTCGGCGATCTCCGCGATGCGCCCCTTGAGGCTCCGCACCAGGCTGGGCCGCAACGCCTTCATGAGGACGTTGCGGATCTGCCCGTGGCGGGGTGGGTCCGAGATCATCAGGCTCTCGAAGTCGGGATCGCCCATGGAGAGCTTGCCGTGCGCGATCGCCCGTCGGGTCTCGGCCGGGCCGAGGTTCCCCTCCCGGATCCTTCGCTGCGCCCACTCCGGGAGCTGGTGCATCACGGTCGACGGGTCGCTGGCGTCACCGATCGCGAATCCGTACCGGCTGGAGAACAGCTCGGGATGGCTGCCGACGTAGCGCTGGTGCTCCCACTTCGAGAGCACCCACAATCCGGTCGGGTAGCCGGGCGGCTCGTACCAGTAGACCGGCGCGGCGCGGCGCTCTGCGCCGATCGACGCGTACATCGCCGCGGGTTCCTGCATGTAGAAGGCCGCGTCCTCCCATGCCGGCCACGTCACCGCGGTTGCGTCGGTGGTGGTCACGGCGTCAGCACGTCAGTCGGACCACGGCTTCTGGTCCCACGGCCGGTCGAGGCCCTGCATGCCGGCGCCGAACGGGAAGAACTGGCGCTGCGCCCACAACTCGGCTTGGAGGCCGTGGTCGAGCTCGTTCAAGAACGCGCGCTTCAGGTTCTGGACGAGCAGGTGGCGCGTGTTGCGAACGGCGATCGGCGGCCGCATCGAGATCTGACGCGCGATCTCCCACGCGCGATCGAGCAACTTGTCCTTCGGCATGACCTCGTGGACGACTCCCCACTCCCGGGCCTCCTGCGCGGTCAGCTTGTGTCCCATCAGCAGGAGGTAGCGCGCGCGGCTGGGACCGACGAGCGCGTCCCAGACGACGTGCTGGCCGTCGCCGGGCACCATCCCGCGCGGGAAGTGCGAGAGGTCCTGGAACCACGCGTCCTCCGATGCCAGCACGATGTCCATCAGCAGCGGCACCTCGGAGTGCATGCTGCACGGTCCGTTGACCGCGGCCACCATGGGCACGTCGATCGCGAGCAGGTTCTCGAGGAGCATGCGGCCGTACCACGCCTTCTCGTCCATGATCGCCACGCCCTCGGCGTCGGCGTAGGCGTTGTAGAGCGGCTCGCCGCTCTCGGTCACGGGCCGGCCCCAGCTGTGGTTGTACGTGTCGCCGGTGCCCGTGTGGATCACGACCTTGATGTCGCGGTCACCGGCGATGTCGGCGAACGCATCCGACATCGCGTCGTGTGACGACCATTCCCAATGGAGGGCGCCACCGTCGGTGTGGCACTGCATGAAGAGGATGCCCTCAGGGCTCAACTCGAGCTTGTAGTTCGCGTAGCTGTCCTTGTAGTCCGCGAACCGTGTGCGCTTGGCCAAGGGTCCCCCTTTTCCGCAACGGCTCCGCCGGTTTGTACCGACCAGTCATTCTATAGATTGGTGCCCGAGCGTGCCGGGGTGCACGACCGCGCGCACGGAGCATTCACCATGTCCGACGGGCCCCAAACCCGCGTCGCAGAACTCGACATCGAGGTGATCGCCGATGCAGCCGCGCGTGTTACGGCACGCGACGCCAGATCCAGCAGGCGCGGGCCGATGCGCGGGAGACCGGAGCGGAGTCGACCAGGCACGAACGGAGGACGATGGGCGCTCGTGTAGCGTCGGCGCCGATGGCGCTGCCTGCGCGCGACGAGCGGCGACGGAGCGCGAAGTGGCAGGCGCGTCGCGAAGCGATCATCGATACCTCTGCGCAGGTCTTCGCCCGACGCGGTTACCACGCCACCGGCATCACCGAGCTCTGTGCCGCCAACGAGCTCGGCAAGGGCGCCCTCTACCACTACATCGGCTCGAAGGAGGAGCTGCTCGCCGCCATCCACGATCGGGTGATGGACGAGGTGATGCTCGGCGCCGACCGCGTCGCGGAGGCCAAGGGCTCGGCCTCGTCGCGGCTGACCATGCTCGGGGACGAGCTGCTCGACGTCATCCACCGTTATCCGGATCACGTGTGGGTCTTCCTGCACGAGTTCCCGGCGCTCACCGGTGAGCGCGCCGAGCAGTTCCGCGAACGGCGCCGCGAGTACGAGCGGCGCGTCGAAGCCGTCCTCCAGGCCGGTATCGACGCGGGCGAGTTCCGCGACATCGACCCGCGGCTGACGGCCCTCGCCTGGCTCGGGATGCACAACTACACGTACCTGTGGTTCAGATCCAGCGGACCGCTCTCGGCGCGCGAGGTGGCGGAGCGGTGGGCGGAGATCTTCATGCGCGGGATCGCCGACCCGAGCCCGGAGGGCCGCGAGCGAGGCGGGCGTCAGGGCGCCGAGTAACCGCCGTCGACGACCACCGCCGAGCCCGTCGTCCAGCGGGACGCGTCGCTCGCGAGGTACGAGTACGCACTCACCAGGTCGGTGGCCGAGCCGAGCCCGAGCGGATGCCGGGCCGCGATCGCGTCGATCGCCTCCTGCGGGAGGTCGGCATGGATGGCCGAGAGGAACGTCCCCGGGCACACGCAGTTCACGCGGATGCCGTCGCGCGCGTACTCGACGGCCGCCACCTTCGCGAGTTGGATCACCGCCGCCTTCGTCGCGCAGTACGGCGCCGCGTGCGACCAGGCGGTGAGCCCGGCCACCGACGCGGTCAGCACGATCGACCCCGCCTGTTGCGCGCGCATGACCGGGACGGCAGCGCGAATGCCGTTCACGGCGCCGAGCACGTTGACCCGGAACGCCCGCTCCCAGTCGTCCGTCGCCAAGTTGTGGATCCGACCGTTGGGTGAGAGCACCCCCGCGTTGCTGATGAACACGTCGAGGCGGCCGAAGCGCTCCGCCGCGAGATGGACCACCGCTTCGACCTGGGCGGCGTCGCTCACGTCGGCCAGCAGCGTCTCG
>DASPTH010000275.1:0-4876 GCA_035623515.1 Acidimicrobiia bacterium
CGCGCGCCACGGGCAGCCACGACCGCAGGAGCCCCTCTACCGACTGCGACGTCGCGAACGTGTTCACGCCGAACGAGTCGCTCGGGCTCTGGATGCGCCCGACGTCGGTACCCGTCGTCAGCTGCTGCGCGCGCAGCCACGCCACCGGATCGGCGTACCCGGTGCCGGCTGCCGTCGGATCGACGGTGTCGCGCCAGCAGGAGCTCGTGACGTCGAAACCGGCGGCGGTGATACCGAGGACTGCCATCGCGGTCGAGTTGGGGTCGTCCTCGCCGAACGACTGCCACGCGCCGTCCGGTTGCTGGTTGTCGGCGAAGAACGCGATCGCCTTGCGGACCACGGAGTCGTCGAAGGTGGCTCCGCTCGCCACGAGCGCCTCGACGGCGGCCGCGGTGCTGTCGCTGTCGATGTCGGTCCCGGTCGCATCACCGGCGAAGTTCCACCCGCCGTTCTCCTGCTGCGCATTCCGGATGGTCGCCACGTTCGCGGACGGCGCGGTCCCGCAGAGGATCGCCTGCGCGAGCGTCAGGTAGAGGAGCCCGTTGAAGCCGAGCGTGCTCGAACCGTTGCAGCCGCCCATCTTGTCGACCAGGTTCAGCGAGCCGAACGCGGTGGGGTCGATTCCGAGCGCGCGGCTCACGTAGACCGCGTTCTTCGCTGCGACCGCGGGATCGCTCGCGTTGGCGATCAGGGTCTGCAGGTAGTCGAGCGGCGTCGGCCCCGAGCCGCCCGCCTTCAACGCCTCCACGGCCGCCCGCGCCTCCGCGGTGTTCCACGTGTTCCCGGTCTGGGCGCCCTCGGCGATGGCGACGACCGCGTCGGTCGTCTCGAACCCGGCGAACGCGGTCTGCTCGAAGCCGCCGTCGGGTTGCTGCTTCGTCTTCAGCCAGGCGACGGCGGCCTCGGCTGCCGCGGTCGATGCAGGGTCGGCCGCGCCCGCGGGCGCGACCGACGAACTGAGCACGATCAGGAGCGCGAGCGCGCTGGAACACACGAGCACGCGACGAGTGCGCGTCATCGACGAACCTCCACTGGCCCCTGGTCCACGAGGGCCTGCTGTCGACCGTCGGCGACGGTCTTGCCTACGGGAGCACCGGTGGCCCGGTGGACAGCGGCAGGTAGCCTGGCTCACGGAGTGCGGTCGGAACCGCAGAGCCGCTCACAGTTGCGGGTCAGCGTCGGTCTCGCACCGACTTCCCCCGTCGCTGTCGAGGATGCAGGGTAGAGACCGCATGGCCGTCGTGCAAACCCGGGCCGCGACGATCGACCCGCCGGTCGCGCCCGCACGCGCATCCGTCGCCGCGTGGCACGCGGGTGTGTGGCTCGTGTGGGCACTCGCCGCCGGCGCGTGCGTGCAGCTCGCGCCGAATCCCGTGTACGTCGCCGTCGTCATCGGCATCGCCGGTGTCGCGGTTTCCGTGCACGCGCGACCGGGTCCGTACGCGCGCGCGTTCCCGATCCTCGTCGGTGTGGGCGTGTTCTTCGCGCTCGTGCGGATGCTCCTCACGGTGGCCACGACCCACGGCGTCGGCACCGTGCTCTTCACGACGCCACACATGCAGCTCCCGCAGCTCCTCGGCGGGTTCACCGTGGGCGGGAGCGTCGAGCTCCCGGTGATGTTGCAGTCCCTCACCGAGGGTTTCGCCATCGTCGGGATGATGGCGGTGTTCGGCGCGTTCAACGGCGTGGTCACGCACTCCGAACTCGTGCAGTCGACGCCCCGAGCCTTCTACGAGGTCGGGCTGGTCGTGATCGTGGCGCTCGCGTTCGTCCCGTCGACCCTCGCCGCGATCGGCGACGTGCGCGACGCCGACCGCGCCCGCACCGGCGGTCGCGTCGTCCGCCGCGGCCGCCTCCTCCGCCAGGTCGTCCCGGTCCTCGAGCTCGGCATGGAGCGCGCGGTCACCCTGGCGGAGTCGATGGACGCGCGCGGCTTCGCGCGCTCGGGCGCGGGCCCGCGTGACCGGGCCGCCGGCTGGTGCGGCGTGTCGTCTCTCCTCGCCCTCGGCGGTGCCTTCGTCGCGTTGATCGGCGAGCGCCGCACCCTCGCAGCCGCGCTCGGCCTCACCGGGGCGTTCGGCCTCGCGCTCGCCGTCGTGCTCGCGTCCTCCCGCACGCAGCGGGCGCGCTATCGCCCGCGGCGCATGACGGGCGCCGACTGGTGCGCGTGCGCGGCGGTGCTCGTCGCGCCGGTTGCGCTCGCGCTCTGCTCGATCGTCGGCGACGCCAGCCTCACCTGGTACGCAAGTCCGCTCCGGTGGCCCGCGATCCACCTGGCGCCTTCGCTCGCGCTGCTGCCGTTGCTCGTCCCCGTGTTCGCGCGCGTCCGAGGTGGGTCGTGAGCGCGATCTCGATGCGCAGCGTGACCTACGAGTACCCGGACGCCCCCCGCGCCGCGCTCGCCGACGTCGAGCTCGACGTCGAGCCCGGCGAGCTGCTGCTCGTCGTCGGCAGCTCGGGATCGGGGAAGAGCACGCTGCTGCGCGGCGCGAACGGGCTCGTCCCGCACTCGAGCGGCGGGCGCTTCGCGGGCGACGTCGTCGTGTTCGGCCGCTCGACGCGAACGCACCAGCCCCGCGAGCTCGCCGACGTCGTGGGCTTCGTCGCCCAGGACCCCGAGGCACAGTTCGTCGTCGACCACGTCGAGCGCGACCTCGCGTTCGTGCTCGAGAACCTCGGGTTCGCACCCGACGCCATGCGCCGGCGGGTGGAGGAGACGCTCGACGCGCTCGGCATCGCCCACTTGCGCGACCGTGACCCGGCGTCGCTCTCGGGGGGCGAGCGGCAGCGCTGCGCGATCGCGGGCGCGCTCGCCGCCGCGCCGTCGGCGCTGGTGCTCGACGAGCCGACATCGCAGCTCGACCCCCAAGGCGCCGACGACGTGCTCGGCGCGCTCACCCGGCTCAACGCCGACCTCGGCACCACCGTGCTGCTCGCCGAGCACCGGCTCGAGCGCGCCGCGCCGCTCGCCGATCGCGCCGTGATCATGCGTGAGGGCCGAGTCGACGTCCCCGGCCCGCCGGGCGCGGTGCTCGCCGGCTACCCCGGCGCGCCGAGCGTCACCCGGCTCGGGCGGCTGCTCGGCTGGGAGCCTCCCCCGCTCACCGTGCGCGACGCGCGCGCGTGGGCGGCCCGCCATCCCGTCGACCTCCCGTCACCCTCCGATGTACACGGGTCGGTACCGGGCGAGTTGCTCCTCGCGGCGCGCGGCGTTCGCGCCGAGCTCGGCGGGCGTACCGTGCTGCGCGACGTCAGCGTGGGGCTCCGGCGCGGCGACGTCGTCGCCCTCCTGGGCCGGAACGGTTCCGGGAAGACCACGCTGCTCCGCGTCCTCGCCGGTCTGCTCGAGCCGGCGTCGGGATCGGTCGCGGCGATCGCCCCGAGCGTGCGCGCCGCGTACGTCCCCCAGAACCCCAACTCGCTGCTGTTCGAGCCCACCGTCCGGCGTGAGGTCGACGCCACCCTGCATCTGCTCGGGCGGCGCGACGCGGGTGACGTCGACCAGTGGCTCGACATGCTCGGCTTGACCGCGCTCGCCGACCGTCACCCGCGCACGCTGTCGGGTGGTGAGCGCCAGCGCGTGGCGATCGCCGCGGTGGCCGTCGGCGGCGCGCCGGTGCTCCTGCTCGACGAACCGACGCGCGGGATGGACGCCGCGTCTCGTCACGCGCTCGAGCACGCCATGCACTCGCACGCGGCGAGCGGCGGCGTGGTGGTGCTCGCCACGCACGACGTGGAGCTCGCGGCGCGGAGCGCGACTCGCTCGGTGGTGCTCGGCGACGGGGAGATCGTCGCCGACGGCGACGCCCGCACGGTGCTGGCCGGCTCGCTGTTCGCGCCGCAGGTGCTGCGCGTGCTGCCGCCGTTCCTCACCGTCGAGGAGGTCGGGCGAGAGCTCGCCCGATCCGGGGACCCGCGTTGATCCGGCACGCGCGCCCGCTGCTCGTGTACTTGCTGGTGGTCGCGCTCGGCGCGGCTGCGTTCCTGTACCCGTTCTGGCTGCCGTCCACCGCGTTCTCCAGCCAGGCGCACAGCGGCGACGCCCCGCTCGTGGCGGCACTCGTGGGCGCGCTCGTCGTGGTGGCGGTCACGCTCGAGGTCCGCCGCGGCACCATGAACGGCGCGACCGTCGCCATCCTCGGGATGCTCTCGGCGAGCGCGGGCCTCCTGCGCCTCCTCGACCTGCCCGGCGGCGGGAGCGGGATCTTCTTCCTCGTGGTGCTCGCGGGCGCGGCATTCGGGCCACGCTTCGGGCTGCTCCTCGGGCTGTGCTCGATGGCGGTGTCGGCCGTCGTCACCGGCGGCATCGGCCCGTGGCTCCCGTTCCAGATGCTCGCGCTCGGCTGGATGGGCGGCGCGGCCGGGCTCCTCGGGTTGTGGACCGCGCGGCTCGCGCCGCGTCTCGAGGTGGTCGCGCTCGCCGCCTACGGGTGGGTGTGGGGCTTCCTCTACGGCGCGATCATGAACCTCTGGTTCTGGCCGTTCGCGCGGGGCGGGGCGCTCGACTGGCACCCCGGGCTCGGCGTCGCGGCCACGCTCGACCGCTACTGGTCGTTCTACGTGGCGACGTCGCTCGGGTGGGACGCCGCCGCCGCGGTCACGAACGCGCTCCTCATCCTGGTCACCGGCGCCGCCGTCATGCGCACCCTGCGGCGGTTCGCCCACCGACTCGAGCCGGCAGTCACCTTCACCGAAGTTGCGTCACTCAGCGACGTATAGGGTCGCCCGCTGACGCAAGTTCGCAGTGAGCGGAGCTCAGTCGGTGGAGATCCGCAGGTACGTGCCGCGGTAGAAGAGCAGGGGGCGGGCGTCCTCGCGCATGTCGAGGTCGAGCACGCGGCCGACGATGATCTTGTGGTCACCACCGGGGTACTCG
>DASPTH010000277.1:0-10538 GCA_035623515.1 Acidimicrobiia bacterium
CGAGACGACACTGCCGGGCGTCGGCGTCCGCTACGACTTCCAGACCGCGCAGGGCACCCGGATCGGCGTGCTGGTGCACCGGACGGGGCGCCGTGACCTGCTCGTCTACGCGCTCGACGACCCCGACTCGCTCACCGCGCAGCTCGGGCTCGAGCCCGACGACGCCCGCACGCTCGCGGAGCTGCTGGGCGCGTCGCGGATCGCCGAGCACCTGGCCGCGGTGCAACAGGACATCGAGGGATTGTCGATCGACTGGATCGTGATCGACGACGGTGCCGAGTGGGCGGGCGCGAGCCTGCGCGATGCGGGCGTGCACACCAACACCGGCGTGTCGGTGGTCGCGTTGCTCGGCGGCGATCGTGCCATCGCCGCGCCCGGTGCCGAGGATGTGCTCGCGCCGGGCTCGACGGCGGTGGCGGTCGGGACGCCGGAGGGCCTGCAGCAGCTCACCGCGAAGGTCAAACGGGGCTGAGGTGATCGTCGCGGCGACGTCGAGTGACGTCGCCCTCGCGTTCATCGAGCTCGGCGCGATCGCGATCGGCCTCGCCGCGCTCGCGCGCCTGTCGGATCGCGTGGGCGTGAGCCCGATCCCGGCATACATGGTCGCCGGCCTGTTCTTCGGCGAGGGCGGCCTCGCGACACCGGTGCTGTCCTCGAGCTTCCTCGACATCGCCGCGGAGATCGGCGTCGTGCTGCTGCTCCTCACGCTCGGCCTCGAGTACACACCCGCCGAGCTCGCCGACGGTCTCCGGCGCAACGTGCGCTCCGGGACCGTCGACCTCGTGCTCAACGCGGCGCCCGGCGCGCTGGCGGCGTTCGCGCTCGGATGGGGCTTCGAGGAGGCGGTGCTGCTGGCCGGGATCACCTACATCTCGTCGTCGGGCGTCATCGCCAAGGTGCTCGCCGACCTCGGGCGCCTCGGCAACCGGGAGACCCCGGCCATCCTCAGCATCCTCGTGCTCGAGGACCTCGCGATGACGGTGTTCCTGCCGATCGTCGGCGTGATCGTCGCCGGGGACGCGCTCGGGGCAGGGCTCGTGTCGATCGCCATTGCGGTGAGCGCCACATTGCTCGCGCTGTTCGCGGCGCTGCGCTTCGGGCACCATCTCACCCGCGCGGTGTCGGCCCGCTCCGACGAGGCGCTGCTGCTCGGCGTGCTCGGCACGACCTTGCTCGTCGCCGGACTCGCGCAGAAGCTCGACGTGTCCGCGGCGATCGGCGCGTTCCTCGTCGGCGTCGCCCTGTCGGGCACCGTGCAGCAGCGCGCCAGCGAACTGATCGAGCCGCTGCGGGATCTCTTCGCGGCACTGTTCTTCGTCTTGTTCGGGCTCCGCGTCGACGTGGCGACGCTGCCGCCGGTGCTCACCGCCGCCGCGGTGCTGGCGGTCGTGACCGCATCGACGAAAGTCGTCGTCGGGTGGTACGCGGCGCGCCGGATCGGTGTCGGCGTGCGCGGCCGTGCCCGCGCCGGCGCGGCGCTGATCGCGCGCGGCGAGTTCTCCATCGTGATCGCGGAACTCGCGATCGGGAGCACGCTCGCCCACGACCTCGTGCCGCTCGCGGCCGCGTACGTCCTCATGCTCGCCATCGCGGGTCCGGTCCTCACGCGCTTCGCCGACCGGCTCGTCCCGAGGCGCTGGCGGGCGCAGTGACCCGCCGGTAGCGTGCGCGGCATGAGCGAACGGAGCGAGCGGGGCCGGAGCGGTCCGGTGGGCCGCACGGAGAGCGGGAGAGCATGAGCGATCTGCCGACGACGACGCTGGGACGCACGGGACTCGAGGTCACGAAGCTCGGGTACGGCGCGATGGAGTTGCGCGGCGGCGATCGCGCGCGCACGCAGGTCGACCCGAGGGCCGCTGGCGACATCCTGAATGCCGTGCTCGACGCCGGCATCAACTTCATCGACACGTCGCCCGACTACGGAGCGTCGGAGGAGCTGATCGGCGAGCACATCTCGCACCGCCGCGAGGAGTTCTACCTCGCGAGCAAGTGCGGTTGCCCGGTGGACCAGCCGCGGCCGGCGCCGGGCCAGCGGCCCGAGCACGTGTTCACCCCGGAGAACATCCGCGCCGGCGTGGAGCAGAGCCTGCGCCGCATGCGCACCGATCACCTCGACCTCGTGCAGTTCCACATCAGCCCGTCCCGCGAGACTCTCGAGGAGAACGGGGCGGTCGAAGCGCTCCAGCAGCTCCGCGACGAGGGCAAGACGCGCTTCATCGGCATGTCGGGGACGTTGCCCAACCTCACCGACCACATCGAGATGGGAGTGTTCGACGCGTTCCAGATCCCGTACTCGGCCGTCGAACGCGAGCACGAGGTGGCCATCCACGACGCGGCCGAAGCCGGCTCGGGCACGATCATCCGGGGCGGGGTGGCACGGGGCGCGCCGGTCGTCGACGACTCGACGCTGGCGCGTTACCCCGACTTCTGGCGCCCGATGGTCGAGGCGCGCCGCGACAAGTGGGACGACGCCGACCTCGACGACCTCCTCGACGGCATGAGCCGCATGGAATTCATGTTGCGCTTCACGCTCAGCCACCCCGACCTGAACACGACGATCGTCGGCACCGCCAACCTGGCGCACCTCGCCGACAATGTCGCCGCCGCCCGCGCGGACGCCCTCCCGCCCGACGTCTACGCGGCCGCCAAGCAGCGTCTGGCCTGACCCATCTCGTTTTGGCGTCTTTGAGTGGGGTCATAGCCCCACTCAAAGACGCCAAAACGATCAGCGGGGCGGGAAGCGGACGGCGCCGTCGATGCGGATCACCTCGCCGTTGAGCATGGGGTTGTCGACGATCTGCTCGACGAGCATGGCGAACTCGTCGGCGTTCCCGAGCCGCTTCGGGAACGGCTGCATCTTGGCGAAGCCCGCGACCATCTCGGGTGAGGCGCCCGCCATCGCCGGCGTCAGGAACGTGCCCGGCGCGATCGTCACGACGCGTACCCCGATGGCGGCGAGGTCGCGAGCGGCGGGGAGCGTCATGCCGATCACGCCGCCCTTCGCCGCCGAGTACGCCGCCTGGCCGGTCTGGCCCTCGATGCCCGCGATCGACGCGGTGTTCACGATGGCGCCCCGCTGTCCGTCGTCGTCGGGTTCGGCCTTCGCCATCTCCACCGAGGCCAGCCGCATCACGTTGAAGGTGCCGACGAGGCACAGCGTGACCGTCCACACGAAGCTGTCGAGGTCGTGCGGCGTGCCGTCGCGTGCGAGGATCCGCTTGCTCACGCCCGCGCCGGCGCAGTTGACGACGACCCGCAGTGGCCCGCGAGCCGCGGCGACGCGCACCGTCTCCTGCACGTCGTCCTCGAGCCTGACGTCGGTGTGGACCAGCTCGACCTGTGACCCGAGCTCCTCGACGATGCCCTTGCCGCGCTCGTCGTCGATGTCCGCGATGGTGACGTTCGCGCCGCGCCGGACCAGGCGTCGAACTGTCGCCTCGCCGAGGCCGGACGCGCCACCCGTGACGATCGCGCTCGCACCTTGGAGATCCATACGCGGATCGTGGCACAGCGTCTCGCTCCGAGCGAATGGGTACATTCGTCCTCGTGACCGAGATCTCCGACCGGTACCGCCGCCGCGCCGCGGAGTTCACGGCGCGCGTGGAGGCGGTCCCGGACGACCGGTGGGACGACCCGACGCCGTGTGACGCCTGGGTGGCTCGTGACATCGTGCAGCACATGGTCGACGTCGCGGCTCGCTTCTCCTCCGTCGTCGGGCGCGAGCTCCCGCCCGGGCCGAACGTCGCCGACGACCCGCTCGGCGCGTGGTTGCACGCGTCCGCCGCCGTCCAGGTCGCGCTCGACGATCCCGACTTCGCGCAGCTCGAGTACGAGGGCCGCATGGGGCGAGGGACGTTCGAGACGAGTGTCGACCGGTTCCTGAGCCCCGACCTCGTGGTCCACACGTGGGACCTCGCACGCGCGACCGGCGGCGACGAGCGCCTCGATCCCGGTGACGTGCACGAGGTCTACGAAGCGCTGAAGCCGTTGGACGAGATGATGCGCCAGCCGGGCGGGATGGGCCCGAAGCTGGAGCCGCCCGCGGGTGCCGACGAGCAGGCACAGCTCCTCGCGTTCCTCGGACGGCGGGTCTAGACGTCCCACGACGCGCGGCGGCAGTGCAGGTTCTTGCCGCGCATCAGCCTCGGGTACGACGCGGTGTTCGGCGCCGCGTGGTGCAGGAGCCACGGATGCGCGAGCACGACGTCGCCCGGCCTGCCGGTGAGCTCGACGACGCGCACGGCGATGCCGCCGAGGTCGTGGTCGGTCTCCATGAAGTAGGCGTTCCGGCTCGGGTTCGGGTCGTCGCCACGGGCCAGCTCGCGCAGCCACGGGTCGTGGTGCATGAACCGCAACCGGTTGGCGCGGAAATCCTTGCGGGCCTCCACCGGCCGATCGGCGACGAAGCGCTCGACGACGCGGTGCGAGCCGCTGACCACGAGGGTGCCGCCACCGCACGGTACGACGTCGCCGAAGAACGCGAACACCTTCAGCCCGAACAGCGGCTCCGGCGTATTGGAGTAGAACCAGTCGACGTGCCAGAGCTTCGAGGGCACGCGCCACGACGCGCCCACCGCGGGGAACGTCACCATCACCTGCCCCCAGTGATCGGGCCGGCTCCACTCCCCGGCGCCGAGCAGACCGTCGATCGCGTCGAACAGCCCCGGCGTGCCGATGGCCGCGAACGCGCGGTGCTTCTTGCTGCTCCGGAGACCCGTCGGGATCGGCACCGACCAGGTGGCGCGGTCGTCCTCGACGACGCCGTAGCGGCGCTCGAGCTCGCTCCACACGACGCGCCGCATGCGCGCGGCCTCGTCGGCGGTGAAGACGCCGTGCAATCGGACGAAGCCGTGCGCGTCGAACTCGATGCGCTGCTCGGGGGTCGACACGGCGCCAAGTGTCGGCAGCTCGGCCCGGCGGATGCAAGGGATTTGCCCGTAGGCTCGGCCGATGCCGTACCGACCGATGGAAGGCGTGCGCGTCCTCGAGGTCGCGCAGTGGACGTTCGTGCCCTCGTCGGGCGCGCTGCTCGCCGACTGGGGCGCCGACGTGATCAAGATCGAGCACGCGGTCAGCGGCGACGCGATGCGCGGGATCCGAAACCTCGGGCTCACCGCCGCCAACACCGATCTCGCGTTCAGCCCGATCCTCGAGCACGCCAACCACGGCAAGCGCAGCGTCGGGCTGGCGCTCGAGCACCCCGACGCGCTCGACGCGCTCTACCGCATCGCGGCCACGAGCGATGTGTTCGTCACGAACTTCCTCCCCGAGGCGCGTCGCCGCCTGAAGATCGACGTCGACGACATCCGGGCTGTCAACCCTCGCATCGTGTACGTGCGGGGCAGCGCTCACGGCGCGCGCGGGCCCGACGCCGAGCTCGGCGGCTACGACAACTGCACGTACTGGGCCCGCAGCGGCTCCGCGGTCGGTGTGACCCCACCGGGCACCGACGGCCTGTGCTTCATGCCCGGCCCCGCGTTCGGTGACGCGTCGGGCGGCATGAACATCGCCGGCGGGATCGCCGCCGCCCTCTTCGCGCGGGAGCGCACGGGCGAGGGATCGGTCATCGACGTGTCGCTGCTCAGCACGGGGGTGTGGGCCAACAGCCTTGCCATCGACGTCGCGCTGCTGACGGGCGAGCCTTGGGTGTGGCCGTCGCTCGAGCAGCCCGGCATGCCCACGAACCCACTGGTGGGCGCGTTCCTCACGTCCGACGACCGATATCTCGTGCTGAACATGATGCAGCCCGGTCGGTACTGGGCCGACTTCTGCCGGCACGTCGGCCGTGAGGATCTCGTCACCGACCCGCGCTTCGACAGCACCGAGAACGTGATGGCGAACGCGGAGGCGGGTGCCGCGATCCTGCAGGACGAGATCCGCAAGCGCCCGTTCGCCGAGTGGATCGAACGCTTTCGCTCACTCGAGGGCCAGTGGTCGCCCGCGCTCACCTCGGTCGACGCGGGTCGCGACCCGCAGGTACGCGCGGCGGAGATGGTGCGGCCGGTCATCGACGCCGACGGGGTCGAACGGGAATTGGTGGTGAACCCCGTGCAGTTCGACGAGCGCCCGCCCGACCTCGTGCGGGCACCGCAGTTCGCCGAGCACACCGACGAGGTGCTGCTCGGGGTGGGGTATTCCGACGACGAGATCCTGCAACTCAAGGTCGACGGCGCCGCCACCTGACCAAGGAGCGACCATGGAGAAGCTGCTGTTCCTCTTCCCGCGCAAGGAAGGCCTGACCCGCGAGGAGTTCTTCGAGCACTACCTCGACGTGCACGCACCGCTCGGGCTCTCGGTCACGCAGACGATGGTGCACTACGCGGTGAACCTGCGCGACGGCCACGACCACGCGCCCGACGGTGTCGACGCGTTCACCGAGACGTGGACGGAGTCCGTCGCCGACTTCATGGACCCCGCCAAGTCGTTCGCGACTCCCGAGGACGCGCGGCGGCTCATGACCGATCACGACTCGTTCATCGGCGCGCCCTTCGACGTGTACGCGGTGGCCGAGCGCGTCCGGAAGGGCGTCGAGCGCCCGCCGCCCACCCGCGACCGCACCCGCGGCACGCGCGTCGTCGTGGCGATCACCGGCGACGGCGCCGAGGCGCGCCTCGCCGGTCTTCTCGACCGCGACGGTGTCGTCCGATACGTGGACAACGACGTCGCGAGCGCGATGGCGACCGATGCGTTCGGGCCCCATCGCGCCTTCGTGCTGTTGAACCTCGCGCCGGAGGACGGCCTCGTCGGGGAGATCGAGTCGCTCGTCGGGGACGACGGTGCCGTCTACCGCGTCAGCGAGTACGTGCAGAAGTAGCCGGCACCGGCCGCTCCGCGCTCGCGACCTTTCGGAGCAGATCGCGGAGCGCGCGCTGCTCGGACGCGCTGAGCGCGTCGAGGAATTCCGGGGGCTCCGACAGGAGCTCCATCGCGCGTGCTCGCACCGCGCGGCCGGCGTCGGTGAGGACCACTGTCTTCACGCGGCGGTCGCTCGCCAGTGCGCGCCGCTCGGCCAGTCCGCGGCTCTCGAGGCCGTCGGTGATGGTGGTGACGTACGACGCGTCACAGCTCCACTGCTCGGCGAGGTCGCCCATCCGGACGCCGTCGTCGCCCAGGTGCATGATGCCCTTCAACATCCCCGGGGGCAGGCCGAGCTCCATCGCCACGTCGAGGATGTGGTCGTGGGCGTAGCCGTCGAGGAACCACAGGTGCACCATGGTGAGCCACGCCTCGCGCCCCGCTCTCGTCGCCATCAGCAGCAGGGTAGCCCGATCCTTGATGCCAGTCGACTGTTGGATAGGCTCAACCAACAGTTTGACTTCTCTCAACTATCTGTGGCAGGCTCGTGGCATGGCAGCCGACGACTTCGCAGACCGTTACGGCCCATGGGCCGTCGTCGCGGGCGCGTCCGACGGCACGGGCGCCGCGTTCGCCCGTGAAGCGGCCGCCCGGGGTGTGAACGTCGTGCTCGTCGCCCGGCGCGCCGACGTGCTCGCGACGGTGGCCGACGGGATCAGCGAGGCGACCGGCGCCGACACGCGGGTGGTGCCCCTCGACCTCGGTGTCGTGGGTGCTGCGGAGACGCTCGCGCGCGAGACGGATGACCTCGAGGTCGGGCTCCTCGTCTACAACGCGGGTGCCGACCCGCACGGGATGCGGTTCCTCGACGTGGACGTCGACGACTGGGCGGCGATGCTGCGCCGCAACTGCGAGACCCCGCTGCGGCTGTGCCATCGGTACGCGCCGGTGATGGTCGACCGCGGGAGTGGCGGCATCCTGCTCGTCACATCGGGGGCCGCGTGGGCGGGCGGCGACCGGCTGGCGACGTACGCCGCCACGAAGGCGTTCGACCTCGTGCTCGGCGAGTCGCTGTGGGCCGAGCTCTCGCCGCGCGGCGTCGACGTGCTCTCGTTCGTGCTCGGCGCCACCGACACCCCGGCCTATCACGCGCTCGTCGCCAAGCACGGCGGAAAGGCCGCGGAAGGCTTGGCCGATGCCGACTCGGTCGCGCGTGACGGCCTCGACCATCTCGCCGACGGGCCCACGCGGCACACGGCCGCGCTCGGCGGTGGTGACGCGTCGCTCGTCGGCGCGATGCCGCGGCGCGACGCGGTGCAGATCATGAGCGCCGGCGTCTCCGAGATGGTCGGCGAGCAATGACTGCGGGTCCGCCGATCGCGATCCGCGCCGAGCAGCTCGTGAAGCGCTTCGGCGACGTGACCGCGCTCGGCGGTGTCTCGTTCGAGGTGCCGGTGGGAAGGGTGCTCGGGCTCCTCGGCCCGAACGGCGCCGGCAAGACCACCTCGGTGCGCATCCTGACCACGCTGCTCCGCCCCGACGGCGGGCACGCCGAGGTGCTCGGCATCGACGTGACCGCCGACCCGCACCGCGTGCGCGGGTCGATCGGGCTCGCCGGCCAGGCCGCCACGGTCGACGAGAACCTGACCGCACGCGAGAACCTGAAGATGGTCGGCCGGCTCACGCACATGGCCTCGGCCGAGATCGGCCGACGCGGGGGCGACCTGCTCGAGCGGTTCGCGCTCGCCGACGATGCCGACCGCGTCGTCCGCACGTTCTCGGGCGGCATGCGGCGGCGCCTCGACCTCGCGGCCGCGCTGATGCACCAGCCGCCGGTGCTCTTCCTCGACGAACCGACGACCGGTCTCGACCCGCAGGGCCGCACCGAGCTGTGGGCGGTGATCGAGGACCTCGTCGACACGGGCGTCACCGTCCTCCTCACCACGCAGTACCTGGAGGAGGCCGACTACCTCGCCGATTACATCGTGGTCGTCGACCACGGACGCGTCATCGCCGAGGGCACCGCGTCCGAGTTGAAGACCCAGTTGGGGTCGACCGTGATCGAGGTCGCACTGCGTGACGCGGCCGACGCGCCCGTCGCGCAGGAACGGCTGGGCGCGATCGGTCCCGTCGCGGTCGACGGGAAGGTGCTGCACATCTCGTTGCCGGACGGCGACGGCGCCACCGCCATGCTCGAGACGGTGCGCGCGCTCGACGATGCGAAGCTCGAGCCGGCCACGCTCGCGCTGCGCGAGCCCACACTCGACGACGTGTTCCTGGAGCTGACCGGCCACGTCGCGGAGGATCCGTCCGCCAACGGTGACGCCGCGCCGGCCGCCGGTCGCCGCCGACGCAGGAGGGGCGCATGACCGCAGTCACCACCGACCCGGGCCCGGCCGCGGTGCTGGCACCCGAGGTCGACCGCCCGCACGCGCTGGGCGACTCGCTCGTCATCGCGTGGCGCAACCTCGTGAACATCCGCCGCAACCCGCAGCTGCTCGTGTTCGCCACGATCCAGCCGGTGATCTTCATCCTGAACTTCCGGTACGTGTTCGGCGGCGCCATCAACGCGCAGGCGCTGGGCGGCGTCTCGTACGTGAACTACCTGATGCCGGGGATCTTCGTGCAGACCGTCGTCTTCGGCGCCCTCACCACCGCGGTCGGGCTGGCGGGCGACTTGCACCTCGGCATCATCGAGCGGTTCAAGGCACTGCCGATCGCGCGGTCGGCCGTGCTCACCGGCCGCACGAACGCCGACCTCATCCGGAACTTCGGCGTGATGATCCTCATGTGCGTCGTCGGCTTCGCGGTGGGCTGGACCATCGACTCCGACGTGTGGGGCCTCGTCGGCGCGATCCTGCTGATCCTCGCCTTCTCGTACTCGCTGTCGTGGATCTTCGCGTTCGTCGGCCTCAGCGTGAAGGATCCCGAGACCGCGCAGGCGGCGTCGTTCCCGATCCTCGCGCCGCTGATCTTCGCCTCCTCCGCGTTCATCCCGGTGCAGACGATGCCGGGTTGGCTCCAGGTGTGGGCGAAGCACCAGCCCGTGTCGGTGGTCTGCAACGCCGCCCGCGACCTCACGCTCGGCCTCCCCGCCGCCAGCAACACGCTGAAGGCGTTGGCGTGGATCGTCGGCATCGTGGCGGTGTTCGCGCCCCTCGCCGTCCGCAAGTACCGCAAGGTGACGTAGCCCCACCCGAACTTGCGTCGGTCAGCGACTCTCTACGTCGGTTGCCGACGCAACTTCGCGAGCGGGGGTAGCCTCCCCGCCCATGGACGCTGTCGACATCATCGAGATCCACCAGGTCATGGGGTTGTACGGCCACGTGATCGACGGCAAGCAGTGGCACCGGCTCGACGAGCTCTACACCGAGGACGGCGTGTTCGACCTCAGCGGCCTCCTCGGCTCGGAGGTGCGCTTCGAGGGCATCGACGCCATCAAGGGCTTCCTCACGAGCATGCCGATGCCGCTCGCGCACATCGCGACGAACTCGTACGTGTTCGAGGAGGACGGCGAGGTGCGGAGCCGCTCGAAGTGGTTCATGCCCACCGACGAGGGGACGATCAGCGGTGGCGTGTACCGCGATCGCTGGGCGAAGACCGACCGCGGGTGGCGGCTCCAGGAGCGCCTGGTGTTCAACTGGGCCGGCGCCGAGGAATAGCGCCCGTCGCGCCGACTGCCGCGGCTCGCGGGCCGCGGCACGTCGACAGGCCGGTCCTCTGGGTGCTGCTCGGTCAATACG
>DASPTH010000287.1:0-30643 GCA_035623515.1 Acidimicrobiia bacterium
GTGGGCAACCGGCACGCGCTGACGACCTCGTACGGCTTCGCCGCAGCGGGGATGGATTTGTTCACCGCGATCATCAACGGTGCGACCCTTTACACCTACGACGTACGCACACGCGGACCGAGCGTGATGGCCGAGTGGATCCGTGACCGGGAGATCGCGTGGATGGCGTTCGTGCCCGCGGGCCTGCGTGCGGTGGCGGCGACCGCAGCGCCGGGCGCCCTCGACTGTCTCCGCATCGTTGGCTTCGGTGGCGACACCGCTTTTTGGCGCGACGTGGAGATGGGACGCCGCATCTGCGGTCCCGAGACGATGTTCGTGAACGTCCTCGGTTCGACCGAAGCGGGGCACGTGACAAGCTTCGACGTTCTTCCCGACACGGCGCTCGGTGAGGGCCCGGTGCCCGTCGGTGTTCCGGACCGTGGCGTGGAGGTCCGCCTCGTCGACGAGGACGACGAACCCGTGGCCCACGGCGAGCCCGGCTCCATCGTTGTTGTCCGCCACGGCTGGCTCGCGCTCCGGTACTGGAACGATCCCGAGCTCACCCGCCGCCACTTCTTCCGCGAGCCCGACGGGCGTCGCGGCTTCCGCACCGCCGACGCGGCCCGCTGGCGCGACGACGGCTTGCTCGAGCACGTGGGGCGGATCGACTCGCGAGTGAAGGTGCGCGGCGCGATGGTCGCGACCAGCGAGGTCGAGCTCGCGCTGAGAGCGCATTCTGACGTTGCCGACGCGGCGGTGGTCGCGGTGCCTGATGAGAGCGGTTTGCGGCTGGTCGCGTATGTCATGGCGCGCGACGGCCGAAGCCTGAGCGCATGGAAGCTTCGGCGCGATCTCGCGACGACGCTCTCGAGCACCTCGGTGCCGAGCGCGTTCGTTGCGGTCGCGATACTTCCTCGCACCATCCGAGACAAAGTCGACCGCGGGGCGCTCCCACCGCCGCCGCCACCGGTGCGCCACCGCGCCTACCGCGAGCCGAAGGGCAACGAAAATGACCTGGCGGAGATCTTCGCATCAGTACTCGGAATCGAGCGCGTCGGGCTCGACGACGATTTCTTCGAGCTCGGCGGTGACTCCCTGGCGACCGTCGAGTTGCTCGCCGCCATCGCCGACCGCTTCTCCGTCGACCTGTCGACGTCGACCGTCCTCGACGCGCCCACCGTGGCCGAGCTCGCGCTGCGGCTGTCGCACCGCCGCCCGCATCACGCGTCACCGCTGGTGCCACTGCGCACCAGCAGCGAGGGACCAACCTTCTTCTGCGTCACCGGCGGCGGCGCGCCCGCGATCTCGCTGCGCGCGTTGAGCGAGACGATGCCCGACGTGAGCCTGTACGCGCTGCAAGCACGCGGGCTCGAGGAGCGGGCGTGGCCGGACCACAGTGTCTCCAGCGCCGCTCGCAGGTACGTATGCGCGATCCGGAACGTGCAGGCGTCAGGACCGTATGTGCTGGGCGGATATTCCTTCGGCGGCATCGTGGCCTTCGAGATGGCGTGTCAGCTCCGAGCCGCGGGCGAAGAAGTCGCCCTCCTCGTGGAGTTCGACACTCCGGCTCCCGCGCCCCGCACCGGTACACGGGTACAGCGAATCGCGAGCCGCGCCCGCCAGCGCGCCTTCGGGTTAGCCGAGACCGTCTCGGATCCCGGGCCGTCGCTGTCAACCCGCGTGCAACGGGGCACGACTCTCGTCGGTCAAGTCGTTCACGCCGTCACCAGCTCGGCCATTGCCCGTTTCGAGCGGCGATGGATGTTGACGACCGCCGGACTGCTCCCCCGCCCCGGCTACCACCAGTACGACGTCTTCATCCGGCTCAGCACGGACCTCATGCGCAACTACCAGCCCTCGGCGACCTTCGACGGCCCCATACTCCTCCTGCGCGGCAGACACGATGAAGGCGTCGAGCGCGATTTGGGATGGTCGCGCCTCGTCACAGGCCCTCTCACGGTTGTCGACGTACCCGCCGACCACTACGAGCTCATGCGGAACCCTCCAGTCGAAGACGTCGGCCGGATACTCCGCAGCGCTCTTTGACGCGGCTGAGCGCGGCGGCGCGGCAGATCTAGCAGGTTGAGCGGATTCGAGCGTGACCGGCGCGGGGGTCGGCCCTCCGGCCGAGCTTCATGGGGGTCGTTCCGAATGTCGCCCGCGGTCCCGAGGCCTGGGTGGAACCACAGCGCGTGGTCCTGTCGATTCATCCGACGGCGCGGATGATGCGGAGCGCGGCACATGCCGCCCCGTACCCGTTGTCGATACCGACCACGGTGACCCCGGGTGCGCACGAGCTCATCATCGACAGCAGTGCTGTGAGGCCCTCGAACGTCGTGCCGTAGCCCACCGACGTCGGGACCGCGACGATGGGTGCGCCGAGCAATCCGGCCATCACCGTGGGGAGCGCGGCTTCCATCCCGGCGATCGCGACGACAGCCGACGCCTCGGCACACGCGTCGAGGGAGCCGAGCAGGCGCTGCAGCCCCGCGACCCCCACGTCGCGCAGAACCGTCGGTTCGACGCCCATTGCAACGAGCGTGGCGACGCACTCGTCGAGCACTGGCTCATCTGACGTACCACCGGACGCGACCGCAACACCCGAGCGCGTCGGTTTGGCATGGCGCCACGTCATCGTTGTGCCGCGGACGCCTTCGGGCCCGAGCCTCTCGAGAGCATCCTGTTGCGACGACCTACAGCGAGTCACGATCACCGGTGCTTCGCTGCGTTCGAGGAGCGCCGTGACGATCTCGACGCACTGGTCGGGGGTCTTTCCCTCTGCGAACACCGCTTCGGGCATGCCGATGCGCGACGACCGCCCGAGGTCGAGGCGCGTATGGCCAAGGTCGGCGACGGTGCGCCCAATGTCGGCGCTCACTACGCCGATGCGGCGCGACCGAGCGCGCCGTTGTGCTTGCCCGAGCCCAGGCCAGCCAGGTCGAGGGTGACGTAGCGGTAGCCGAGTGCGGTGAGCGCGGCGGTGAGCTGCGCGGCGAGCACCGCCGCCGCCGGTACGTCGGCGAAGGGTACCTCGATACGCGCCGTGTCATCGAGGTCGCGCACTCGCACGTCACCGAACCCCAACGCTCGCACGGCCTCTTCGGCACGGTCCACGCGGCCCAGCCGCTCGATGGTCACTGGCATGCCATGAGGAAGCCGGGACGACAGACAGGGCATTGCCGGGCCGTCCCACACACGCAACCCCCCGGCACGCGCCGCGGCGCGCACATCGACTTCGTCCAGCCCGGCCTCGACCATCAGAAAGACGGGCACCCAGCTCCACGGCGGCGGCCGTGTCGGGAACCGCCGCCCCCAACCCCGAGATCACCGCCCGATCGTATCGAGCTGCGCTACATCGACGACGTACTGAGCGTCGCCGACCGTGACTCGCCTCCGCGCGAGATGACACAACGGACGACACGATCGAGGAGTCCTGAACGTGTGGCATCGAGCTGGTGCCGCCGGAGCGGAACATCCGCAGGGTTCGACCTTCGAGGCTCGCCCGCCGCGCGCTCCAAGCTCACGTCATGGCGACGGTTCCATGGGTCCGTTGATCGGCCGATGGGGGTCGGTGGTCGTGCCGTGCCGCGGGGGCGCCGGCCACTGGCGTGAGTGGATGCGTTCCCGGGCAATCGGCGAAGCGGCCATGATCGTCGCGCGGCTGGCCTTCGTACTTGACGAGCAGCGGCGCGTGGACGTGGTAGGACCTGAGGTCCCGAGGCACTCGTCGGGCGGGGACAGCACCAGGATGCCGCGATTGCTCTCCAGTACTCATCGCGCGCCCACAACGCGACGCCCTCGCTCCCTCTTGATCCATCAGCCCTCGGCGCGTGGATCTCTCTCGAAGATCAAGTGACCGAATTTTCGAAGCTTCGCGCCCTTTGCGTCTTGGAGCCGATATCCCTTGCTGGCCATGTAGCCGATGGCTTCTCGGACTTGCTTCTCGACCGCGCGAGACGCGCCGAACAAGCTGGAGTTCTGGTTGATCGGGATCACCACCTGACCAGGGCAGCCCGCGATCGCCTCGTCCATCACCTTGCGATACCTGCGAGCTCTCACCGCGGCTTCTATACCCGAGCCAGTTCGGGTTGGGTACTCGCGGCCACGTGGGCGGACGCGGCGGGTGTTCCCCGGGATGTCGCCACTGGGTGAAACCTGACCCCTTGTCACCGGTCGAAAACTGACCCCCCTCGGTCGGGTCCACCACTTGGAGTGATGGGACTCGAACCCTGGCTCGATCACGAGCCTGCGAGGAAGGGCGTGATCAACGTGGAGGATTGGGCCGATTCGTCGGCTGCATCGCGGGAAGGGGTTGAGCATCGAGGCGATTCGCGACGCCTTGGTGTGGCGCGCAACACGGTGCGAGACGCGCTGGGCAGCGATGAGCCACCGCGTTACGAACGCGCGGGGACTGGGTCCGCGGTGGATGCGGTCGAGGGGCAGATCCGCGAGCTGTTGGGCGAGTTCCCGACGATGCCAACGACGGTGATCGCGGCGCGCATCGGCTGGGAACGCGGGATCACCATCTTGCGCGACCGGGTGGCCGAGTTGCGGTCGTTGTCGTGCTAGCGGATCCGTGTCAGCGCACGAGCTACGCGCCGGGTGAGCTCGCCCAGTGGGACTTGTGGCAGCCCGACGTGGAGATCCCGCCCGGTTTCGGTCAGGCCGCCAAGTTGTGGGGCGTGTCGGGCACGACCGGGTTCTCGCGGCTGGATGGTGGGCCGCGTGCCGCGCACGACGTGTTGGGCGGCATGTTGCGCATCCTCGACCAGTTCGGCGCCGTGCCGCGCACCGCGGTGTGGGACCAGGAGGGCTGCATCGGCGCGTGGCGGGCGGGCCGCCAGAGGGGCTCCCTCAGGTCGGCGCGGCGAGCTCAGGGCGTGACGCGTCAATCGATGCAATCTCGGCTTCGACTTCCTTCGCCAACTGTTCGCGCGTGCCCTGATAGTCCGCGAATGCGATCGCGTAGTGAGTCTGGAACCAGTCGTCGAGCTGGGGACCGTAGTGGATCACCGTGTTCTTCTGGCGGTTCGACACAGACAAGATCGACTCGCCAGCTTCGTGGTGACAGCTGAGGAGTTTGGCAAAGTCACACTCGCGGGTCTGTTTCTGGCCTCGGAACACGACTCGGCGGTTGGTGATGAAGACTGTCCCGGAGTCGATCGCGGTTGGCACTGGTGTCCCGGCCACGTAGTGGCCCTTCGACGCGCCGACGTGGTAGCGGATGGAGCGGCCACCGAGGCTTGCGATGGGGATCGAGACGCCCTGGCTTCGACCCTGCCATGTCCCTCGCCCTGCTCGGTCCTCGATGAGGCTCGCGCCGTCGATCTTGCCGAAGAGCGCCTCGCCCGGTTTGAGCACGAGCTCGCTCGTCTGTTCGCCGTGGAATCCTCGAACCAGATCGAGGAAATGTGCATAGCCGTCACGCTGTGCCTGCCACGTCGCGACGGCTGCTTGTTGGGCAGCGTGGGCCTTCTCTGCGGCCTCACGGGCCTTCTTCTCACGGTGCTTCTCGAACACGACTCGCCTGCTTACCCCGAGCTCATGGGTCGATGGAGGACCGAGGGGTTCGTTGCTCAAGGAGCGTAGGTCTCAGGCCTGATCGACCGATCCTCCGCTTCTCGCGATCGCGACGAGAAACGTGGGCTCGAGCACCGTGAGGGCGGGAGCTCGGCGGTGGTTCAGCCGGAACGGCGCGAGCTGGACACCCACACCAACTGGGTGACCTCGCCGCTGCAGTCACCACACAGCCCGACCCGGCCCGGAGACAGGACCGAGCCGCAACCAGGACAGTGCACGCGAGCGACCCGCGGCGCGCCGAACCCGGGCGACTCGTGACTGGCCAGCAACTGGCGGCGTTCTCCCGGGGCAGTCCCGCCCCACACCCCGTGCCGAAACGCGTCCCCGTTCGACATGGCAAAGACCAGACACTCCCGCCGCACCAGACATTGGCGGCACACCGCTTTGGCAGGCTCGTTGCTCTCACCCCGCCCCGGATAGAAGTTCACCTCGGGATGCTCACGGCAGAGCGCATCGCTGTCCCACGGTATGGCCAGCGAGCCCAGGACCCGTGCACGCGACGGGCCTCCGGCTGTGTGCGACGTACGGGGAACCACGCCGCGCAGGATACCCAACTCCGCGCAACCACCTCCAGATTTCTGCCGGGCCGCGCCCCGTGGTGATCGCCCGGCTGATCCCGAGGCCGTCGTACGGCCGCTGGTCACGCGCACCGGAAGGCCTGACGGGCAGGTGACGTTCCGGCGCGGGCCCGGGTCCCGAAGGCTGTGCTCGTAGGCTCTTGACTGTGGAGACGAGCTACGAGGGCGTGGCGATTCGTGCGGCGGGCAACGTTCATCGCCACGTGGCAGAGAAGCTCTTCCAGGTGCTCCCGCGAGGGTCTGTCGTGCTCGACATTGCGGCGGGTAACGGGGCGCTCGCGTTGCGCCTCCAGAATTGCGGATATCGCGTGATCTGTGTCGACGGCAACCCGGCAAAGTTCGAGGTCGGCGGCATTCAGTGCACGGAGGTAGATCTCAACCGCGATTTCGCGGCACAGATCGCCGCCACCGGCGGCGCTGCGCAGTTCTCCGCGATCGTCGCGGTGGAAGTCATCGAGCACTTGGAGAATCCTGCCGCGTTCCTCCGTGGCTGCGCGCGGCTACTCGCCCCCGACGGGGTCGCGATCGTCACCAGCCCCAATCTCGAGTCGGCCGCGTCCCGAGTGCGATTCGCCACCCGAGGAATACCGTCGTGGTTCTCGCCGGAAGAAGCTGTGAACGAGCACCACGTCAGCCCGCAATTCTCGTGGTTCATGCGAGTGCACGCTGCGAACGCCAGCCTGAGCGTGGCCGAGGAGTGGTGCACCAGCCCGGAGATCGGCACAACCTGGGCCGACGGTTGGAAAACTCGGCTTCTCTACAGCAAACCGGTCCTGCGATTCCTGGAGCATCGCTGGGGCGCATCGGGAGGCGACGTTCGACTGTGGCTGCTCCGCCCAGGAGCGGGAACCGATACTCGGGTCGCACCCGCTCGGTACTGGTCGAGCTCTGAGCCCACGCAGGACGAACCCGCCGGACACGGGGACACGGATCCGCCTGATCGGCACCGCTCCGAGCCCCGTCGCCCGGAGCCGGCAGGAGAGGCTGGCCCCTCCCGCTAGAAATCGAGGCCCGCGACCGGCACGTTGATCGTCGTGTTGGTCTTCTGGATGGCCGGGACCAACTTCTCGTAGGGAAGCCCCGCGAGGAAGGCGTCGACGGTGCGCTCGAAGTTCGAGATGAGGCCCTCGATCTTGTCGCCCAGTCGCATGTACTCGAACCGCCGGTTGTGCAGGCCCTTCTGCTGTTTGGGGATGTTCGAGAAGTCCTGGTGCGGGATCGGCGGCCAGCGGGGATCGTCGGGCGCCATCGGCACCGGCGGCACCGGCCGTTTCGTCGGCTCGCTACCCACGGGGTACCGGGTGAGCGACCAGATCTCCATCAACGTCTCCTCGGGTCCGAGCGGGCGGAACCGGTACGCCGACGCGCTGCTGTACGTCGGGAGGATGAAGGTGTGCGGGAAGCAGAACATGATCGGGTCGGCGATGCCCAGGCGGTCGAGCTCGTTGAGGTCGGCGAGCTCGACGCCGTTGGCGCGCCACCATCTCACAACGGTGTCGTTCAGCGTGGAGCGCCACGTCGCGGCGGCGAGGGCGGGGTCGGCGGGAAGCTCGAGACCGCGCAGACCCTCCGCGATACGCACGTCGATCTCGTGGGTCATGCCGGCCATGCCGACGCTGAGCTCCCGCATGTGGTACAGGTTCATGTCGACGAAGGCGTGCGGGTCGGAGTCGTCGAACGCGCGCGCAGGCGGCATGAGTTGCGGGTGCGTCTCCGGGACGTGCCAGCCCTCCATGAACGCGGCCATGGCGAGCTTCCAGTTGGCGGGGAGCCGACACGCCTCCCACCACTCCACGCGCAGCGTCTCGGCCTTCCATGCGTCCTGCACGGTGGCGTACGGCTCGATGCAGTCACGCAACGGCGGTGCGTCGTCGTCGAGATTGATCCAGGCGCACCCGCCCCACAACTCGCACCGCACCGGCACGAGGGCGAGGTCCTCCGGCCGGAGGTTCTCCGTCTCGAACATCTCGCGCTCGTGGACATAGGTGTTGTCGCCCTCGAGTCCGAAGCACCAGCCGTGGAAGGAGCAGACGAACCCGCTCGGGCAGGTCCCGTGGCCCTCGACGAGCTTCACCGCCCGGTGGCGGCACGCGTTGTCGTACGCCTTGACCCCCATGTCGTCGGTCCTCACCACGACGATCGACTGGTCGAGGATCTCGTACTCGGCGAAGTCACCGGGGCGGGGGATCTCCTCGAGCCGGCACGCCATCTGCCACACGCGCGGCCAGAAGAGCTCCGCCTCGAGCGCGAAGAACTCGGGGTCGTAGTAGCGCTGCTTCGGGATCCGATCGGGACGTTGCACGGCCCAGGGGACTGGCAGCGCCGTCCACTCTCGTTGTGTCGTCATTCCGCCTCTTTGGGTCAGAGGATCACCTTGCGTTCCTTGAGCGCCGAGATCTCGTCCCACGACAAGTCGAGGTCGAGCAACACCTCTTCGGTGTGCTCGCCGTGCTCGGGCCCGCGCCGGGGCTCGTTGCGCCGGCCGTCGAACTGCACCGGCGACGGCACCATGGGCGCGGTCTCGCCGTTGCCGAGCTCGACTCGACCGAGATAGCCGTTCGCGACGACCTGCGGGTCGTCGACGAGCTCGTACGGGGCCTGCACCGGCACCCACTCTCCCTCGAAATCGGCGAGGACGCGGCACCACTCGTCGTAGTCGCGAGCCGCGAACACCTCGTCGAGCCAGGCGATGCAGTCGGCGGAGTTCTGACGCCGTGCCTCCATGTCGACGAAGCGCGCGTCGGTCGCCATCTCGGGCTGCCCGATCGCCTTGCACAGCGCCGGCCAGTACCGCTCCGGCGAGAGCATCTGGAGCGAGACGAACCGCCCGTCCCGGGTGCGGTAGGCCAGCATGAGCGGGTTGAACATCTGGGAGCGGTCCATCCCCGCCCCGGAGCGCCGTTGGCGCAGCTCGGGCGGAAGGAGCAACGAGTTCACGAGATCCGACTGGATCTGCCACATCCCGGTCGCGAGCAGCGCGACGTCGATGACCGACGGCTCGCCGTGCACCGCCCGGCGGTACAGCGCAGTGCTGATCGCGCCGGCGATGGTCATGCCGCCCACCACGTCGCCGAACGCCGGCCGGGGACCGGCCGGCCACTCGTCGCCCGGCCGGGTGAAGATGTGCTGCATGCCGCTCCGGGCCCAGTACGCGCCGGCGTCGTAACCGCCGCGGCCGGCGTCGGGGCCCTCGGGCCCGAACGCCGTGCCCCGCACGTAGATGATCGAGGGGTTGTCGGCGCGGACGCGGTCGACGTCGAGCCGGAGGCGATCGATCGTCTCGGCGCGCAGGTTGGTCACGAACACGTCGCAGGTCGCCAGCAAGCGCGACAGCAACTGCCGGCCCTCGGGGTGCTTGACGTCGAGGCCGACGGATCGCTTGCCGCGGTTCGCGGAGTGGAAGCGGGGATCGACCCCGCCCGCGGTTCTGCCCATGCCGCCGGTGACGAGGCCCCGGTACGGATCACCGGTCTCGGGGTGCTCGATCTTGATCACCTCCGCGCCCCACTCGCCGAGGATCGATCCCGACATCGGCACGAAGACGTGCGAGGCGACCTCGACCACGCGGACGCCGTGGAGCGGTGACGTCACGTCGGCGCGCCTGTCCCCGCGAGCTCGTGGGTGGCGATGCTCTGTCGGGCTTGCCGACGCCAGGCGTCGGGCGGCTCGTCGATGCGGTAGAGGCGAGCGGCGTTGTCCCACAGGATCTTGCGGCGGGTGCCATCGTCGAGATGGCCGATTCCCTGGCGGATGGTCTGCTGGATGTTGCCGAACAGGCACGTGGTGTGGGGAAAGTCGGTTTCGAACAGGACGTTGTCGAGCGGCACGACGTCGAAGAAGTGGTGCGGTGCAACCGACTCGAACCAGTAGGTCACGTAGACGCTCTGCGCGAACAACTCCGAAGGCAGGACGTCGTCCGCATGACGCTCGCGCCCCGGCCGGAACGCGCCGAGCCAGCTGTAGTCGGCGGCTTCCAGCATGAACGGCAGCCAGCCGACCCCGCTCTCGACCGACACGAACTGCAGGTCCGGGTAGCGGGCCAACACACCGGAGGTGATGAGGTCGCAGCACTGGACACCGTTCTTGAGGAACAAGTTGATCGCGGTGTAGGCCTGGGCGCCGGGCACACCGTGATGCCGGTAACGGTCGGGTCCCGCGGCGCCCTCGATCGTGTCACCCGCGTTCCCGATGTGGAAGTGGATCGGGAGACCGGTCGCCCGCGCGACCTCCCACAGCGGATCCCAGTGCGGGTTGCCGAGCACCGGCAACCCGTAGCGTTGCGGCTCCCCGGTGAACAGGATGCCGCGAGCGCCGAGCGCCGCGCACCGCTCGACCTCCGCCACCGTCGCGGCGACGTCCCAGAACGGGGTCGCCACCACCGCCAGCAACCGTCGCAGATCCGCCGAAGCCCATTCCAACAAGAAGTCGTTGTAGGCGCGCACGCACAGCAACTTGAGCGCTTCGTCGTCCAGCACCAAGAAGTTCTGGCTCCCGAAGCCGCCGACATTCGGGTACAACACCTGCGCCCAGATCCCCACCTCGTCCATGTACGCCAACCGCGCCGCGGCGTCGTAGGACCCTGGATGCACGTCGCGGAACGTCGGCGGGTACTCCGGCGGAAACGTCGGCCACCCCGCCGGCGCCGTCACCCCCACCGGCGTCAAGGACTTGTCGCCCAGCACCCACACGTCCGCCGCGTCGCGCGTGACCACCCTCGGCACGTCCTCGCGGTACTTCGCCGGCACACGTGCGGTCCACACGTCCGCCGGCTCCGTCACGTGACTGTCGGCATCGATGATCAGCTCCGGCGCGATCACCAACGATCACCTCCCTGCCGCACGACGTACGACGACCACCCCATCATCCACCGTCGAGGTGGTACAGGGACACCGCGTTGCCGGCCAGCACCTTGTGGCGGGTAGCTTCGTCGAATCCTTCGGTGAGCTCTTCGACGAGGGTTGCCGAGTTCGGCCACAGCGTCACGCTGTGCGGGTAGTCGGTGGAGTACATCACCGCGTCCGCCAGCGACGGATCACGCCGGATGGCGTCGTAGCCGTACCGGTCGTCGAGCGTGGTCACGAAGACGTTCCTGCCGACGAACTCGCTCGGCCGACGGTTGATCGGGACGTTTGCCCAATCGCGCTGTTGCTCGTAGTTCTGGTCCATGTTCTCCCGCCAGAACGGGAGCCAGCCGCAGTTGACCTCGGCGCCGATGATCCTCAGGTCGGGGAATCGCTCGAAGACACCCGTGAAGATCATGTAGGTGAACGGGTCGATCGCGGTGAAGAACCGCGCGACGATCCCGCCGACGTTCACGCCGGGGATGTCGGGTCGGAACCCGGACAGGTCACCCTTCGGGCGGCCACCGTGATTGCGGTGGAACGACAACGGGATCCCGGCGTTCGAGGCGGCCTCCCAGAGCGGGTCGTAGTACGGATCGAAGTACGACTGCTCCGGCGACCCGGGGAGGTTGAAGCCTCGCGCCTTCTTGGCCACGCAGCGTTCGAACTCGGCGAGCATCACGTCCTGCCCGTCGTCCGTCGGCAGCAGCGCGAGGCCGACGAGCCGGTCGGCATCGATGCTGCAGAAGTCGTCGAGCAGCCAGTCGTTGTACGTGCGCATCACCGCGAGCGCGAACTCGCGGTCGGGAAGGGAGAACGACGACAGCCCGACCGGCCCCGAGTAGAGGACCGACGCATCCACACCGTCGCGATCCATGTCGGCGACCGCCGCCGCGCCCTCGTAGTTGCCGGGAAGGATCTGCTCCCAGGTCAGGCCCTCGGCACCGAACGCGACGCCCTGCTGCTTCTGCCCGGCCACTGCTTCCAAACCGAACGTACGCCGGGGCGGCTCGCCGTCGAAGCTCCAACCGTCACCACCGTCACGGCCACGCAACACCCGTGGAGCTCGATCACGGTATTCACGGGGAAGCCGTTCGACGAACAGGTCCTTCGGCTCCATCAGGTGACTGTCGGCCGAGATGACCGAGTACTTCATCGCGTGCCTCCTTCGCCGCAACTCAACATCATGCTGCCGATGCCCCCGTGCCGCCGGCCGCGAACACGACCGAGGTGCTACTGGGCGGTTCCGGACTCCCGTTGCCGGTTGCCGCCGGGCAGTTCGTGCAGTCGCCCGCATACCCGAGCGGCGGTACCGGGCTCTTCGTGAACGAGTCGATCGACGCTGCCTTGTCGAACCACTTGAACGGCTTCGCGGGCCAGGTGGTCGCGATGTAGCGCTTGCCACCGTCGACGTACCAACCGACACCCTTGCCGACCGTGCCGAGCCCGTTCGACGGGCCGGTCGTCTCCGTGTCCCACCAGTACGGCGCGAAGTCGAGCCCGAGCGCCGCGTACGCGTTGTACGGGAGTCTCGGCGCCTTGCCGTAGGCCGCCAGCGAGGTGTCGGCGCGACCCGCGAGCGCGCCGCCCACCGGTGGGTTGGCATACAGCCCCTGCGTGAACGTCTTCGGCGTGAGGTCGGGACCCGCGGTGTGGATGCCCGTGAGCAACCACGTGAGCGGCCCTGCGAGTCGCTGCGAGGTGGTCGCGGCGTTCGATCCCCAGTACCAGTTCAACGGGTCGACCTGGTTCGCGTACGCCGTGTCGGGCTGGACGTAGGGCGCCAACGACGAGATGCCGAAGGCGTGTGCCGACTCATCGGTGGGGAAGCCGCGCATCAGGATCCCGATGTCCTGGACCTGTGCACCCGTGAGAAACCACTCCGGGTGCCATTCCTGCTTCGACGCAGCCTCCATCACGATGCGGAGCACGGTGAAGTCGCCGAAGGTCATCACGGTCGTGACGCCCGCCGCCTTCATCCTGGAGACGAGGGTCGGCGCAACGTTCTGGACGTCGTCGGGAACGTTGGACGGCACCGTGCCCACGCTCGTGACCGTCCCGCCGTACTTGCGGAACGTCTTCAGGAACTGGTCGTACTGGATGGTTCCGTCCTGGTACACGACGCCGAACTTGCGTGTCGCCGTCTTGACGTCATCCGAGCCGTACTTCGCCTGCTTCCCGACGAGCTGCTTGCCGGCGACCTCCGCCGAGTTGATCGCCGTCCCGTCCTTGTCGTTCTGGCCCCAGCGGTACGGTGCCTGCTTCGTGGCCTCCTCGGTGGTGGTGGCGTAGCCGAACGTCATGATCTTGTCGGCGGCGAGACCGGTCTCGAGCACGTCCAGGTCCGGGTTGTTGACGAGGTTGAAGACCGCGAACGGCCTCATGGCCTCGACCGTCACGAGGTCGGCGCGTTGCGCCGTCTCGTCGTTCCCGCTGGAACGGACGAAGTTGATCCGGAGGTCGCGGCCCCACGTCTCGTAGAACCGCATCGCCGGGAGGACGGCATCGTAGATCGCGTTCTCGTAGTCGCTGGGCGAGTTGTCGGCGAGGTGCTTCGGCCGCACGGGATCGCGTCCGAGTTGCTCGTCGTTGGGGACGACCGCGACGACCGTGATCCGGTTGCCGGTGACACCCTGTGCGGTGGCGCCGCCATTGTTCGCGCCCGCCTTCCACACCTTCACACAGACCGGGCCGCCGCCGACCTCGGTGCTGTCGAAGTGTCCGTAGGGGCCGTACTTCGGATCGTCGTGCCGGCAACGTGGGTTCGCCAGCGCAGCCTGCGTACCCATGCCGGTCGCCGGCACCGGGGGTCCCGCCCCGTTGGGTGGCGGGATCGTCGCTGCGCTCGCTCGGATGCCGACGGTCGATGCGGCGAGCGTCACGCCCATCGCGAGCGCGACGACGACTGGGACCACCGCTACACGAAGCGAGCGGTGACCAGCGCCGGTGGGAGAGCGTCGAACTGCACGAGCGGCCATCCCGTTTCCCCCCTCAGCCGACCCTGGTGCGTTGTGTGCACGACCCATCGCTGCGGCGGCGGAGTTTCAAGCGATTGAACCACGCCCGCAGCCACCGGTGCACCCTCACCGAGGCGGGTCGGGGCCGAGGACCGGGCATCGCGACGGGGCGCTCTCCACGGAGAGTGGGGTCCTCGGCCGGGAGGGCTCCTGGCCGAAGTGGCCTCATGACGCGGAAAGTCTCGACGGCCGGCGCGGTGCTCGCGCTGGCGCTGGCCACGCTCGGATTGTTCGGTGGGTCGGCGGCGAAGACCGTGGCACACAACACCGTCATCTCGGGCTCTGTCACTTCCAACCGCCGCCGCAGGACGACTGGGACATCGGGTCGCTCGTCGTGCACGGGTCCGCCACGTGTTCCAACAACAGCCCCGCTCCGAATGTCGGTGACAGCCCGGGCGGGCAGAGCACGGTGCACGGGCCGGTCGTCGGCAACCAAGCCGCGACCTGTACGAGCGCCGTCTCGACAAACGTGCTGTCGTCTGACCGCGTTGGGCCGAACCGGTCAGACGCGGTCTCTGACGCGTTGCGCGCCGAGCGCGGCACGGAGTTGGCGAACGTCCGGATTCACCTCGAGAGCGTCCCGGTGGGCGGTTCAGCTGCGCCGACCCCAGGCGGCGACGGTGAGCGGGAACATGACGCTGGCAGTGGGATCTTCGAGCATCGAGACTGCCTCGTCGAATTCGAGCTCGCTCACCCTCTTCCCCGCGATCAGTGGTTCGCGCAGCTTCTCGACCGTCAGGCGCAGGAAGTGCGCGGCGGGTGGGCTCGCGCCGCGCACGATCGTGCAGCGGCCCTCCGCCTGAACGTCGTCGAGTCCGGCCGCGATGAGATCGTCGTGCAGCCGACGGCCGTATTGCGTGTCGACCGGACACGTCGACTCGAGATATCGCATTGCGGCGAGCATGACGTGGCGCATCGCCGAGGACTCGGGCGTCTCGAAGATCGTGACGAAGTCGGGCTCCTCGTCGAGCAGCACGCCACCGGGTCGCAGCGCTGCGACCATGCGTTGCAGCGCGGGTGCCTTGTCCGGAAGCCACTCGAGGAGATACCGGGCGTGCACGTAGTCGAACCCGTCCGGCAGGTCCTCGGCCGTGAGATCGTGTCGCAGAACCTGCAGGTTCGGATGCTTCGATGTCTCGATCTCGAGGAAGTCGGTCTCGAGGTCGGTGGCGACGACGATGCCGTTGGGCGCCACTTGCTCGGCGAGCCAGCATGCGATCGCGCCGGCACCGGCACCGATCTCCAGACAGCGCGAACCCGGCCGCACGCCGAGACGAAGAAGGTGGTCGCGTGTCCCCGGGTCGAGAACCAGCTCCAGGCCGCGGAGCCGGAGAAGCTCCTCGTCCCAGGCATGGTCGTAGGCGTAGCCACCGGTCATCTCGCACCCCTTCACACGACCGAAGGGCGGCGCATCGCCTGCCGCGTCTCGAGAGGCGACCGCGCACTCTCGCCGTGACTCCCATTCTGCCCACCCTGGCGGCGCTCATCGACAGAAGGCGGCTCCAGCGCGCCACGGGTCCAATGGCCCTACCGGGTACGGCGGCGGGTTCGCTCGAGGGGACATCGACGAGGAGGAGTTCCTCCGCAGGCGGGACGCGCTCCGCGGGTAGTTCGTCGTCGCACACGCGGGAACGAGTCGCCGTAGCCTCGTGGTGATGCACGGCATCGAGACGCATCGGCACGGTCGGTGGACGCACGCGCACCATCATCACGGCCCGCACCGCCACCTTCGGTACCCGGTCCGCTCATCTCAGGCCGACCCGCACTCCCACGGTCACGACCACCATCACGACCAGGACCACACCCACGACGACGCCCGCTGGGACGGGCACGGTCATTCCCACGGACTCGTCGACGCGTCGATCGTGCGCTCGCGCGCCGGGGTTCGGGCGGTCGCGCTCAGTCTGGCGGTGCTCGCGGCTACTGCCGCCGCGCAGGCGGTGGTGTTCATGCTGTCGGGATCGGTCGCGCTGCTCGCCGACCTGATCCACAACGGGGGTGACGCGCTCACCGCGATCCCCCTCGGTGTGGCGTTCTGGCTCGGCAGCACCCGCGGGGAACGGTGGGCCGGCTACGCGGTCGTCTTTGCGATCTTCGCGTCCGCCACCGTCGCCGGCGTCGAGGCCATCGACCGGCTCGTTCATCCACAGACCCTGAACCATCTCGCCGTTCTCGCCATCGCCGGCGTCGTGGGATTCGCCGGGAACGAACTCGCGGCGAACGTTCGGCTCCGCGCCGGCCGGCGCCTCCGCAGCGCCGCTCTGATCGCGGATGGTCACCACGCTCGAGTCGACGGTTTCGTCTCCCTCGGGGTCGTCCTCGCCGCCGGCATGGTGGCGATCGGTCTTCCACGCGCGGACCCGATCGTGGGCCTGGCGATCACGGCCCTGATCCTGCGGATCACCTGGCAGGCATGGCAGACCGTCCGGCAGGACCGTTCGAGCTGAACCAAACGATCTTCGGTCGCCGGGTCCAGGAGGTCCTCCCCGCACTCCCGCCCAACCCACCGATCGATTGACCGTGTGGCGCGGATTGCGCACCGGCGACGAAGCGCGGCATCCTCACGAGGGACGCACACAGGGAGACGCAGATGGAGTACGTGAACCTCGGACGATCGGGCCTGCGGGTGTCGCCGGCATGCCTCGGGGCGATGATGTTCGGACACAGCGAGACCGCGCCGTGCGACGAAGCCGAGAGCCGTCGCATCGTCGACGCGTTCGTCGACGCGGGCGGCAACTTCATCGACACCGCGAACGTCTACACGGGCGGCGAGTCCGAGGAGGTCGTCGGGCGCGCGATCAAGTCGAAGCGCGACCGCGTGATCGTGGCCACCAAGGGGTACGGGTCGATCGGCGACGGCCCCAACGACGCCGGCCTCGGGCGCCAGTACCTCTACCGCGCGCTCGACGCCAGCTTGCGGCGTCTCGACACTGACTACGTCGACCTGTACCAGTGCCACCGCTCCGATCCGAACACGCCGGTCGAAGAGACGATGGCGACGCTCCACGAGTTCGTGCAGTCGGGAAAGGTTCGCTATGTCGGCTGCTCGAACTGGTCGGGCTCGGAGATCGTCGAGGCGCAGTGGGCGGCGGAGCGGATCAACGGCACGCCCTTCGTGAGCCTGCAGCCGCCCTACTCGTTGCTGCAGCGCCAGATCGAGGAGGACGTGCTGCCCACGTGCGAGCGGCACGGGCTCGGGACGATGGTCTACAGCCCGCTGTCGGGCGGCATCCTCACCGGGAAGTACCGCCGGGGCGAGGACCCCCCACCCGACAGCCGCGGCGCGCGCGGAAACTGGGTCCGCCTGCTCACCGATCGGGCGTTCGACCTCGCCGACGAGGTGGGGAAGGTGGCCGCCGAGGTCGGCAGCACGCCGACCGCGGTCGCGATCGCGTGGGTGATGAGCCGGCGAGGCGTGACGTCGGCCATCATCGGCCCCCGCACCTTCGAGCAGTACGAGCAGAACATGGAAGGCTTCGACCTCGAGCTCGACCCTGCGCTCGTCAAGCGGTTGAGCGACGCGTCGCGCGCTGCGCGATAGCTGTCTGCACAGCCACTAGCCTTCCGCCCTCGCCCGTATGCACATCTTCTTCGACGTCGACTACACGATCCTCGGCCGCGACTTCACGCTGCGGCCCGGGACGCGCGAGGTGTTCGAGCGCCTCGTCGAGGACGGTCACCAGGTGTACGTGTGGTCCGGTGAGGGCGAGCGGTGGAGCGTCGTGCGGAACCACGGCCTCGAGGACATCGTGCACGGCGTGTACGGCAAGCCACTCCAGGACTACCGCAACCGCCTCACCGACTTCGGGATCCCGGTGGTCCCCGACTTCGTGATCGACGACTACCCAGGGATCGTGCGCGCCTTCGGCGGCATCTGCATCACCGACTACCTGAGCCGCGTCGACGGCGCGAACGACCGCGAGCTGGAGGCGGTCTACGAGGTCATCTGCCTCCACGCCGCGGGCAACGTGCCCGAGCACCCGCGCTACTACCCCACGCCCGACCCGCTCCCGGAGCTCTGACCGGCGACTCGACTTCGCCGGTTTCAGCGCGTCAGGTGCTCGCAGGGGCCGCGTCGACCTCTGCGAGGAACGGGGTGATCGCCTCGAGGAACCCCGGTGTGTTGCCCGAGTGCACGTTGTGGCCGGTGTTCGGGACGGTGACGAGACGTCCGTCGGGCAACGTGTCGGCGAACCGCTGCGCGGCGTCGGGTTCGAGGATGTCGGACTCACCACCGCGCACGAGCAGCACCGGGCACGTCATCTCCTTGGCGTGCGCGAGCGTCATCTCGGAGTCGGACACCGGCACGCGGCGATGGTCGACCTTGCTGACGTACTTCCCGTCGGCGCGGCGCAACATGTTGTACTTCACCGTGCGCGCAATGTGCTCCCGGCTGCGGAAGCGGTCGTACTTCACGACGTTGTCGAGGAACTCCTCGAGGTCGTCGAACTCGACGTTGCGGGTGACGAAGTTGTGGATCACCTCGACGCCCTGCGGGCTCAACTCGGGTCCGACGTCGACGAGCACCACCCCGCGCGGCACGTCGGGGCGCGCGAGCGTCACGTTCATCGTGACCCGGCCGCCCATCGAGTGGCCCATGATCACCGGTGACTCGAGCTGCTGGTCGTCGATGAAGGCGAGCGCGTCGGCCGCCTTGGCGTCGATCGAGTAGTCCTGGTCGCGGGCCCACTCGGAGTCGCCGTGGCCGCGCTGGTCGAGTGCGAACACGTGGTACCGATCGGACAGGTGGAGACTCACCAGGTCCCACGAGTGGGCCGACTGGTTGCCCCCGTGCAGGAGCAGGATCTCGGGCGCCCCGGGCTCGCCCCACTCCGAGAAGTGGAAGCGCAGGCTCCGGATCACGGTGTGGCGCGACACGTACCGCACGTCGCGAGAGTGCGGGATGCCGAGGTCACCCGCGCTGTCGAGCAGGCTCGTGAACTCGGCCGACCGTGTCATGTCGAGGGGCGCGAGGTCGTCGGCGAACTCGTTCAGGTACATCGCGGGCGAGTATACGTACGGCCCGTGCACACGGACCCGGGGCCGACCAGCTTCGTCGGCGCGCTCAATGCGGAGCTGTGGGTCGAGGACGGCGCGACCCGCGGGCGCGTCGCGGTGCTCCCGGAGATGCTGGCCCCGGGAACCGACCGCGTGCGGATGGGAGTGCTGGCCACGCTCGTGGACCTCGTCGCCGGCTCGCTGCCGAGCGGCCCGGTCAACCCCACCGTCGACCTGCGGGTCTCGTTGATCGGTCGCCCGCCCGCGACGGGGACGATCTCGCTCGTGTGCCATCCGGCGAAGGTGGGCCGCCGGCTGTTCGTCGGTGAGACGTTGCTGCACACCGGTGACGAGCGGCGGCCGTTCGCGCGCGCGACGACCACGTTCATGAACGAGCTCATCCCCGGGGTGACCGGGGTCGGGCCGCCCACCGCGCCGGTCGGTGCGCCGTCGTTCGACGACCTGCTGCGGCCGCGCGCCGGCGACCGGGGTGCCGTGGAAGTGGACCCGCACCCGTGGGTGAGCAACGGCGTCGGCGGGACCATCCAGGGCGGTGCCCTCGCGCTGCTCGCCGAGATCGCGGCCGAACGCGCGGTCGAGGACGCGACCGGCGAGGTGGCCGAGGTCGTCGACCTCGACATCCGCTACGTCAACCGCGTCCGCGCCGGCCCGGTCGCGGCCTCGGCCGAGGCGTCACCCCGCGAGTTCGGCGACTTCCTCGTGCGCGTCGCCATCACCGACCTCGGTGACGGCGGTCGCCTCGTGTCGATTGTGTCGTTGGTGTGCCGCCCGACGGGCTGAGCCCGTGACGTGGCGGACGTCGCTTCCGAAGCGCGAGGCTCCCGCGATGGAACTCTCGCGAGCGATGCGCACGACCCCGTCCACGCGCGAATTCACCGACGACCCGTTGCCCGACGACGTTCTCCACCAGATCCTCGATGACGCCCGGTTCGCGCCGAACGGCGGCAACCGCCAGGGCTGGCGGGTCGTCGTGGTGCGCGATCCCGCGACGAAGGCACGCATCGCCGAGCTCTACGACCTCGGCATGCGCGAGTACATGGCGTTCAACCGGGCGGGGCTCGTGCCGTTCTCCGCGGCCGACGCCGACAAGGACGCGCCGCCTCCGGTCGACCTCGAGGCGGCACGCGAGATCCCGCTGCCGATGGACGCGTCGTACTTCGCGACCGTCCCGGTGCTCCTCGTGATCCTGCTCGACCTGGCGCACGTGGCCGCCGTCGACTGCGGTCTCGACCGCCTCAGCCTCTCGGCGGGTGCGTCGGTGTACCCGTTCGCGCACAACATCCTGCTGGCGGCGCGCGCCGCCGGCTATGGAGGCCACTTCACCACCGTGCTCGCGCGACAGGAGCCGGCGCTGCGAGAGCTCCTCGGCTACGAGCTTCCCTACGCGCTGGCGACGATGATCCCGCTCGGCAAGCCGGTGAAGGAGATCACGAAGCTACGGCGCCTCCCGGTGGAGGAGTTCACGAGCCGGGAGCGCTTCGACGGCGCGCCGTTCACCTCTCGGTCCTAGGACACGTCGGCCGCCGCGATGGCGCGCTCCGTCGCGCGGAGCCGTCGCGTGCAGAAGAGGTAGACGCTCGCCCACACCGCGGAGAGCCCGGCGAGCACGGCGACGACCGGACCCGGCCCCACGGTCTCGGCGACGAGACCCGAGATGGTCAACGACACGCTCATGGTGAGCGTGACGAGCGCGAAGTCAGTGGCGAAGATCCGGCCGCGGAACTCGTCGCGCGTGGTCACCTGGAGCCCGTAGGTGGAGGCGGTCCACTGCGCGCCGCCCCCGAGGTGCGCGACGAGCACCGCGACGGCCGCGACGCCGAGCATCGTCGACACGCTCACCACCGCGTAACCCGCCGAGAACACCAGTGCCGACACGCCGCACGCGAGCAGGATCGTGCTCGTGCCGCGCGCGACGGCGCGGCGTATGAGGAAGGGCCCCACGACCACGCCCACGCCGCGGGCTGCGAGCAGGATGCCGGTGCCGGTGTCGCCCGCATGGAACCGCTGCGTAGCGAGCACCGCCAGCATGCCCGTCACCCCCGCGGAGAGCCCGAACCCCATCTTCGAGGAGAGGAGCGCCAGCACCTCCGAGTGCCGGCGGGCGTACCGCAGCCCTTCGGCGGTGTCGGCGAGCGGGCGCATCCGGTCGACGTGTGCCGACCGCGCGCCGTTCATCGAGCGGCGTACGCCGAGGAGCAGGAGCGCGGCGATCGCGAAGCTGGCGGCGTCGGCGACGAAGGACGCCTCGCGCCCGAACGCGACGGTGAACGCGGCGCCCACGGCGGCGCCGACGGCGAGCATCGCTCCCCACGTGGCCGACATCATCACGGTCGCGGTGGGCAGGTCCTCGGGGTCGACGAGGTTGGGCAACGCCGCCTGCGACGCGGGCTGGAAGAACGCGGCGAGGGCGGAGATCGAGCCCTGCGCGACGAACGCGAGCCACGCAGTGCCCTCGCCGACGAGCAGGAACATGAGCGCGCAGCCCACCTGGACCACGGACACGCCGATCATCAACCTTCGGCGGTCGAAGCGATCGGCGGCAGGGCCGGCGAGCGGTGTGACCAGGAACGAGGGCAGCGTCTGCGAGACGAACACGAGCGCGGCCGCGAGATCGGAGTGCGTGAGGTCGATGACGAGACCCAGCAGCGCGACGGTCGCGAACCAGTCGCCCGCGTACGAGATGACCTGCGCGGTGATGACGAGCCGGAAGTCGCGGTTGCGACGGAGCAGGGAGAGCACGTCGGGCGAGGACCGGGCGCCTGCCCCGTCCGGTCAGTACCCGCCGCGCGCCGCGCGGGCGAAGCGACCCTGCAACCGCTCGCTCTGCGTGCGGACGGCGTCGTCCATGTCGGCCAGCGCTTCCGCGTTCCGGCGCGGGTGCGCGACCAGGCTCGCCCACTCGTCGAGCTCCGGGCCGCCGGGGAACCAGTCGGGGCGCTCGATCGGACCGGGCTCGTCGGAGACGAACGTCTTGGGCTCGATGCCGTAGAGCCGGCGGGCGTTTTCGCCCATGAGCTTCGCCTGCACGTCCGCGGGCACCCCGACGGCCTCCATCTCGCGGATCGCGCTCCACGAGTCGGCACCGTCGTGGTGGTAGGCGTCGGACGCCCAGATACCAATGTCCTCGAACTGCTCCCACTGCCGCATCGTCTGCACTTCGTCGCTCTCGAAGCTGATCGCGCACTGCTCGTAGAACGCCTCCGAGGGGAGCCGCTTCGCCTCGACCTGCCGCTCGTTGCGGTACAGCTTGAAGAGCCGGTCGCAGTGCTCGAGCATGTAGGGCAACCACTGCGAGTTGCTCTCGAACACGAGCATCTTGAGATTCGGGTACCGGTCGAGCACGCCGCCGAGCAGGACCTGCGCGAGCCACGTCTGCATCTCGTAGATGAACGAGAGCGTCTGCGTGTCGACCCCGGCGCGCCCGAGGTACTCGCCCGGCGACACGAGGGTGCCCGGCCCTGAGGTGCGGCTCCCGGTGGGCCACGGACCGGCGGGGAACGTGTGCATGCCGAGGCACACGCCGGTCTCCTCGAACGTCCTGAACACTTCGTCGAACACGTCGCCGCCGCCACCGAAGAACGCGGCGAACGGGTTGTCGTCGGGCACGAGGTTGTTCGGGTAGGCGCCGCGCGCGTCGATCGGGCGGATCAGCCCCACCGGGTGGCCGATCTCCGCGATGCGGCGGATCTCCGCGGCCGCGTAGCTCGGGTTCTGCAGCGGCAGCATCGCCGCGCCGTAGAGACGCTCGGGTACCTCGGCGCACCAGTCGGTGAGCCAGTTGTTGTAGGCCTCGCAGAACGCCCTCGCCCCGTCGGCGTCTTCGACGAACGGGAAGTTCATGATCATCATCGTGGGGATCACGAGCACCTGGTCGATACCCATGAGGTCCATCTCTTTCGTGCGCGCGACCGGGTCGTACGCGCCCTGGTGCTCCAGGTAGACCCGCTGCTCCTCGGTGATCGGTGTCATCTGCTGGATGCGACGCAGGATCTTCTTGCTCATCTGCGGGCCCGCGATGCAGATGGGGTTGTACGAGCCCTGGAACAACCCGCCCCCGCCGCCGAACGACCACATGTCGCCGTTGGTGAACGCGGTCGTGTCGTCACGCCAGTACGCGTTCAGCACGAGCTCCTTCTGCGTGTCCGGCACGTACTTCGACCAGATCTCGAGCGGGTCGTTGACGTGCGCGTCGCAGTCGAACACCGGGAACGACTTCGTCATCAGTTCGGCCATCGTTGCTCCTCCTGCTTACGCGCTCACCGAGACGTTGAGCCCGAACAATTCAATCGCGTTCCCGCCCATGAGGCGCGCGATGGTCTCCTCGCCGACGCCGTTCGCCCGGAGCATGTCCATCGCCTCCTCCGGCGTGCCCGTGTCGTGGTTGGGGTAGCGGGAACCCCACCCGGCCGTGGCCGCGAAGAGGTCGGGCATGCGCGCCACGGGCGCCTCCCACGAGTCGAACGACGTGAGCACCGGGTGCTCCACGAAGACCTCCTCGGGCTCGAGGCTCACCGGGCCGGTGCGGCCGAACCCACTCCCGAGCCACAGGTAGGTCTCGGCCTTCTCGAGCACGAGCGGCACCATCGTGGAACCGCTGTGGGGGAAGGCGAGCTTGAGGTTCGGGAAGTCCTCGAGGAGGCCGTGGAACGCGGCGGCGGTGAGGAACACGCCGGTGTCCTGGATGCCGGCGACGGCTTCCGCGATCGAGTGGCCGATGCGCAGCTTCTCGGCGATGCGCTCTGCGTACGCGCCCGCCGACGTGGGCTCGGGGTTGGTCACGCCGACCGACGGGTGGACGCAGGCGACCACGCCCACGTCCTCGAGCTGGCGCCACAGCGGCTGGAAGTGGTCGCCCTCGATGAAGAGGTCGCCGTAGAACATCGGGCGCATCGCCGCGGCGCGGAACCCGGCGGCGGCGACACGGTCGAGCTCGCGCTGCGCGAGCGGCAGGCTCTGCAGCGGCAACACCGCGACGGGATGGAGGCGCCCGTCGCCCGCCGCGGCGAAGTCGGCGACCCAGTCGTTGTAGGAGCGCGCGAGAACGTCGGCGGCGACGGTGTCCTCGACGAGCGGGTGGTACTCGAGGAACAGCGTGGGGTACACGATCGCCTGGTCCACCCCCATGGCATCCATGTCGGCGAGGCGCGCGCTCGGGTCGCTGGCGCCGGGGTTGATCGCGTGCGGTGTGCCGGGGTCGAGCGCGCCGATCTCGTCGAGCGTGGTGCCCGGCCGCCAGATCGCCTGGCGGTTGATCGCGCTGCGGTTCAGCTCCTTGGCGGGACGGCCGTTGACGACGGTGAGGCGCCGGCCGGCGTCGTCCTCGAGGTGCCAGAGCGCCGAGCGCGCGAGCCCCTCGTACCCGGACGGCACGTACTCGTCCCAGAGCGCTGCCGGCTCGAACACGTGACTGTCACTGTCGACGACCGGGAACACCGTGCTCCTTCCTGTTTTGGCGTCTTTGAGTGGGGTCAGGGCCCCACTCAAAGACGCCAAAACGTCTAGCTCCAGCTGAGCGACTTGATCTCGGTGAACTCCTCGACGCCATGGTGGCCCCATTCGCGGCCGAGCCCGCTCTGCTTGTAGCCGCCGAACGCGCCCTGCTGGCCGATACCCGCCATGCTCGCACCCCAGCCCGGGCCCTGGCCGCCGCCGGGACCCATGTCGGCGACCGCGTCGCCTCCCACGCCGTGCGCGATGACGGTGCCGGCGCGAATCTGCCGCGCCACGTTGAACGCGCGCGTCGTGTTCGCCGACACGACGCCGCCACCCAGGCCGTAGATCGAGTCGTTGGCGATACGGACGGCGTCGGCGTCCGTGCCCGAGTACGGGACCACCGTGAGCACGGGACCGAAGATCTCCTCCTGCGCGATGCGCATGTCGTTGGTGCCGATGAACACCGTGGGCTCGTAGAAGAAGCCCTTGTCGAAGCCGTCGGGGCGCTTGCCGCCGGTGACGAGCTCCGCGCCCTGCTCGTTGCCCGACGCCACGTAGCCCTCGACGCGCGCACGCTGTTGCTCCCGGATCAGCGGCCCGAGGACCGTCGCCGGGTCGCGCGGGTCGCCGATCGTGATGTTCGGGGCCGACGCCAGGGCACCCTCCTTGTAGGCGTCGAGCAAGTGCTCCGGGAGGAGCAGCCTCGTGTTGAGCACACAGCCCTGCCCGCAGTGCGCGAGCACCGCGCCGACGCCGACGTTGCGGGCGTAGTCCTCGGTGACGTCGTCGAGCACGATCTGCGCGCTCTTGCCGCCCAACTCGAGCTGCACCCGCTTCACGGTGGGGGCGGCCGACGCCATGATCCGCCGCCCGGTTGCGGTGGAGCCGGTGAACGTCACCATGTCGACCATCGGGTTGCTGGTGAGCTCGTCGCCGACCTCCGCGTGCCCGGTGATCACGTTGAACACACCGGGCGGGATGCCCGCTTCCGCGGCGGCCTGCGCGATCAGGAACGCGTCGAGGGGCGTCCACGGATGCGGCTTCAGCACGACGGTGCACCCCGCCGCGAGCGCGGGTGCCGACTTCACGACGTTCAGCATGAAGGGGAAGTTGAACGGCGTGATGGCGGCGACGACGCCGATGGGCTCGCGCACGATCGCGCTCCCGCCGACGCTGGTGGGCCCGCCGGTGGGCGGCCCCATCTCGAGCCACTCCACGCCGTGCTGGATCTGCTCGGCGTTCGAGCGGAACATCCCGATCGAGCCGCCGGCCTGTACGAAGTCGGTGAGGAACCCGGTGGAGCCGGTCTCGGCGATGATGAGCTCACGCAGCTCGGCGCCCCGCGTCTCGAGCGCCTCCGCCATGCGCACCAGTGCGCCGGCGCGCTCGGCGGGCTTCATCCACGGCCACGGTCCCTCGTCGAACGCCTTGCGGGCCGCTTCGATGGCGCGCACGGCGTCCTTGGTGGACGCCTCGGCGACCGCGCCGATGTGCTCCTCGGTCGCGGGGTCGATGACGTCGATGCGTCCGCCGGCCTCGGCCTCCGTCCACTCGCCGCCGATGAACAGGTCGTAGTTCCAGGGCGCGCCCATGACGTCTCCTTCGCGTGGTCGTCGTTCGCCCGCGCCGTGCGACGTGCGCTCCCCGGCACGGCGTCACGGGGCGAGAGTTAGCCTCGGTCGCACTATGCCAGAGGCCGTGCTGAGCCTGCCAGACGACATCGTCCGCTGGATCGAGGACGAGACCGGCGGCGAAGTCGTCGCCACCAAGCGCGTCCCCGGCGGCGCGAGCCGCGAGGCGTGGTTCGTCGACGTGCGGCGCGCCGGCACCGACCTGCCGCTGTTCCTCCGGTACAGCCGAGTCCCGCGGCCGGCGGAGACGATCTTCCACCCGCTCGGCGTGGAGGCGGAGATCTTCCTCGCGCTCCAGGACACCGACGTCACCGTCCCGCGGACGCTCGCGGTCCACCCGGTCCAGGAGGCGATGCTCTCGGAACGCGTGTCGGGCGAAACCTGGTTCTACCGCATCCGGGACCCCGAGGAGCAGGTGCGCGTCGCGCAGGACTTCATCCGCAACCTCGCCGCCCTGCACCGTCTCGACGCGCAGGCGCTGGCACTGCCGAGCCTCGCGCCGGTGAAGTCCGTCCGGGAGCACGCGCTCGACGAGATCGCCAACATGCGGAGGCGCGCGACGAGGTCCGACGGCGGGATGGACCCGCTCATGCGCGTGAGCCTCGACTGGCTCGAACGCAACGTGCCCGCCTACGACGGGCCGACCGTCTTCGTGCAGGGCGACACCGGTCCCGGCAACTTCATGTACGAGGACGGGCGGGTCACCGCGGTCGTCGACTGGGAGCTCGCCCACTTCGGCGACCCGATGGACGACATCGCGTGGCTGTCGCTCCGCACCGTCCAGGACACCTTCACCCACTTCCCCGACCGCCTCCGCGAGTACGAGGAGCTGTCGGGCAACCGCATCGACCCCGATCGGGTCTGGTACTACCGGCTGTTCGCGGAGATCCGCCTGATGTCGAACAGCGCGGGCGGGGCCGCGAGTGCCGACGCGCCACGCGAGGGTCAGCCGGTCGCGCGCGACATCGGCAACGGCTTGATCTACGGCATGCTCCACCGCCGCCTCACGATCGAGGCGCTCGCCAACGTGATGGGCCTCGACCTGCCGCCGGCCGACCTGCCCGCGGAGCCGCCGCCGGAGCCTTGGCACTCGCTGTACGACGCCACCCTCGACAACCTGCAGGTGATCGTGCCGCGCATCGACGACCCCCTGGCCTCGCAGTGGACCAAGGGAGTGGCTCGGGTGGTGAAGTACCTGAAGGAGCTCGACCACCTCGGACGCGCGTACGCCGACGCCGAGCGCGCCGACCTCGGCTCGCTCCTCGGCACCGAACCGTCGACGGTGGCGGAAGGCCGGCGAGCACTCGAAGCGGCCATCGCCGACGGCGCGGTCGCCGACGACGACTACCTCCGCTACCTGTGGCGGCAGGTCCAGCGCGACGACCACCTCGTGCGCACCGCTTCCGGCGCGCTCGGGAACCGGACCTGGCCCCCGCTGGCGTAGTGTTTTGGCGTCTTTGAGTGGGCCCCTGGCCCCACTCAAAGACGCCAAAACGACGAGGAGAAGGTCACCCATGCAGCTCGAAGACATGATCCTGGTGAGTGTCGACGACCATCTGGTCGAGCCGCCGTCGATGAGCGACTATTTCCTGGATCACTTCCCGGCCAAGTACAAGGACCGGGTGCCGAGGGTGATCCACCGTGCGGACGGCACCGACGCGTGGCTGGTGGAGGGCCACGAGGTCTCGAGCTTCGGGTTGAACGCGGTCGCCGGCCGGGTGCGCGAGGAGTGGGGCCTCGATCCGGGGAACTTCGGCGAGGTGCGCGAGGGCACCTACGACGTCCACGAGCGTGTCCGCGACATGGACGTCAACGGCGTGCTGGGCTCGATGTGCTTCTCGAGCTGGCCCGGCCTCGGTGGGCAGTACTTCCTCCAGAGCGGCGACACCGAGTTGGCGGGCTGCATGATCCGCGCCTACAACGACTGGCACCTCGACGAATGGTGCGGCGCCGAACCCGGCCGCTTCATCCCTCTCGCATTGTCGGGGTTCGTCCTCGGTCCCGACTGGATGGCCGCCGAGATCCGCCGCTGCGCCGACAAGGGCTGCCACGCCACCTCGTTCCACTCCGACGTGCACCGCTTCGGCATGCCCGACCACCACGGCGACGAGTGGGACGCCGCCTGGCAAGCCTGCCAGGACACCGACACGGTGATGGTCTTCCACTTCGGCAGCTCCCCCACCTTCATGCCCCGCTCCCCCTTCGACGTCCTGATCCACACCATGCCGTTCAACACCGGCGTGTTCGCCTCCGAGCTGTTGTGGTCCCCGGTGCTGCGCAAGTTCCCCACGGTGAGGTTCGCGCTCGCCGAGGGCGGCATCGGCTGGATCCCCTACTGGCTCGAACGCGCCGACTACACCTACGAGCGCCACCGCGCCTGGACCAAACAAGACTTCGGCGACCAACTCCCCAGCCAGGTCTTCAAGGACCGCGTGCTCACGTGCTTCATCGACGACACCACCGGCCTCAAGCTCCGGCACGACATCGGCGTGGAGAACATCGCCTGGGAATGCGACTACCCCCACTCCGACTGCACCTGGCCCAACGCACCCGAAGCGATCTGGAAATCGCTCCAAGCCGTCGGCGTCCCCGATCACGAGATCGACATGATCACCTGGAACAACGCCTGCGACTTCTACAGCTTCGACCCGTTCGAGCACCGCCCACGCGAGGAATGCACCGTGGGCGCACTGCGGGCCCACGCGACCGACGTCGACACCACCCCGAAGAGCTACGGGAAGCGCAGCACCGAGATCCCGACGGCCGCCGCGCTCCGCGGCGCCGGCTGACACGCGGCGCCGCTCCGACTGACACCCGGCGCTACCACTGGAGGGTGAGGTTCTCCACGTAGCGGAGGCCCGGCGTGTACACGAGCTCCTCGTGGCCGGGCTTGATGTGGTAGTCGGGGATACGCCGGTGCCACTCGCGCAGCGTGACGCGTAGCTCGCGCCGCGCAAGGTGCGAACCGAGGCATCGGTGCACCCCGCCCCCGAACGCGATGTGGCGGTTGACGGCGCGGTCGAAGCGCACGTCGAACGCGTCGGGGAACTCGCTCGGGTCGACGTTGGCGCCGCCGTAGCTCACCATGATCGCGGTACCGGCGGCGATCTTCTCGCCGTTCGGCAGCTCGGTGTCCTCGGTCGCGATGCGCGGCACGCCGCCCGGCACGGGCGACTCCCACCGCAGCAGCTCCTCGACCGCGTTCGGGACGAGGACCGGGTCGTCGACGAGCTGCTGACGGTGCTCCGGATGCGTAGCGAGGAACGCGTACGAGCACGTGAGCGTGTCGCTGACCGTGTCGAGGCCCGCGATCAGGAACAGGAAGCAGATGTCGAGGATGTCCTCGCGACTGAGCTTGTCGCCGTCGACCTCGGCAGTGATGAAGTGCGTGAGGATGTCGTCGGTGGGGTGGCGCTCACGCTCGTCGAGGGCGGCGTTGAAGTAGTCGTAGACCTCCTGGCCGATCGCGTGCTGGACCACCTGCCGCTTCTCGACGTCGAAGCGCGCGTCCGGGTCGGTCCGCTCCGGCCGCAGGATGCCGTCACGGAGCCGGAGGAACGTGTCGAGCTCGTCCCACGGCAGCCCCATCAAGCCGAGGAACACGGCCGAGGGGAACAGCTCGGCGTACTCCTCGCTGAAGTTGCACTCGCCGCGATCGACGAACGAGTCGATGAAGTGGTTCGCGCGCGCGGTGATGTCGTCCTCCTGCGCCTCCATCTGCTTCGGCGCGAAGAGTGGGTCGAGGAGCTTGCGGTACTTCGAGTGCTCGGGCGGGTCGACGTTCAGCGGGATCAGTGGGCGCACGTTCCCGAGGTCCATGGGTGCCTTCGAGGAGAACAGCTCGTGGTGGCGCAGGACGAAATCGGCGAGATCCCGGCTGAACACCATCGCGAAGCCCTCACCCGCCTTCACGAAGCCGCCCTGCTCGATCATCCGCCCGTAACGCGGCTGCGGCTCCGACAGCTCGAACATCCCCTGGACCTCGTCGAGGACGTCGGGGACGAGGGCGTTGGCGATGTCGACGGTCGGCTCGGTCATGGGTTCCTCCCGGAGGTGATCCACCTACGCTACCGGCGGTGTACGAGCGGAGGTGACGGGTGGATCTCGGGGTGCGGGGTCGCGGGTACCTGATCGTGGGCGGCACCGGCGGGATGGGGCTCGCGACCGCGCACGTGCTCGCGGCCGACGGGGCCGACCTCGTGCTCGTGGGCCGGAACCCGGACCGGGCGGAAGCCGCGGCGGGCGCCGTACGCGGGGAGCACGGCGGGCGCGTCATACCGGTGATCGCCGACGTCAGCCAGCCGGCCGACGCGGAGCGCATGGTCGACGAGGCCCTCGCCGCGCTCGCGCCGAGCCCGCTCGGGGGCGTGGCCGTGCTCACGGGACTCGTCGGTCACCAGCCGATCGAGGCCATGACCGACGACGACTGGCGCGCCGCCGTCGACGACGTGCTGCTCGGCACCGTGCACAGCGTCCGCACGGCACTCCCCCACCTCGTCGCAGCCGGCGGCGGCACGATCGTGACGACTTCCGCGTACTCGATCCGCGCACCACACGCGGTACGG
>DASPTH010000302.1:0-9988 GCA_035623515.1 Acidimicrobiia bacterium
GTCTCGTGGTCGCGCAGCACGGTGAGCGCCTCGTCGTAGCCGAGCACGTGCAGCGAGGGGTCGTCGTTCCCGTCGTCGAGCGCGCTGAGCACGTCGGGGAGCGGCCACGTCCGCTGGACCGGCGCGGCACGTCGTGCCGCCGCGAAGTGCGGATAGGGGTCGTCGATCGTGCCGAGCTGGATGGTGTCGGGGAGCTCGAAGGGGTCGAAGGCGTCCGGCGCCGGCGCTACCCTCGAACCCGTCAGATTCTTGTCCGTCTCCTGCATACTCATGAGTATGTACCGCTGACCGCCACGCTGGCAAGGGGGTTCCGGTTGACGATCGAGCCGCTCACCCCCGAGCGCCGGAGGGCCATGACGCGGCGGCACCTCCTCGACGCCGCAGCCGTGGTCTTCGCGCGCGAGGGCTTCCACGGCGCGACGCTCGACGAGGTCGCCGCCACCGCCGGATTCACGAAGGGGGCCGTCTACTCGAACTTCAAGAACAAGGACGACCTCTTCCTCGCGCTGCTCGACGATCGCTCGGACCGCCAACTCGCGGTGGTGATGGAGGTGCTCGAGGGCGGCTCGCACGAGGCCGCCGACCAGGAGCCGCGCATCCGTGCCCTGTTCCGGGGTGACCTGTTCTGGGATGCCGACTTCGGCACCCTCTACCTCGAGTTCGTGCTGTACGCGCGCCGGCATCCCGAGGCGCAGGTCAAGCTCGCCGCCAGCTTCGAGCGGTCGCGGACGCTGATCCGCCGGCTCATCGAGGAGGAGTACGCGACCATCGGGCGGGTCCCGAGCTACTCCACCGAGGATGTCGCGGAGATCTGCTCGGCGTTGTTCGGTGGGTTGGGCATCGACCGGCTCGTCGACCCGCGCGCGGTCACCGAGCGCACGTTCGACACCGCGTTGGCGCTGCTCTACGACGCGCTGGTGGGCGGGACCGACGATCGGTCCTGACGTCGGGTCGCCCGGTGGCATGCCGCGACCCGCGCCGGCCGAGATACGTTGCTGCTCGTGAAATTCATGGTGGAGTGCCCGGTGCTCTCCGACGCCGACGGCGGCGCGTGGCTCGATCCCGACAACATCGCCGAGTTCGCGCGCACCGCCGAATCATCCGGTGTCGACGCCCTGTCGTTCACCGAGCATCCCGCGCCGTCGAAGAAGTGGCTCGACGGCGGCGGGCACGAGACGTTCGACCCGTTCGTCGCCCTCGGCTTCTGTGCCGCGGCCACGAGCACCATCCGGCTCATGACGAACCTCACCGTCGTCCCCTACCGGAACCCCCTGCTCCTCGCGAAGTCGATGACGTCCGTCGACGTGCTCAGCGGCGGCCGCACGATCTTCACGCTGGGTACCGGGTACCTGCGGTCCGAGTTCGCCGCCCTCGGCGTCGAGTTCGAGGAACGCAACGAGCTCTTCGACGAAGCGGTCGACGTGTTGCGCGGCGTCTGGTCGACGGACGACTTCACCTACGACGGCCGGCACTTCAAGGCCATCGGGCAGATCATCAAGCCGGGGCCGGTGTCGGTGCCGTACCCGACGCTCTGGCTCGGCGGCAACTCGAAGATCGTTCTCGACCGCGTCGCCCGCTGGGGCGACGGGTGGGCGCCGATGCTCGGCGGCGGGGAGATCCTGGCGAAGACGACGCGTACCGCCAACATCGGTTCGGAGGAGAAGCTCGCGGCGATGATCCGCGACCTCGGCGAACGGCTCGAGGCCAACGGCCGCGCGCTCGCCGACGTCGACATCAGCGCGATGAGCATGACCGCGCAGTACACGCCGGGCCGGCCCGCGGTGCTGCTCGACGCCCTCGGCCACCTCGCCGAGATCGGTGTGACCTGGTCGGCGGTGCACACGGGGCGCGACCCGTCCTTCGCGGCTGCTCTCGACGGATTGCGCGGGTTCGGCGAGGAAGTGATCGCGAGGGCGCCCTGAGCACCGAGTCGGTCTTCGTCGACAACGACGGCGTGCGCGTGCACGCCCTCGACAACGACTCGCGCGTCTCCGCGCTCCCGCCGGTCGTCGTCGTGCCGGGGATGGGGGAGTCGGCCGAGGAGTACGCGTGGTTGCTCGACGAGCTCGGCACCCGTCGCGTCGTTGCCGTCGACGTGCGCGGCCGGGGTAACAGCGATGCCCCCGAGACCGGCTACACGTGGGAGCACCATGTATCCGATCTCGCCGCGGCAATCGACGCGCTCGGCGTGGAGCGGCCGATCCTGGTCTCCTTCTCACGCGGGTCGTCGTACGCGCTCGGGTACGCGCTCTCGTCGCCCGGTCGCGTGCGCGCGCTCGTGATCGGCGACTACTTCGCGCGCCACGTCGGGTTGCCGCCGGAGTTCGCCGAGCGGCAGCTCGCGGTGGTGCTGCGCGGCGTGCCGATGAGCGAGCGCATGCCCGAGCATGCGGTGCTCGGGGTCGCGCGTGAGAGCCGAGAGGTGCCGTTGTGGGACCGGCTCGACGAGCTCGGCTGCCCGGTGCTGGTGATCCGGGGCGGCCGCAAGGGCGCGCTCGTGAACGACGACGTCGCCGCGCAGTGGGCGGCCGCGTTGCCCGACGCGGAGTTGGTGACGCTCCCCGAAGCCGGTCACGACCTCTGGAGCCGCGACCGCGACACCTACCTCGAGGTCGTGCGCCCCTTCCTCGACCGCGTGGGCTGACCGCGCGTCGTGTGCAAGTGCACGCGGCGCGGCGCCGGTCTCCCGGCACGCGGCCGCCTACAGTCGTCGCACGCGGACGGGGAGGCACCGATGGCCGAGGCTGTGACCGACGACACCGGCGAGGGCGGCTACCGCGTCGGCCCGTTCGACTTCGACGCGTTCGCGGTCGAAGACGCCAAAGCCGTATTCCACGAGCTCTCCGAGTCGACGCCCTTCCGCCAGGGTGGGAATGTCGTCGTGCTCACGAAGATGGTCGACATCGTGGAGGCCACGAAGCGGCGCGACGTCGTGAGCGGCGCGCCCGGTCAGCGCACCGGCGACCACTCGGCGCTCGGCAACGAGCGGCCGTTGATCCCGCTCCAGATCGACGGCACCGACCACACGAAGTACCGCAAGCTGCTGGACCCGCTGTTCGCGCCTCGGGTCGTCGCGCAGCTCGAGTCACACGTGGTCGACGTCGCCAACGAGTTGATCGACGGTTTCGTCGACGAGCCGGAGATCGAGTTCTACCGGTCGTTCTGCGTTCCACTGCCCTCGCGCATCTTCCTGGAGCTGATGGGCCTGCCGCACGATCGACTCGCCGACTTTCTCGAGTTCAAGGACGCCGCCATCCGTCCGAAGGGCGACACATCGGCCGAGCAGCGGGCGTACCAGCGCTCGGTGATCGGCCGCATGAACGACTATCTCAACGCCGAGTTCGACCGACGCCTCGCGGCCGGCGATCCGGGCGACGACCTCATCGGCGGCTTCCTGACCGTCGAGATCGGCGGCGACCGGCTGACGCGCGATGACATCCTCGACATCGTGTTCCTGCTGCTCATCGCCGGGCTCGACACCGTGTCGTCGGCGCTCTCGCTGATGGTGGCGTACCTCGCCAAGCACCCCGAGCAGCGGCAGCAGCTCGTCGACGACCCCGGCCTGCTCCCGGCCGCGGTCGAGGAGCTCCTGCGCACCGAAGTGCCGGTGCCGATGGGCGCGCGGTTCGCGACGGCCGACTTCGAGTTGCACGGTCGGCAGGTGAAGCAGGGCGACATGCTCGCGGTCTTCTGGGCCGCCGCGAACGTCGACGCCGACGCGTTCCCCGAGCCGCTGGCGGTGGAGTTCGACCGGCCCGCCAACCGTCACATCACGTTCGCGGCGGGGTTCCACCGCTGCCTCGGTTCCCACCTGGCGCGCATGGAGCTGCGCGCCGCGCTCGGGACCTGGCACGAGCGCGTGCCCGACTACTCGATCGCACCCGGGCAGGAGCCGGTGTACAACCACGACGGCGTGCGCATGGTCGACCCGCTGCCGCTCGTGATCAGGCCGCGTCGGTCGTCGCCCTGACCTCGTAGGCGCACCGTCGGGCGCCGGCAACCATGTGCTGCGGCCCTTCCTCGACCGAGTGGGCGAGAGCACGCCGTGCGTGCCTCCACGCCGAGGATCGCCACCAGTTCTTCGGCTGACGCGCGGGAGCGCTCGCTACTTGCGGCTGACCTCGAACATCGCCACGCGCGGATCGAGGGCCTCGGGATCGGCGAGTGGCGTCTTGGGATCGAGCACTGCGACGTAGCCGTCCCCCGGGATGCTGGTCGCGAGCACGTCGAGGGTGACGACGGCCTCACCGGCGCGATTGGCGCGGCCGACGACCACCGAACGCAGCGAGAGCGCGCCGGTGCCGGACGAGGCGTCGTAGGGTCCGAAGATCCCGACCTCGAAGGTCTGGAGCGGCGGCTCACCCGCTGCCCCGAACTGCAGGCGTCCCGGTCGCTTGACCGTCGCGAGCATCGTGGTGAGGTTCACAAGGCGCGGGGTCGGCGGCGGCGCAAGGGTGAACGAGGTGCTCACCGTCGCCCCGCCGGTCACGCGCACCCGGTAGGTGCCTGCGCCGCTGCCGGGCATACGGCCGGTGGTGACGTCACCCCGACTGCCGACCACCCGGTAGCGCGTGCTCGGCGGGCTCGGCAACACCAGCACCTCGATCCCGATGCCCGACGACTGGTTCCCCAAGACGATCGCCCCGCCGCGGGGCGGCTGGATCGCCACCCGAATCGTCGGCGTCGGGAACCGGCCGATGCACAGGTCGACGGGAAGGCTGACGACGGCGCCCGCGCTGTAGTTGTACGACCTCGTTTCGACCTGCTCGGGCCCTGCGGGGCAGGGGGCGCCGAGCCCGGGTCCGTACTCGAGAGAGCCGAGCTCCTCGGAGGGCGGTGGACCCCCGAGCACACCGTGACCGGTTCCGGGCTCCGGGACCAGCGTCGACTTCGCGGCCGGTGCGGCCGGCGCGCTGACCGGCGACACCAGGAAGGCAACGGCCGTCAAGCAGCTGAAGAAAAGGTGCAATGTGCCTCGCCGCACGCGAGGAGCGCGACGGCGCGGGTCGCGCGCATCGTCTCGGCAGCGATCGACGGTGTCGAGGAGAGTCCACCCGACAGGCACGGAACCCATGACACCGTCCTGCTCGGCGCCACTCGACTTGTGCTCGGTCTCGCTCTCGAGCCCTCGAAGAGGCCGGGTACCCACAATTTCAGGTGATATCTCGCGGCCGTGGCCTTGCGACGTCAGGGGACCAGCCGTCGTGTCGTGAGAGCACCCCGACTGGTTGTTGGCAGCGGGGCTCGAGGCTCGTGACGGTTCTCTTCGCTGCATCGTTGGGTAGTGATGAACCGAAGTCGCGAGGGCCGCTAGGACAACCCTCGTACTGGGACGGGGTCGGTGCGTTGCGTTGTCGTGTTGTCGCCCAGTTGTCCGACGTTGTTGTCGCCCCAGCAGACAACCGTCTTGTCTTCGAGGAGCGCGCAGGTATGCAGATTGCCGGCGGCAATCGCCGTGACCTCGGTGAGAAAGCTTTCCTTCCCGCCAGGTGACGCATCGACCGTATCCGCATGTGGCCGGCTCTCATTGGTTCCATCGCCGAGCTGTCCGGCTGAGTTGTCGCCCCAGCACTCCACGACTCCATCGGAGAGGAGTGCGCACGTATGGCCGCCACCTGCTGCGAGCGCGGTTGCATTGGAAACGCCAACTACCTTCGTGGGTACGAGCGCGTCCTGAAGGCTTGCGGTTCCGAGGGCGCCGTTACTGCCGTGACCCCAGCAGACAACGCTCTTGTCGGTAAGGATTGCGCAAGCGTGCTGACGGCCGACCGTGATGGCAGTGGCGCCGCTGAGGTCGGAGACCTCGACGGGAGTAGCGTGCCCATCCGTCGTTCCGTCGCCGAGTTCGTCGGATCCCCAGCACTCCACCGAGCCGGCGTCGAGGAGTGCGCAGCTGCGCTGGCCCCCGGCCGCGATCGCCTTCACACCCGACAGCCCGCTGACCAGTTGTGGGACCTGCGACCCGGGCACTGGTCCCGTGCCGAGTTGGCCTTGTCGATTGTCGCCCCAGCAGTGCACCGTCGAATCGCTGAGGAGCGCGCAGGTGTGATCTTGACCAGCAGAGATCTGCGCGACGTTGGAGAGCCCTGGTACCGGCGCCGCGGTGAGTCGGTTCGTGGCGGTTCCGTCGCCCAGCTGACCGAGATCGTTTCCTCCCCAGCAGTCGACAGACTTGTTTGGCAGGAGAGCGCAGACGTGCGTATCGCCGATCGCGAGTTGGGCGACGTTGGTCACTCCCGCCAGGCGTGCTGCGACATGCTGTTCCTGCGAGCCGATGTGGGGACCACCGAGTGTCGTGTATCCCCAACATTGAGCAGCCGTGCCGTCGGTGACTGCGCACGAGTAATCGCCGCCGAGCGCAAGACCCGTGACCCCGGTCTTCGGCGCCGTCCTTTTCGACGACGCCGGCGTTGCGCAGGGGCCATTGCTCCATGGTGCGAGCTTGTAGCGCAAGCCGTACTTGGCGAGTATGACCTGGTACATCTGATTTGTTGACAGGGGCACGAGCTTCGCGTCGATCAGGGTCTGAAGAGACGCGTACGCGTGGCGGGGGCCGATCTTGGCCGCGGCACGTTCTGAGGCGGTGCCATACTCGGACGGATTCTCGTAGTACTCGGCCTCAGCAGCTGCCAGCTGCGCGCGAGCCTTGTTGCACGACGCACTCGTCGACGCCGACGCCGAAGCTGTGCGAGCCATGTTAGGAGGAAGTGATGCAGCGCCGATCGCGAGAGTGACGACTATCGCGATCCTGCGGATCATCTGTCGGCGTCCTCTCGTGACGTCGACGGGGTTCGTTCGCAAGGCTGAATCGCCTTTCCGGTCGGCGGCTCTCCGCTTTGCAGCGAGTTCGAGGTAGGGCTCCGCGCGCACCCGCGCTCGGCAAGGGCGGATCATGATCTGAAAAGCCGAAACATGGCGCGAACAACCGACAAAGACTCAGCAACGACAGCGACCACAAGACTTGCGGTCGGCGCCGGCGGCAGCCGTCAGACGGGTGACGAGCGCGTCGACTCCAACCGCTGCCTCGGGTCGCACGTGGCGCGGATGGAGCTGCGCGCCGCGCTCGGCACCTGGCACGAGCGCGTGCCCGACTACTCGATCGCACCCGGCCAGGAGCCGGTGTACAGCCACGACGGCGTGCGCATGGTCGACCCGCTGCCGCTCGTGATCAGGCCGCGTCGGTCGTCGCCCTGACCTCGTACGCGCACCGTCGGGCGCCGGCAACCATGTGCTGCACGCGCTCGACGTCGGCGCCCGGCAGGACGGCGCGGATGAAGTCGATCTCGCTCGAGCACGCCTGCCCGTAGCGCTCGGCCACCGCCCAGATCGCGCAGTTGTGCTCGACGATGCGATAGACGCCGGCTGTGACCTTCTCGTAGCTCGCGAGGTAGCCGTCCTCGTCGAGGATGCGGGTGAGCTCCGCGACCTTGGCGCCGAGTCCGTGCTTGCGCGCGAGGCGCGTGGTCGCGGCTTCGATGCGATGCTCTCGGCGCTGCGCGAACAGCTCGTCGAGCAGCGCGGGATCGCGGTCGGAGACGTAGCCGAGCAGCTCGTTGGTGAGCTCTCCGTAGGCCTTCGGGAACACGGCATCGGCCGCGCTCGTGGCGCTGTACGAGAGCGCGCGGCGGCCGCATTTCGGTGTCTCCGTCGCCAGCTCGGTGGCGTCGATCAAGCCGTCACGCGTCAGGGCGGTGAGGTGCTGGCGGGCGCCGCTCACGGTCATCCCGAGCTGCTCGGCCACCTGCTCGGCGGTCGCCTCGCCGCGGCGGCGCACCGCGTAGAGCACGGCGCGGCGGCCGGCGGGCAGCGTGGGCGCGACGTCGTCGTGACCGGCGGTCACGCCCGTCCGTCCTGCTCGCGAAGGATGAGGTGACTGTCGCCGAACTCGTGCCACAGATAGCGGAGGTCGAGGGCGGCGTCGTACGCCCGTTGCAGAGTGGGGGCGGCGGCGAAGGCTTCCAGCATCATGAGGTGCGACGATTCTGGCTCGTGCCAGCCCGTCACGAGGCCGTCGACCGACGCCACCGGGTTCTCCGGCGTGACCACGACCTCGGTCCATCCTTCGCCCGGGTGCACGGACGCCCGCTCGTCGGTCACGGTGGCGAGCGCCCGCACGACGGTGGTGCCCACCGCGACGACGCGCCCACCGCCTGCCCGCACCGCGTTCACGGTTGCGGCCGTGGTCGCGGGCACGAGGTACCGCTCGGGATACGGGCGCTCGTTGGCCTCGAGCGACGACACGCCGGTGTGCAGGACGAGCGGTGCAACGAGGACCCCGCGTGTCACGAGGTCGGTGACGACGCGGTTCGTGAACGGCCGGCTCGCGCTCGGCATCTCGGCGCTCCCCGGCTCGCGGGCGAAGATCGTCTCGTACGCCGACAAGGGCCAGTCACGTTCGACGTGCCGGTAGCGAATCGGACGACCGTGCGCGAACGCGTAGCGCACGACGTCTTGGCCGACCTCGAGTTGCGCGAGCCACAACCGCACGGATGCGGCGAACGGGGCCAAGAGGCGCACGGTGCCACCGGCGAGCAACGCGATGTCGACCGCGTGCTCGAGTCGCAACGGCGCGGTCGCGCCGTCGTGCGGCCGGCGCACCTCGACGAGCCAGAGGCCGCCGGGCAGGTTGCCCGAGAGGTGGACGGCCACGGGCTCGCCGTCGGGCAGCCGGCCGTCGAACGCGGCGGGGATCGTGGCCGACGTGTTCACCACGAGGAGGTCGCCAGGGGCGAGCACGTGGCCGAGGTTGCGAAAGCGCGTGTCGACGGGATCGTCGTCGCCGCGACTCACCAGCAGGCGCACCGCGTCGCGCGCGACGCCCCGCGCCTCCGGCGGCTCGTGCGCCTCGTGCGCGGCGTCGAGCGCGAACTCGAGGACGGGCGCGCGCACCGCGGTCACGACGCGGCCCGTTCGGTCGCGGCGACGGTCCGCGCCTCGTAGCGGCCGCTCGGTTGTGCGCCGGCGACGAGCGCCAGCAAGCCAGGGACGCTCGCGCCCGGCTCGGGACGGTCGGAGATGTCCTCGCCGGGGAACGCGTCCTGGTGCATCTCCGTGCGCATGTCGCCGGGATCGACGACCAGGACCCGCAGGTCGGGCCGCTCGACCGCCAACACGCGGCTCGCGTGTTCGAGAGCAGCCTTCGACGCGCCGTACCCGCCCCAGCCGGGGTAGGCCTCGACCGCGGCGTCGGAGGTGACGTTCACGACCGTCGCGCCCGGCGCGAGGTGCGGTGACAGCTCGTGCAGCAACGCGAGCGGTGCGACGACGTTGACGTCGAAGACGCGCCGCAGCACGTCGGGACCGATCTGCGTGAGCGAGGGGAGCGGGCTGGCACCGAGCGTGCTGGCGTTGTTCACGACCAGGCGCACCCGCCCGAGGCCGGCCGCCGCGTCGACCAGCGCGGCGCGGTGCCGGGCGTCGGTGACGTCGCCCGCGATGCCGACGACGTCGGTCTGCGCGCGCAGGGCGTCGACGGCACGGTCGAGCCGATCGACGCGCCGGGCGTCGACGACGAGTGCCCACCCGAGGTCGGCGAGCGCGTCGGCGAGAGCTCTCCCGAGGCCCTGCGACGCGCCCGTGATCAGGGCGACGGATCGTTCCGGTGTCCGCGTCTCCATGGCGGCCTCCTCCGGTGCGGGTTGGCAATAAGAACAAGTTACTACTTGTTCTTATGCCCACGCACGCGGGTCGAGAAGACCGGGTCGTCGACATCCCGCCGCCCGCGGCGCTGCTCCTCGGGGAGGGGCCACCAGTCGTCGGGGGCGTGGCTCAGCGACCAGTCGGCAACGGCCACCCGATCGGCGATCCGCCACTCCCCGGCGCGGCGCTCGAACCGGTCGACGAAGCGGAAGCCGGTGCTGAGGTTGAGGTGCGGCCTGTCGGCCGGGCCGCGGTGAACCGAGATCCCGTACGTCTCGACCCACGCAGCGTCGGCGCCGTCGAACTCGACGAGCTGGTTGCCCACGAAGTGCATCGTCGCGTCGTACTT
>DASPTH010000306.1:0-3565 GCA_035623515.1 Acidimicrobiia bacterium
CCGTAATTCCCACTGTCGTAGAGCAACCCGGCCGACGTCGTGAACGGGAACCGGTCTGCGGCGATGAAGTTGCGGCGCCGGATCTCGACCGGATCGATCCCGACCACGCGCGCCAGCTCGTCGATGGCTCGTTCGATGGCGTACGTCGCCTCGGGCCGTCCCGCTCCCCGGTACGCGTCGGTCGGTGTCCGGTTGGTGAAGACGCCCGTGCACGAGAACGAGTACGCCGGGATGTCGTAGGTGCCGTGGTACACGAAAGCGCCCAGGAGCGGGATCCCCGGCGTGACCAGTTGGAGGTAGGCGCCCATGTCGGCGAGGAGACGTACTCGCACCGCGGTGACGCGACCGTCGGCGTCGGCCGCGAGCTCGATCTCCTGCACCATGCCGCGGCCATGGATGGTGGCCTGGGTGGCCTCGGTCCGCTCCTCGGTCCACCGCACCGGGCGGAGCAACCGGAGCGCGATCCCGAGCGCGAGCACCTCCTCGGCGTACACGTTGAGCTTCGAGCCGAACCCGCCGCCGACGGAGGGGGCGACGACGCGCACGCGGTGCTCGGCGACGCCGAGGATGATCGCGAGCTGGATCTTCAGGATGTGGGGGATCTGGGTCGAGGAGTACACGGTCACGTCGCCGCCGTAGGGCTCCGGGACGATGCACACGCCGCGCGGCTCCATCGCCATGGGGATCAACCGTTGTTGCACGTACCGCTGGTGGACCGTGTGAGAGGCATCCGCGAACGCGCGCTCGACAGCATCGGGGTCGGGCTCGAGGGTCCACACGTAGCTCGTGTTGGTCCCGAGGTCGGCGTGCACGAGCGCGCCGTCCGCCGCCGCCGATTCGACGTCGAGCACGGCCGGCAGTTCCTCGTAGTCGACGACGACGGCCTCCATCGCGTCGCGCGCCGCCTCCGGCGTCTCGGCCACGACGACGGCGACACCCTCGCCGGCGAAGTGGACCTCGTCGACCGCCAGGGGCCAGTGCTCCGGGTTCTTCATGTCGGGCGTCACCGGCCACGCGCACGGCAACGGCGTCTGCCAGTCGGCGCGGAGGTCGCCGCCCGAGTACACCGCGACGACGCCGGGCATGGCCCGGGCCGCATCGGTGTCGATCGACCGGATGCGCGCGTGCGCGAAGGGGCTGCGCACCACCTTGAGGTGTACGGCGCCGGCGACGCGCAGATCGTCGACGAAGCGCGCTTCGCCCGTGAGCAGGACCGGGTCCTCGCGACGGAGGACGCGAGTTCCGAGCACGCTCATCGCAACACACCTCCCGCGGCGAGCACCGCCTTCACGATGTTCTGGTAGCCGGTACACCGGCACAGGTTGCCCTCGAGCCCCAGTCGCACGTCTTGCTCGGTGGCATCGGGCTGCTCGTCGAGGAGCGAGACGGCGGCCATCACCATTCCCGCGGTGCAGAACCCGCACTGCAGCGCGTGGTTCTCGTGGAAGGCCTGCTGGAGCGGGTGGAGCGGCCCCGTCGTGTGGAGGCCTTCGATCGTCGTCACGCGCCGGCCGTCGGCCTGGACGGCGAACATCGTGCACGACTTCACCGACTCGCCGTCGAGGAGCACGGTGCACGCGCCACAGGACGACGTGTCGCAGCCGACCTTCGTACCGGTGAGCCCGCAGACGTCGCGGAGATACTGGACGAGCAGGAGCCTGGGCGCGACCTCGTCGCTCCGGGCCGAGTCGTTGACCGTGAACGAAACCCGCATCGCGCCCCCCTCCACATTTCCGCCCGAGTCTCTCGACCGCGGCGCGACGGCAACTCTCGCGCGAGGCGTCGCGCCGCGTCCAGACTCGAGACGCGATCCGACACCGCGGTGTCGCCGGGCCGGCTGTGGTGAGATGGATCGGTGCCGACGATTCCCGCAGATACCTCCGACCTGACGCCCGAATGGTTGTCGGAGGTGCTCGGCACGGAGGTCACCAATGTCGGGATCATGGATCACGCCGTCGCCACCAACCAGCGGGTGCGCATCGGCATCACGTATGCGACCGCGGGGGCGGGCCCGGCGTCGATCTTCGTGAAGCTCGCACCGCTCGATCCGGCCCACCGCGAGATGATCGGGGCCGGCGGGATGGGCAAGCGGGAGGCGCAGTTCTACGCGGACGTCGCCCCGTCCGTCGACCTGCGGGTACCGCACGCGTACTACGCGGCAACCGACGACGGCGGCGGCTTCGCGTTGCTCCTCGAAGACCTCGCCGCGGGGTGCTCGTTCTCGGACGGATCGTGGGGCGTGAGCGCGGACACTGCCGCCGTTGCGCTCGAGGACCTCGCCGGCTTCCACGCCCGGTTCGCCACCGAGGCCGCGCGCACCGCCGTCGCGCCGTGGCTCGGCGTTCCCCCGGCGCGGCGCACCGACTTCGTCGCCCGGCTGCTGCGGGCCGTCCTCGACGAGCATCGCGACGTGCTCACGCCGGCGTACGTGGCCGCCGGCGAGCTCTACGTGGAGCACCACGCTCGCCTCGACGACGTGTGGCACTCCGGGCCGCAGACCTACATCCACGGCGACGCCCACATCGGCAATGTCTTCCTCGACGACGGCCGGGTCGGCTTCTTCGACTGGGGCCTGTCACGGGTCAGCACGCCGCTGCGCGACGTCAGCTACTTCCTGACGATGACGGTCGAGCCGGAGGCGCGCCGACGCTCCGAGCACGAGCTCCTGCGGCTCTATCTCGACTCCCTCCGCGCCGCGGGCGGTCCGGGCATCGGGTTCGACGAGGCGTGGTCGGCCCACCGCGTCCAGGCCGGCTACACCGTCGTCGCGACGTTCCTCGCCTTCATGCCGTCGTACGCGAGCGCGGACGGCCAGGGGCTGGGGGCCGCGCTGCGACGTCGCTCGGAGCTCGCCCTCGACGACCTCGACGTGGTCGACGCCATGCGGGCAGCCGTGGCCTGACGGCCGGCCCCACTCCCACCCGACGCACCCGTCTTCGTTAGTGTCCGCGCGATGCGTGCGGTGCGAGTCACGAGTCACGGGAACCCCACCGACGTCATCGAGGTGCGCGACGACGTCCCGCCGCCCGACGTCCCCCCCGGGCACGTGCGCATCGCGGTGTCGGCGGCGTCGCTCAACTTCGGCGACATCGCGCGCTGTCGCGGTGGCGTCGCCAGCGTGATGGCGCAACCGCCGTTCACCCTCGGCATGGACGCCTGCGGCGTCGTCGAGGCCGCCGGTGAGGGGGCGGACCCGTGGGTGGGCCGACGCGTCGTCGCCATGTGCGCGATGTCGTTCGGCGGGATCGCCGAGCTCGCGGTCGCGCCCGTCAACGGCGTGTTCGCCGCGCCGCCGGAGCTCGACGACGTCGAGGCGGCCGCCTTCCTCCTCCCGTTCCACACCACCCATCTCGCGCTCCACGAGCGCGCCGGGCTGCGCGCGGGCGAGCACCTGCTCGTGGTCGGCGGGGCGAGCGCGCTCGGTACGGCCGCGATCCAGCTCGGCGTGGCCACCGGCGCCGACGTCCTCGCGGTCGCCGGCGGCCCGGAGAAGGCCGAGCTGTGCCGGGAGCTCGGCGCCGCCCTCGCCCTCGACTACGCCGACGACCTGTTCGACGCGGTGATG
>DASPTH010000342.1:0-19915 GCA_035623515.1 Acidimicrobiia bacterium
CGCGCCTGGTGGGACCACGAGCACGACGTGTCGTTCGCACCGGCGCCCGCGCGCGAGCTGACCCTCGCCTTCGACGCGGGCGACGAGCGCGGCGATGCCGAGGAGCCCGACGCCGACGACGCGTCCGACACGCCCACGCTCGCGGTCCGCTACAGCGCCTCCGAGGTCCTGCGCCACCGCGACTTCGCGTCGTACACGCCGGCGGAGTTCGCCGAGGCGCGCCGCCTGATGGCCGACCTCCGCCTCGCCGGATCGCTGCGCCGCTCGCGCCGCCAGCGCCACAGCCGGCGGCACCGTGGGCGCCCCGACCTGCGCCGCACCGTGCGCCGGGCGCTGCGAACCGGCGGGGAGCCCGTCCACCGCGCCTTCCTGGAGCCCGCGACGCGCCCGCGCCGCATCGTGCTGCTCTGCGACGTGAGCGGGTCGATGGAGCCCTACGCGCGCGCACTCGTCCGATTCCTGCACGCCGCCGTCGTTGGGCGGGGGAGGGTCGAGGCGTTCGCGCTCGGCACGCGGCTCACGCGGATCACCCGCGAGCTGTCGTCGCGCGACCCGGACGCGGCGGTGGCCGCGGCGGCGCACCGCGTCGTCGACTGGTCGGGCGGCACCAGGCTCGGCGAGACCCTGCGTGAGTTCAACGACCGGTGGGGTGTGCGCGGGATGGCCCGCGGCGCCGTCGTCGTGATCCTCTCCGACGGCTGGGACCGCGGAGATCCCGAGGTCCTCGCCGAGCAGATGGCCCGGCTGCACCGGGTCGCGTACCGCGTGGTGTGGGTGAACCCGTTGAAGGCGTCGCCCGACTTCGCGCCTCTCGCCCGGGGAATGGCCGCCGCCCTGCCGTTCGTTGACGAGTTCGTCGAAGGTCACTCGCTCGCATCCCTCGAGCACCTGGCCGAGGTCGTGTCCCGATGAAGGAGTCACCGTGAAGGAAGTGTTGGACGACATCGAGCGGTGGCGGGCCGACGGTCACCGGGTCGCGATCGCCCGGGTGGTCGGGCTCGAGGGCTCGGCGCCCCGCGATCCCGGCGCCACCATGGCCGTGAACGACGCGGGCGAGGTCGCGGGATCGGTGTCGGGCGGGTGCGTCGAGGGCGCGGTGGTCGAGGCGTCGTTGGAGGTGCTCGCGGGCACGCGGCCGCGCGGCATCGTCACGTTCGGCTACTCCGACGACGAGGCGTTCGCGGTGGGCCTCACGTGCGGCGGCACCATCCACCTCTTCCTCGAGCCGCTCGACTGGTAATCGGGTCTCGTGTCCGACACCCCCGTCTACGACGCCCTGCGCGACGCCCTGCGCCACGAGCAGCCGGTGGTGCTCGCGACCGTCACCGCGGGGAGCAATCTCGGCGCGAAGCTGCTCGCGCGGCCCGACGGCACCGTGCTCGGGACCCTCGGCGACGCCGACCTCGATCGGGTCGTCGCCCGTGACGCGCTCGGCGAGCTCCAGGCCGGGCTCACGTCCACTCGCCACTACGGCGAGCACGGTGAGGCACGTGAGGACACGGTGTCGGTGTTCATCGAGTCGTTCGCGCCGCCGCCCCGGATGGTGATCTTCGGCGCCGTCGACTTCACCGCCGCGCTGGCCAAGGTCGCGAAGGTGCTCGGCTACCGCGTCGTCGTCTGCGACGCGCGAGCCGTGTTCGCGACGCGTCAGCGGTTCCCGATGGCCGACGAAGTGGTGAACGAGTGGCCCGACCGCTACCTCGACAAGATCGGCGACGAGCTCGGGCCGCGTGACGTGGTGTGTGTCCTCACGCACGACACGAAGTTCGACGTGCCCGCCATCGTCGGCGCGCTCGCGACCGACGTGGGTTACCTCGGCGCGATGGGATCGCGGCGCACGCACGCCAAGCGGGTCGAACGCCTGCGCGAGGCGGGCGTCGACGACCCGGGTCTCGCGCGCATCCACGCGCCCATCGGCCTCGACATCGGTGGGCGCACGCCCGAGGAGACGGCCATCTCGATCTGCGCCGAGATCATCGCCGAGCGCACCGGCCGTCACGCGACGTCACTCACCGAGTCGGCCGGGCCGATCCACTGAATCGGAGGGGTCGATGGATCTGGGGATTGCCGGGAGGCGGGCCGCGGTCGCGGCGGCGTCGCAGGGGTTGGGGAAGGCCACCGCGGCGGCGCTCGCCGCCGAAGGGGTCACGGTTGCCATCTGCAGCCGCTCGCGCGAGCGCGTCGAGGCGGCGGCGACCGACATTCCGGGTGCGGTCCCGCTCGTCGCCGACGTCGGTACCGAAGACGGCGCTGCGCAGTTCGTCCGCGACGCGCGCGACGCGCTCGGCGGCGTCGACATCCTGGTCGCCAACGGCGGAGGGCCGCCTCCCGGGACGTTCGCCACGGTGCCGGTCGAGCAGTACCGTGCCGCGTTCGAACAGAACTGCCTCTCGGCGATCTCGATGTGCGCCGAGGCGGTGCCGGCGATGCGGGAGCAGCACTGGGGCAGGGTGCTCGCCATCACGTCGATCGCGGTCCGTCAGCCGATCGCCAACTTGATCCTGTCGAACACCGCGCGTGCGGGCCTCACCGGGTTCCTGAAGACGCTCGCCCGAGAGGTGGCCGAAGACGGCGTCACGGTGAATTCGATCCAGCCCGGCTCGCACGACACCGAGCGCATCCGTGCGCTGACCGGCGGATCCGCCGGGAACGCGCGCATCGGTGATCCGGCCGACTTCGGGAAGATCGCGGCGTTTCTGTGCTCCGAACCGGCCAAGTTCCTGACCGGCGCAGGGGTCCACGTCGACGGTGGCGCCTACGCGGCACTGCTGTAGCGCCGGAGGGCCCCGAAGTCGGCGCCGACCGGAACGCCTACGCTCGTGGCCGTGATGGAGCGAGACCAGCGCGTCGTCACGGTTCCCAACTTGATCTCGGTGGCGCGCCTCCTGTGTGCGCCGGTGTTCGTCTGGTTGCTCGCCGAGGATCGGCGGGTCGCGGCCGCGGTCGTGCTCGGCGTGCTCGGCGTCACCGACTGGATCGACGGCTGGATCGCCCGCCACTTCGACCAGGGCAGTGAGCTCGGCAAGGTGCTCGATCCTGTCGCCGACCGCGTGCTCCTCGTCGTCGCCGCCGTCGCGCTGCTCGTCGACGGCGCGGTTCCCATCGCCGTGGGCGTGCTGGTGCTCGTCCGTGAGCTCGTGGTGAGCGTTGCCGTGCTGGTCCTCGCGCTGGCGGGCGCGCGCCGGATCGACGTGCAGTGGGCGGGCAAGGCGGGCACGCTGTCGGTGATGTTCGCGTTCCCGCTGTTCCTGCTCGCCGACAGCATCGACACCGGGCACGATCTCGTGCTCGCGGGGGCCTGGTTCTTCGCAGTCGTCGGCCTCGTCCTCGGCTACTACGCGGCGATCACGTACCTCCCCGTGGCGCGCGCGGCCCTCCAGGCAGGCCGCGCCGAGCGCGACGTGCCGCAACAGGTGGCGTCGTGAAGGCCGTCATCCTCGCCGGCGGAGAGGGCACGCGGCTCCGGCCGCTCACGAGCAACACGCCCAAGCCGATGATGCCGCTCGCGAACAAGCCGATGATGGAGCACATCGTCAACCTGCTGGCGCTGCACGGCTTCGACGAGATCGTCGTGACGGTGGCATTCCTCGCCAACCAGATCCGCGACTACTTCGGCGACGGGTCCGACTTCGGGGTCCGCATGCGATACGCCACGGAGGACTCGCCCCTCGGGACCGCGGGATCGGTGCGCAACGCCTCGGCGGAGCTCGACGACACCTTCCTCGTGATCTCCGGCGACGTGCTCACCGACATCGACCTCACGTCCTTCGTCAAGGCGCATCGCGACGCGAGCGCCTCGGCCTCGATCGCGTTGAAGCACGTCGACAACCCGCTCGAGTTCGGGATCGTGATCACGAAGCCCGACGGCAGCATCGAGCGGTTCCTCGAGAAGCCCTCGTGGGGCGAGGTGTTCTCCGACACCATCAACACGGGGATCTACGTGCTCGAGCCCGACGTGTTCGACTTCATCCCCGAGGGCGAAGTGGTCGACTTCTCGGGTGACGTGTTCCCGGAGCTCCTGGCCGCCGGCCACACCCTGCACGGACACGTCATCGACGAATACTGGGAGGACGTCGGCACGCTCGACGCCTACATCCGCGCCCACACCGACGTCCTCGACGGGCACGTGAAGGTCGACGTCGAGGGGTTCCGCCTCGGCGAAGGCCGCTGGATCGGGAGCGACGTCGAGATCAGCCCACAAGCCCGCATCGACGGGCCGGTCGTGATCGGCGACAGCTGCCGCATCGAGGCGGGCGCGCACCTCCGTGAGTACACGGTGCTCGGCACCGACGTGATCGTGAAGGCCGACGCCTTCCTCGAGCGCGCGGTGTGCCACGACCACGTGTACGTCGGGCCGGGCACGAACCTGCGTGGGTGCGTCGTCGGCCGCAACACCGACCTGCGAGCGCACGTGAGGATCGAGGACGGCACGGTCGTGGGCGACGAGTGCTTCGTCGGTCAGGACGCGGTGATCAACCCGAACGTCAAGATCTACCCGTTCAAGACCGTCGAGTCGGGCGCCATCGTCACCTCGTCGATCGTCTGGGAGAGCCGCGGCGCCCGCACGCTGTTCGGCGGCCGGGGTGTGCGCGGGCTCGCGAACGTCGACATCAACCCCGAGGTCGCCGTCCGGCTGGCGATGGCGTACGGCACGTCGCTGCCGAAGGGCTCGACGATCAGCACGAGTCGCGACACCAGCCGCCTGGCCCGGGCACTGAAGCGCGCCATGATCGGCGGCCTGAACCTCACGGGTGTGAACGTCGAGGACATCGAGCTGTCGACCGTCCCGCTCACGCGCTTCCAGGTGCGCAACGGCCAGTCGCTCGGGGGGATCACGGTGCGCCTCGCCACCGGCGATCCCGACACCGTCGAGATCCGCTTCTTCGACGCCGGCGGCCGCGACATCGATGCCCCGACGCAACGCAAGATCGAGCGGCTGCTGTACCGCGAGGACTTCCGGCGAGCGTTCGGCGGCGACATCGGTGACATCTCGTTCCCGCCCCGGTCGCTCGAGTTCTACACCGCCGCACTCGAGCGTGTCGTCGACATCGACCGGGTCCGCGAGCGCACGTTCAAGATCGTGCTCGATTACTCGTTCGGCGCGGTGTCCATCGTGATGCCCAACCTGCTCACGACGTTGCGGGCCGAGGTGCTCGCGGTGAACCCGTTCGCGAGCACGGCCGCGGCCACTGCCGACACCGGCGACGTGAACGTGGCCCGAGTCGCCGAGCTGGTGCGGGCGTCGGGGAGCGACCTCGGGTTCGTGATCGATCCCGACGGCGAGCTGTCAACCGTGATCGACGACACCGGGCGCATCCTCGAACCCGAGGAGCTGCTGCTCGCGATCGTGGCAATGCTCGGCGAGGCCGTGCCGGGGGCCACGGTGGCAGTACCGGTGAACGTCACGAGCGCGGTCGAGGAGATCCTCGGACCGGGAACGGTCGTGCGCACCAAGCTCGCGAGCGCGAGCCTCATGGAGGCGGCCGGCGAGGGCGGCGTGACCTTCGCGGGAGCCTCCGACGGCGGCTGCATCTGGCCGGAGTTCCTGCCCGCCTACGACGCCGCGGTGACGCTGGTCAAACTGCTCGATCTCCTCGCCGCGGTCGACCGGCCGCTCTCGCGCGTCTACGAGATGCTGCCCGAGGTGCACGTCGCTCACGAGACGATCGTCACGCCGTGGGAGCGGAAGGGCACCGTCATGCGCGAGGTCGTCGAGCGGGTCGGCGGGCGCACGGTCGAGCTGGTCGACGGCGTCAAGGTGCGCGACGGTGCGCGTTGGGCGCTCGTCCTGCCGGATCCCGAGGACGCGCTCACGCACGTCTGGGCCGAGGCGGAGAGCGACGTCGAAGCGCGGCGGCTCGCGCAGGAGTACGTGCAGCGCATCCGGCAAGTGCTGCGCTGACGGCGCCCACTACTGTCCGCGCATGCAGTATCCCGAGACGCTCCGGTACAGCACGGAGCACGAGTGGGTGGCGGTCGACGGTGAGCGCGCGCGCGTGGGAATCACCGACTACGCACAGGACGCGCTGGGCGACGTCGTCTACGTCGAACTGCCCGACGTCGGGCTCGCGGTGTTGGCCGGTGCGTCGTGCGCCGAGGTCGAGTCGACGAAGTCGGTCTCGGAGATCTACTCCCCGCTCACGGGTGTCGTGGTGGAGGTGAACGCGGCTCTGGTCGACACACCCGAGCACGTGAACCACGACCCGTACGGGAACGGATGGATCTTCGTGGTGGAGATGGCCGACGTCGCCGAGGTCGACGGGCTCCTCGACGCCGACGGCTACCGGCGCCTGGTCGAAGAGGAGTGACGCGCTCCACCTGGCGGCTGCTCGACGATCTCGGCCGCCGTTCCGACGCCGACGGGCAAATGGCCGCCGACGTCGCGCTCCTCGACGAGGTCGCGGCGGGCGCGCCGCCCGCGCTGCGCCTCTACCGGTGGGCACCGCCGGCCCTGTCCCTGGGGCGGTTCCAGCCCGACGCCCACGTCAAGACCGGCGTGTGCGCGCGCTTGGGCGTCGAGGTGACGCGCCGCCCGACCGGCGGCAAGGCGTTGCTCCACGGCGCCGACCTCACGTACGCCGTCGCCCTGCCTCGCCCGGCCGGGCGCGCGGGCACCGTCGACGGGGTGTACACGCGCCTCGCGGCTTCGCTCCTCGCCGGTCTCGCGCGGCTCGGGGTCGCCGCCGCGGTGGCGCGGCACGGCGCCGGTCCGGCCGCCGGGCCCGCCTGCGCGACCGCGATGCAGGGCGCCGACCTCCGGGTGGGGGAGCGCAAGCTCTGCGGTTCGGCGCAGGCGCGCGCTCGGGGCGCGGTGCTCCAGCACGGGTCGATCCTGCTCGACCGGCTCGACTTCGACGAGTCGGACCTCCTGGTCGTCGACCGCGCCACGTGCGACTCGGTGCGCGGCGCGACGATCACGATGCGCGAGCTCGGCGCGCCCCACGACCCCGAAGTCGTCGGGGCCGCGGTGGTGCAGGGTTTCGCGGAGACCCTCGATGTCGACTTCACGTAGGGGACGGTCAACCTCGACCTCGTCTCGAGGTCAAGAGTTCACCGCTCGCGACCGTCCTGGTCGAGGTACCCTCGCGGGATGCGATGCCGCCGGTGCGGCCACGAGAACGAGGCGGGGGCGAACTTCTGTTCCTCGTGCGGGCAGCCGCTGCCCCGCGAGGAGGAGACCACGCTCAGCCTCACCGAGCTCGCCGAGCGACTCGAGCTCGACGAGGACCTCGGCGAGGCGCTCGCCGAGCTGCCGGAGGGGATGGGGATGCTCGTGGTGCGCCGGGGGCCGAACGCGGGGAGCCGGTTCGTGCTCGACGCCGACGTGACCGCCCTCGGTCGCCACCCCGACTCCGACATCTTCCTCGACGACATCACGGTCTCCCGGCGCCACGCCACGGTCCGGCGCACCGCCAAGGGTTACGACGTGAGCGACGCCGGGTCGTTGAACGGCACCTACGTCGACCACGAGCGGGTCGACACCGCGCCGCTCCACCACCTCGCCGACCTCCAGATCGGCCGGTTCGTCCTCGTGTTCCTGCTCGGGGGGCAGGGCTCGTGACCGGCGAGGGGCACCTGTCGATCGGCGAGGTCCTGGCCGAGCTGCGCGACGAGTTCCCCGACATCACCATCTCGAAGATCCGGTTCCTCGAGAGCCAGGGTCTCATCGACCCGGAGCGCACGCCGTCGGGCTACCGGAAGTTCTACGACGACGACCTGGCGCGGCTGCGATGGATCCTCCACCAGCAGAAGGAGCACTTCCTGCCGCTCAAGGTGATCAAGGAGCGCCTCGACCAGCTCGCACCGGGCGAGGAGCTGCCCCTGGACCCGGCGCCCGCCGCCCTCGTGGGTGCGGCGCCCGACGCCGTGCCCGCGGCGAGCGACACTCCGGGCGAGATCGCCGTGCCCTCCGGTCCGCCGGCCCGCGACGTGCCTGCGACCGGCACGCCCGCCGCGGGTGGCCGGGGAGCCGCGGGCGCCGCGGGCGTGGGGGCGCGGGCGCGCCCGCCGGCCTTCGTCCCCACCCTGCCCGCCGAGGACGGCGGCGACGATCTCCCTGCCGCGCGGGACGAGCACTACTCGCGGGGTGAGCTCGCGACGGCGGCGGGACTCGAGGCGGGGCAGGTGGAGGAGCTCGAGAGTTACGGGCTCGTCAGCCCCGCGTTCGACATCGGCGGCGAGCCCCGATACGACGCCGACGCCCTCGAGGTGGCACGGGCCACGGCCGGCTTCTTCGCGCGCGGCGTCGAAGCGCGCCACCTCCGCATGTACCGCACGTTCGCCGAACGCGAGGCAGTCTTGTTCGGGCAAGTGCTCCTCCCGTACGTGCGCCAGCGGAACCCCGAGGCGCGGGCCCGCCTGCAGGACGAGCTCGTCGAGCTGGCGGTGCTCGGCCGCCGTCTGCGGACGGCGCTCCTGCGCGATGCCGTCCGCGAGTCGCTGGCCGAGTGACCGCCGCGCCCGCGTCCCCGCCCACACCCGCGACGCTCCTCGACGAAACCGCGATCCGCGAGTGTGTGGAACGCGTCGCCGCCGAGATCGCCCAGGACTACCCCGACGGCGTGGTGCTCGTCGGTGTGTTGAAGGGCGCGCTCATCTTCCTCGCCGACCTGACACGCGCGCTCGCGAACTGCGACGTCATGATCGACTTCATCGCCATCTCGCGGTACGCGCCGGACTCGGGCCGCGTGCGCATCCTCCACGACGTCGGCCTCGATCTGAGCGGCCGCGACGTGATCCTCGTCGAGGACCTCGTCGACACCGGATTGACCATCGCGTACCTCGTCGAGCACCTGAGGGCGCGTGGCCCGCGACGACTCGAGGTGTGCACAATGCTCGACCGGCGGGCGCGCCGCATCGTCCCCCTGGAGGTGCGCTACGTGGGCGCCGCGATCCCGGATGTCTTCGTCCTCGGCTACGGATTGCACCAGGCCGACCTGTATCGGAACCTGCCGCGCGTCGTCGAGGCCGACCCCCGCGTGCTGCGGGAGGACCCCGCCGCGTACCTCGACTCCCTCTACTCGACCTGACCGGCACCTGCCGGTACGGGCACCGGGGCGCGGGAAGGCCGACAACGCCTCGGTGCTAGGGTGGCGAGCGACCGTTCGGAGGCGCCCGTGATCCCATGTCGCTGGTGGGTGTACGAGTCGAGGTTCCCTCGAACCAGCCGATCGTGCTGCTCCGCGAGCACGACGGGCAGCGCTACTTGCCGATCTACATCGGCCCGCCGGAGGCGACCGCGATCGTCTACGCGCTCCAGGGCATGGAGACGCCGCGCCCGATGACCCACGATCTCTTCAAGACCGTGCTCGACGACCTGGGTGCCAAGCTCGTCCAGGTGGTCATCACCGAGCTGCACGACGGCACCTTCTACGCCGAGATCGAGCTGTCGCGGCGGGACGGGCCGTGCCGCCTGTCGTCCCGCCCCTCCGACGCCATCGCCCTGGCGGTGCGGTACCCCGAGCAGGTGCCGATCTTCGCCAAGGAAGAGGTCCTCGACGAGGCCGGGGTGCTCTTCGAGCAGGACGAGGACGAGCAGCTCATCGAGCAGTTCACCGAATTCCTCGACCAGGTCCGTCCCGAGGACTTCGCGCACGGCTCCGACTAGCGAAGCGCCGGGCGCCCGAGCCCTCGCCCCGGCACGGCTCGGCTTCGTTGACGACCCTCGCGGACGCGGCTACCCTGACACTCCCGTAACTACGACCGTGTACTTCAGGGTCAGCCCCCCTGAAGTGCCGCTGGAGTGTCGCCAGATGCAGCAGAGCCTCGACGGCAGCGACAGCTCCGATTCGGTCCCGGCCGCGGCCGGTTTCCGCGGCCCGCAGGTGTGCACGATCGTCGGGATCTCCTACCGCCAACTCGACTACTGGGCGCGCCAAGATCTCGTCCGCCCGTCGATCGCGGAGGCGCACGGGAGTGGAACCCAGCGCAGTTACTCGTTCGGCGATCTCGTGCGGCTCAAGGTGATCAAGGATCTGCTCGACGCCGGCGTGAAGCTGCAGACCGCGCGCAAGGCGATCGAGTACCTGCGCGAAGACCTGGGCGACGACTGGGCCACCGCGAGCCTCGTGCTCGACGGTGCCGGCTCCGTGCTCGTGCGCACCGACGACGCGCTCATCGACCTCGTGCGCCGCGGCCAGGGTGTGCTCAACATCGTGCCCCTCGGTCCGGTCGTGCAACAACTGAACGAGAGCATCCCCGCCGCTGACGAGCGCGCCGCCGAGGGAGCCTGACCATTCCGGAACTGCCGCACGAGCACGTGCGCTTCGCGCACAACTCCGAACGGCAGTTCGCGAAGCTCCTCGACTTCTACAACATCGCGTGGGACTACGAGCCGCGCACGTTCGTGCTGCAGACCGACCGGGAGGGCAACCCACAACAGGCGTTCACTCCCGATTTCTACTTGCCCTCCTACGACCTCTACATCGAGATCACGACGCTGAACCAGAAGCTCGTCACGAAGAAGAACCGCAAGGCGCGCCGAGTGCAAGAGCTGTATCCCCACGTGCACGTGCGCGTGCTGTACCAGCGCGACTACCTGCACCTGCTCGTCAAGTACGGGCTCGAGCCGCCGTCGCAGCTCGTGGCCGACGGGCTCCAGCACTCGCAGCCGCAGCCGCTCGACCTCACGCCACCACCCCAGGCGACCGCCGAGTCCGCCTGACGTGGCGCTGCGCCACAGCCCGCTCGACGCGGAACACCGCGCGCTCGGTGCCCGCATGGCGGAGTTCGGGGGATGGGAGATGCCCCTCCAGTACGCGGGCGTGCTCGAGGAGCATCACGCCTGTCGTGACCGCGCGGTCGTGTTCGACGTGTCGCACCTCGGGTCGCTGCACGTGCACGGAGAAGGGGCCTTCGCCACGCTGGAGTGGGCGCTCACGAACGACCTCGACCGCGTCGAGCCGGGACGCGCGCAGTACACGCACCTGCTCGATGTCGACGACGGGCACGTGGTCGACGACCTGATCGTGTGGTGGCTCGCACCCGGTGAATTCCTCGTGATGCCGAACGCGTCGAACACGGGACCGCTCGTGGCCGCGTTGCGCGACGCCTCCCGCTCCCACCACGGGGGAGGGGAGTGCACCGTCGACGACGTCACCGCCGATCGCGCCGTGCTCGCGGTGCAGGGACCGTCGGCGCGCGAGCTCACGGCGCCGGTCGTGCCCGACGCGAGTCGGGTGGGGCGGTTCCGGGTGGCGTCGGTGCCGTACCCGGGCGCAGCCTCGGGCTGGGCGGCCGGCACGGGCTACACCGGCGAGGACGGCTTCGAGCTGCACGTCCCGCGAGAGGCGGCGGCCGAGGTGTGGCACGCGTTGCTCGCCGCCGGCATCACACCCGCCGGCCTCGGCGCGCGCGACACGTTGCGCCTCGAAGCCGGTCTCCCGCTCCACGGCCACGAGCTCGGACCGGGAATCACGCCGCTGCAGGCGGGGTTGGGGTGGGTCGTGCGCTTCGACAAGGGTGAGTTCCGCGGGCGCGCGGCGCTCGAAGCCGAGCGGGCGCGCGGCGTGGCCCGGCGGCTGCGCGGCCTCCTGGTCGGCGGGCGGCAGATCCCACGGGCCGGCTGCCCGGTGCTGCGGGGCGACGAGGCGATCGGCGTGGTCACGAGCGGCAACTTCTCCCCCACGCTCGAACGGGGGATCGCGCTCGCGTTCGTGCCGCCCGACGTCGCTCCCGGCGACGAGCTCACGATCGACATTCGCGGGCGGCGCGCGCCGGCCACGGTCGCCGAACTCCCGTTTGTCCGCCGGTAGATTCGAGCGTGATGGCGGAAGGCACGTTCGCAGCGCGTCACATCGGGCCGTCGGACGCCGAGATCACCACGATGCTCGGCGCCCTCGGCCTCACGTCGCTCGACGAGCTCGTCGACCGCGCGGTGCCGGAGACCATCCGCGACCGGATGCCCCTCGACCTGCCGCCGGCGCTCACCGAGGCGCAAGCGCTCGCGTGGTTGCGGGGCCTCGCCGACGCCAACCATCCGCTCGTGTCGCTCGTCGGGCAGGGATACTCGAACACGTTCACGCCGCCGGTGATCCAGCGCAACGTGCTCGAGAACCCGGCGTGGTACACGGCCTACACGCCGTACCAACCCGAGATCTCGCAGGGACGGCTCGAGGCGCTCCTCAACTTCCAGACGATGGTGGGCGACCTCACCGCGATGGACCTGGCGAACGCGTCGCTGCTCGACGAGCCCACCGCGGCGGCCGAGGCGATGGCCATGCTGCACCGCGTCAACGGGGCGAAGGCGAGCGCGTTCTTCGTCGACCGGCAGTGCCACCCTCAGACGATCGCCGTTGTCCGCACGCGGGCGGAGCCGATCGGGATCGACGTCGTGGTGGGGGACCCGCACGCCGACGTCCCGCTCGACAGCGTCTTCGGCGTCCTGCTCCAGTACCCGGGGACCACGGGCGAGGTGCGCGACGACCGGGCGCTCGTCGAGGCGCTCCATGCCCGCGGCGTGCTCGTGGCCGTCGCGGCCGACCTCCTCGCGCTGGTGTTGCTCGCGCCGCCGGGGGAGTGGGGAGCCGACGTGGTCGTCGGCTCCGCGCAGCGCTTCGGCGTGCCGATGGGGTACGGCGGTCCGCACGCCGGGTTCTTCGCCACGCGCGACGAGTACCGGCGCAACGTGCCCGGCCGCCTCGTGGGCGTGTCGGTCGACGACGCCGGCCGGCCCGCGTTGCGGCTGGCGCTGCAGACGCGTGAGCAGCACATCCGCCGCGAGAAGGCCACGAGCAACATCTGTACGGCGCAGGTCCTGCTCGCCAACGTGGCGGGCTTCTACGCGGTGTACCACGGCCCGGACGGGCTCCGCGCCATCGCCGAGCGCGTCCACGGCCTGGCGCGGGCGCTCGCCGCCGGCCTCCCCGCGCTGCACGACGCGTTCTTCGACACCGTGAGCGTCCGCGTCGCCTCCGCCGACGACGTCCTCGCGCGCGCACGCACCGCCGGTGTGAACCTGCGCAGGATCGACGGCAGCACCGTCGGCGTCGCTCTCGACGAGACCACCACACCCGAGATCGTGGCGCGCGTCCGCGACGTGCTCGGCGCTCGCGAGGGCGAGCCCTGTGGCGGGCTCCCTGCGCCGCTGCTGCGCACCTCGGAGATCCTCACGCACCCGGTCTTCCGCACGTACCACTCCGAGACGCAGATGCTCCGGTACCTGCGGCGCCTCGCCGACCGCGACCTCGCGCTCGACCGCACGATGATCCCGCTCGGCTCGTGCACGATGAAGCTGAACGCCACCACCGAGATGGCGCCGATCACGTGGCCCGAGTTCGCCGCCGTGCACCCGTTCGCGCCGGCCGACCAGGCGCAGGGGTACGCCGAGCTGTTCGCGGATCTCGAGCGGTGGCTGTGCGAGCTCACCGGCTACGACGCACTGTCCCTGCAGCCGAACGCAGGCTCCCAGGGCGAGCTCGCCGGACTGCTCGCGATCCGCGCGTATCACGAGAGCCGCGGTGAGGGCGCGCGCCAGGTGTGCCTCATCCCCTCGTCGGCACACGGCACCAACGCCGCCAGCGCGGTGATGGCGGGCATGCGCGTCGTCGTCGTCGCGTGCGACGACGACGGCAACGTCGATTTCGACGACCTCAAGGCCAAGGCCCACGAGCACGCGCCCGAGCTCGCGGCGCTGATGGTCACGTACCCGTCGACGCACGGCGTCTTCGAGTCGCACGTCGGCGACGTGTGCGACGTCGTGCACGAGTGCGGCGGCCAGGTCTACCTCGACGGCGCGAACCTGAACGCGCTCGTCGGTGTGGCGAAGCCGGGTCGCTTCGGCGCCGACGTCTCGCACCTGAACCTCCACAAGACGTTCTGCATCCCCCACGGCGGGGGAGGACCGGGCGTGGGGCCGGTCGCCGTGCGCGCGCACCTCGCCCCGTTCCTGCCGGAGCAGGTGGCCGGCGCGCCGTGGGGCTCGGCCGGCATCCTGCCGATCTCCGCGTCGTACATCCGCATGATGGGCGCCGACGGCCTGCTGCGCGCCACGCAGGTCGCCGTCCTGAACGCCAACTACGTCGCGGCGCGGCTGCGGTCGTCCTACCCGGTGCTCTACGCGGGGCCCGGCGGCCTCGTCGCGCACGAGTGCATCCTCGACCTCCGGCCGATCACGCAGGCCACCGGCGTCACCGTCGACGACATCGCCAAGCGGCTCGTCGACTACGGGTTCCACGCACCGACGGTGTCGTTTCCGGTGAGCGGCACGCTGATGGTGGAGCCGACGGAATCGGAGGACCTCGCCGAGCTCGATCGGTTCTGCGACGCGATGATCGCCATCCGCGCCGAGATCGACGTGGTGGCGCGCGGAGAGCTGGCAGTCGGTGACAGCCCGCTGCGCCATGCGCCGCACCCCGCGGCCGACGTGGCCGCCGACACGTGGTCCCGGCCGTACTCGCGCGAGGAGGCCGCGTTCCCGCGGGGCGTGGACCCGGCGTCGAAGTACTGGCCGCCCGTGAGCCGCATCGACGCGGCGTACGGTGATCGCAATCTCCTGTGCTCCTGCCCGCCGCTCGCGGCGTACGAGGAGGAGCGACTCGACGGCATCCTGTCGGGGAGTTGACACCTCCCGCGAGCCGCGCCGATCCTGACGCCATGACCGCGGCGAGCGATACGACCGAGCCGATCGTCGACGCCGACGGGCACCTGTGCGAGCCCGCCGACCTCTGGGAGCGGAACCTCCCGCCGGCACTGCGAGCGCGCGGCATCCGGCTGCGATGGAACGACGCGACGGGGTACGACGAGTGCCTCGTCGAGGACGTGACCGTGACCGAGCGCGGGCTCGCCGGCCTCGGCAACGCGGGTGAGAGCTTCGAGGACTTCGGCAAGGGGCGCCACTACGAGGACCTGAACCCCGCGGGCTTCGACCCGCGCGAGCGGGTGAAGGTCCTCGACTCCGAGGGGATCGACATTTCGGTGACGTACCCGGGGCTCGGGCTCAAGCTCGGCGGCATCACCGATCCGCGGCTCGCCGTGCACTCGTGCGCCGTCTACAACGACTGGGTCGCCGGGTGGTGCGCGGCGGCGCCCGACCGCCTCAAGGGCGTGGGCGCGCTCCCGATGCAGGACCCCGCCGAAGCCGCTCGGGAGGCGCACCGGATCCGCGACCGCGGTCTCGTCGCGGGCTTCGCGCGGCCGAACGCCTACAACGAGCGGCCGTTCCACGACCCGGTGTACGCGCCGGTCTGGGACGCGCTCGAGACCACTGGTCTCCCGCTCGGGCTGCACATCACCGGCCTCGCCGACATGCCGGGTGCCGCGCGCGCGATGCGCCACCTCATGGCGCCGGGCACGCACCACGCCCTGATCCCGGTGATCGACCAGATGGTCACGTTGTCGAACCTGGTGTACGGCGGTGTGCTGGAACGCCACCCCGGCCTCAAGGTCGCGGTGCTCGAAAGCGGCGGCGGGTGGATCGCGCACTGGATGGACCGCCTGAACGAGTTCGAGTCGAGCTACTGGTGGGCGGCGGCGCCGATGTCCCTCGACGCCGAGCACTACTTCAAGCGCCAGTGCTGGATCAGCTTCGACCCGGGCGAGCGAACGGCCCAGGCCCTCGGGCCCATCGCGGGTTCCGACCGGTTCGTCTGGGCTTCGGACTTCCCGCACAACGACGCCAAGTACCCGGGTGTGGTCGGCGAGTTGCGCGAGCACAACGGCGACCTGCCCGCCGACGCGCGTCGACGGCTGTTCGGGGCCAACGCGCTCGACCTGTACGGGATCGAGTGTTCGACCTCCTGATCGCGGGCGGGACCGTGGTCGACGGCTCGGGCGCGCCGCCGCGCACGGCCGACATCGCCGTCACCGACGGCCGCATCGCGGCTGTGGGCCGCGTCGACGGCGCCGCGACGCGGGTGCTCGACGCGGACGGTCTCGTCGTGACGCCGGGCTTCGTCGACATCCACACGCACTACGACGCGCAGCTGCACTGGGACCCGACCGCGTCGCCGGCGTCGTGGCACGGCGTCACCACGGTGCTCACGGGCAACTGCGGGTTCACGCTCGCGCCGAGCCGGCCGGAGGACGTCGACTGGCTGCTCCTGATGCTGAGCCGGGTCGAGGGCATGGCGCCCGACGCGCTGGCCGCCGGTGTGCCGTTCCGGGGCGGCGGCCTCGGCGAGTTCCTCGCCGGCCTCGAGGGCCACCTCGGCGTCAACGTCGGTGCCAACGTCGGGCACTGTGCAGTCCGGCGCTACGTCATGGGCGACGACGCTTCGGAACGCGCGGCGACGGACGACGAGATCGACGAGATGCGCGCGCTCGTGCGTGACGCGATGCGCGACGGCGCCGTCGGGTTCACGTCGTCGCAGCTCGACCTCCACGTCGCGCACGACGGACGCGGTGTGCCGTCGAACTATGCCACCGCCCACGAGCTGGTCGCGCTGGCGGGTGTGCTCGCCGAGTTCGGCAGGGGCTCGATCGAGTTCATCCCGCGCACGTTCCTCGAGGGGTACGACGAAGCCGACCGCGAGCTCGTGGTGGGGATGGCGCGCGCCTCCGGGCGACCCGTCCACCTCAACACGCTGACCGCGATGCCCCATGCGCCGAACGGTTGGAAGCGCAGTCTCGAGTTCGCGGAGGCGGCCACGGTCGACGGCCTCGAGGTCCACCCGATGTTCGCGGCCAACCGGCAGAGCGTGCACTTCGCGCTGGGCTCGACGTTCCTCTTCGACGAGCTGCCGAGCTTCCGCGACACGTTGACGTCGGCTGCGCCCGAGCGCGAGCGCCGCCTGCGCGACCCCGCGGTGCGTGACCGGATGCGGGCCGAGCTCGCCGATACACGCGGTCGTTCCTTCGTCTTCACGTGGGACACCCTGTCCGTGGAGTCGGTGGCGCGCCCCGAGCACGAGCGCTCCGTGGGGTACAGCGTGCAGGAGATCGCCGACGGACAGGGCGTCGACCCGCTCGATGCCTTTCTCGATCTCTCGCTCGCCGACGGGCTCGAGACCCAGTTCGTGCGCGCCACGCCGCCGTCGGCCGCGCGCCGGGCCGCGGTGGAGACCATGATGCGGAGCGTCGTCACGATGGCCGGCAGCTCCGACGGCGGCGCGCACGTGCTGTCCTTCTGCGGCGCCGACTTCACCACGCGCCTGCTCACCGACTGGGTGCCGGAGGTCCTCACCCTCGAGGCGGCGGTGGCGCGGCTCACGTCCATCCCCGCCGCCGCGTGCGGCCTCCGTGGCCGCGGCGTGATCGCCGACGGCGCGGCCGCCGACCTCAACGTCATCGACCGCGAGCACCTCGCCGCCGGCGACGTGCCGCGTTTCGTGCGCGACTTCCCGGCGGGGAGCGGCCGCTACGTGGTCGACGCCGAGGGTTACGTCACCACCGTCGTCGACGGAGAGGTGCTCTTCGACGACGGCGAGTGGTCGGGAGCGACGCCGGGGCGCGTCCTGCGCGGCGGCGCGTAGCCGTCGCGCCCGGTCACGTCGGGTCACCTCACGTCACTCACGTCACATCAGGGCGGTTCATCCGGTGCCGGGGCGTGTGGTCGACCCGCGCGACGGGGCCTTCGCCGGTGGGGTACGCGACGACGATTGCGGTCGTCGAGTCGGGCGTGCTGCGGTGGAAGCGGACCGTGACGCGTGGCTCGACGAGGTCGAGGAGCGCGCGCTGGGACTGCTCGCCGGTGATGTCGCGATGGTGGTTGCGCACGATGACCGCCGTCGGGCGGTCGGCGGTCCGCAGCGCGCGGAGGAGCAGCTCGTCGGGCTCGCGGCGGAGGTCCACCACCCGGCCGCCGGGCACGAGGGCGGCGGCCGCGTCGGCGATGGGGGAGGGGAGGCCGGTGGCGGCCTCCTCGGCCTGCGGGCCGCGCGTGTAGAGCCGACGCGAGCGTGACGCGCGGCCGAGCCGCCGCCACGTCGCCGCGGTGGGCCGGCACACGTAGAGGTCGCTCCATCCGCCGATGGCATCCGCGGCGGGGTAGGAGTTGAACGACGGGTGGATCGCCTCGATGACCACGCGCAGGCGGTTGATCCGGTCCTGCACGGCGAGGGCGAGGTCGGGCCGATGGTCCCCGGCGCCGTACGCGATCACCACGCGACCGCGCGCACGGTTGTGGAGCGCGGCCAGCCCACGCTCGAGGAAGACCTCGACCCCGTCGGCGGAGTACGGAGGGTCGCTGAAGACCAGTGCGGCGGTGCCCTGGAGGGGCTCGGGGAGCCCGTCGCGCAGATCGGCCCACACCGTGCGGACCGCGAGCCCGCGTGCCTGCGCGATGCCGTCGAGGTACTCGAGCAGTGGATCGTCGATGTCGACGACGACGACCTCGACGTCGGGCATCACGAGCGCAGCGGCGATCGAGGTGAGGTCGTGGTCGCCGAGCAGGAGGAGCGGGCCGTCGATCGCGAACTGGTCACGCAGGAGGGTGGCCCGCGCGACGACCGTCGCGGCATCGGCGGGCACCTGGTCGAGCACGGGCCGCGCACGCGGGGCGCGTTCGATCAGCGTGGACACGATCTCGACGGTGTCGGCGTCGAGCGCGAGGTGAGCGAGCCGGACGCGGTCGAGCGCGGGCTCGACCTCCGTGGGGCGAGCGGCGTCGAACGCGGCGACGAGCCGCTCGACCGTCCGGCGCGAGAGGCCGCTCGCCCGCACCAGCTCGCCGAGCGCGCGGTGTCCCGCCGCCAGCTGGACGACGACCACCCGGCCCCATCGGGCGTCGGGCCCGAGGTCGGCCAGAACCGAGTCGAGCGACTCGGGCACGGTCACCGGCCGGTCTCCGCGAAGCGCAGGATCGTGGGGTAGTCGGGCCGGTAGCCGTCGGCGGTGTCGACGAACAGGGTGGGCACGTCGAGCTCCATCGCGCGGTACCGATCCCACGGGATCGACTCGCGCTGGTCGTCCGCGTGCACCGAGTGCCGCGCCCCGCTCGCCGACCGCTCGAGAAGGCGTCGAGCGAGCACGCGCTCGGGGGCGGTGCAGTGCACCAGCACCGCGCGAGCGCGCTCGACCATCGGGGCCACGCTGTCGGCGAGGTCCTGGTGGAAGGCGCTCTCGACGACGACCGGTACCCCGAGCTCGAGCTGTTCGCCGGCGAGGGCGTACAGCGCGCCGACGGCGGCGCGGCCGAGCTGCCGGCTGCGGTCGAGCGACCCGGCCGGGAGCACCTCGCCGAGTGCCTCCTTGATCGTGTCCTTCGTGAGGAGGGCGAACCCGAGGTCGCCGGCCAACCGGCGCGCCAGCGTCGTCTTGCCGGCACCCGGCGCACCCGACACGAGCACCAGCCGACTCGCCATGGCGCTCATCCTTGCCGAGCGGCAGGAGCGAGGGTGGGGAGCGCCTCCGGGCACCCCGCTCGGGTCTACTTCACATAACGAGGATTATGGGCGTTCGCGACTCGGTCGGGGGAGCACGCCGGTCTCGCGGAGGAAGTCGAGCAGGCCGTCGACGACGCGCAGGTCGGACAGGGCGTGGAGCGGCACCCACGCCACCTCCGCGGCGTCGTCACCGGCCTCCGGGGTCTGCGACCGATCGAGGACGGTCACCGCGAAGTCGAGGATCACGAAGTGGAAGGTGTCGCCGATGCGTTCGACCCAGCCGAGGAAGCGGTCGACGACGCACTCGAGCGCGGTCTCCTCCAGCATCTCCCGCACGACGGCCGCGTGCACCGGCTCGCCGGCCTCGACGCGGCCGCCGGGCACCGACCACTCCCCGGCCGCAGGTCCTCTCCCCCGCCGGACGAGGAGGATCGCTCCGTCGTGCACCGCGACCGCGCCGACGGCGACCTCGGGCGCGCTCATCGGGTGGTGTCGTGCCGGCGGTGCATCGTGAGCAGCCGCGCGGTGAAACGGTGCTCCTCGAAGAAGTTCTTGGCCGCGCGGTGACCGGGGAGGGCCGGGGCGTCGATGCCCACGCACTCGCGCTCCTCGCAGAACGCGATGAGATCGCCGACGATCTGCTCGCCCACGCCCAC
>DASPTH010000355.1:0-5483 GCA_035623515.1 Acidimicrobiia bacterium
AGCGCCTCCGTCTCCTCGATCCGGCGCAGCACGCGCCGGGGCACCCGTCCGGTTCGCCGCCCGATGAAACGGACCTGCACGCCCCGCGAGTCGAGGTCGTCGCGCCTCCGCAGCAGCAGCTCCTCGTTGAAACGCATGAGGAAGCGGACCTCGTCGATGGGCCGCCGCCAGTTCTCGGTGGAGAACGCGTAGACCGTGAGCCAGCGCAGCCCGAGGTCGAGGCCGCCCCCCACGGTGTCGAACAGCGCCTCCTCCGCCGCGGTGTGACCGTCGGTGCGCTTGAGCCCTCGACGCTTCGCCCAGCGGCCGTTGCCGTCCATGACGATGCCGACGTGCCGCGGGATCTTGCGGGGGTCGAGGATGGCCGGCGGGGCCTCGGGCACCATCGCAACCTACCTAAGCTCACCCGGCGATGAGCGGTCCCGCCGACCTGCCCGAACGGTGGACCGCGGTGGTGAATCCCGCCGCCGGGCGGGGACGGGGCCACGCGCGGGTGCCCGCCGTCGCCGACGCGCTGGCCGCGCTCGACGCCGACGTGCAGATCGTCGTGTCCGCCGACCTGCCCGACGCCGCGCGTCTCGCTCGCGGCGCGTTCGACGCCGGCCGGGGGGTGGTCGCCTGCGGCGGCGACGGGACGGTCAGCACACTCGCCGGCCTCGCCGCGGAGCACGACGGTGTCCTCGCCGTGGTTCCCGCCGGGTCGGGGAACGACCTCGCCCGCCATCTCGGCATCCCGCGTGCGGATCCCCGTGAGGCGGTCGCGCTCCTGCGCGGCGGCAGGGTCCGGCAGGTCGACCTCGGTCGGGCCGAAGCGGCCAACGGGACGCGGGCGTGGTTCACCACCGTGGCCAACGCCGGCTTCGACGCCGAGGCGAACCGATGGGCCAACGGCGTGAAGCACCTCTCGGGCACGCCCCTGTACGTCACGGCCGTCCTCCGCACGCTCGCCTCCTATCAGCCGCGGCGCCTGCGCGTGACCGTCGACGACGACGTCCTCGAGACGCCCGGGTGGCTCGTCGCGGTGGCGAACACTCGCAGCTACGCGGGCGGCATGGTGATCGCGCCCGACGCCACGCTCGACGACGGTGCCCTCGATACCTGCGTCGTCGGTGGCGTGTCGCGAGCGGGGTTCCTCCGCACGTTCCCGCGAGTGTTCGACGGCACCCACACGCGCCACCCGGCGGTCGGCATCCGCCGCGGGAAGCGCGTCGTCGTCGAGATGCCCGGATCGATCGACGCACCCGAGCTGTGGGCGAGCGGCGAGCGCGTCGGCCCCCTCCCCGCGGAGCTGATCGCGGCCCCGGGCGCGCTGCGGGTCGTCACTTCACCGTGATCGTGCCGTGCATCCCCGCGGCGCGGTGCCCGGGGATGTCGCAGAAGAAGGTGTACTTGCCGGGCGAGAGCTGGATCTTCTTCGTGTCGGTCTTCGTGGCTCCGCCGACCTCGAGCTGGAAGCCGGCTTCCGCGCCGTCGAACACCAGCGTGTGCAGGCCGCCCGCGTCCTCGAGCTCGAGGTTGACGATGCCGGGCGTGGTCGTGACGGTGTCGGGCTTGAAGTAGAAGTTCCCCGCTTCGATCTTGATCGTTTCGCGCGCCGGTCCCTTCGGCTCCTGGTACGCCTTCCCGCCTCCGCCTCCTCCCCCGCCGCACGCGCCGAGGAGCACCACCGCGACCGCGACCATCACGAGCCGGTACGGCCGGCGCACGCTCACAGCAGCGGGGCGGCGGTCGCGACGATCACGTCACCGTGATGGTCGCTTCCATGCCTTGCTGGGCGTGGCTGTCGATCGTGCAGAAGATCTGGTACTTGCCCGGCTTGAGGGTGACCTTCCCCTTCGAAGGCCCGCCCGACGTGCTGAGCGGGAAGCCCTTGTAGTCGAGCGTGCGGAACTGCAGGGTGTGGCCCGCCGCACCCGAGTAGTCGATCTGCACCACGCCGGCCTTGGCCGTGAACTCGGTGGCGTTGAACTTGATCGACGCCAGCGCCTGCACGCTCACCGTCGAAGCCGCCGCTCCCGTCGGTTGCGGGAGCGGTCCGCCGGTACCCCCCTTGCCGGTGTTGAGGCTCGGGCCGAGCGAGAGCATCCCGGCCGACACCAGGATGATCACGACGAACGCCATCACCATCGTCACCGACGACGTCCGCAGGCGGGGGCTCGCGGAGATGATGGCCGCCCCGGCGAGGATGGCGATCGTGATCCCCGCGGCGATCACCAGCGCCGATGTGGAGTCGCCGGCGAGGAAGATCCGCGAGACGTTCAGCGTGTAGAGCGCCACCGCGATCATGCACAGGAACGGGAGCAGCGCCGGGATCAGCAGCCGGTCGCGCACCGGGTCCGGAGGGATCTCGCCCGCGGCGAGCGCGGCGTTGTCGGTGGACCCGCCGTCACCGTCGTCCTCCGCGGCCGCGTGGCCGGACGCATCCTCCGCCGCGTCGTCCTGCGAGTCCTCGGCTTCGTCGGCGGTGTCGGCGGTGTCCTCGTCGCTCGCGGTCTCGGTGCTGACGTCGGTCATCTCCGCATTCCCATCTCCGTCAACTCGCGGTCGAGCTCGGCGAGCCCGTGCCGCGGCGTGTTCTTGCGCTCCTCCTCGGCGGCCCAGCGGAAGAACACGACGGCGATCACCATCCAGAGTAGGAGGCCCGCTCCGATCTTCATGATCAGGCCGGCGATCTGCTGGTCCTCGAGCGTCGACATGCCGTACAGGTGGGGCACGTGCTCGTAGAACTTGTAGAGGGGGGACGAGCCGAACGTGAGGAACGACGCGGGGATCGTCGGCACAACCGACCACGCGAACAGGTAGACCATCCGGAACACGGGCTGGAGCCGCGGGATCTCCGGGAGCGGGCTCACGACCGGCAGCCACACGATGAGTGACGAGAGGAAGAGCACCGTGTGCAGCGAGAAGTGCACGTAGCCCGACTGGAGGCTCTCGTTCACCATCCACGGCCAGTGCGTCACCACGAGCACGACGTTGAAGATCACGAGCGCGGGGATGAAGCGCGCCATCCAACGCACCGCGCGCATCAGCTGCGGCGGCCGGAGCACCCACCGTGCGAGCCACGCCGGCGTGCCCAGGAGCAGCAGCGGAGCCGCCACCATGCTGAACACGAGGTGCTGCACCATGTGGACGCTGTAGTTGTACCGCTCGGCGACGTCGTGGACCGGCCAGTCGGAGGCGATCCACATGGCCGTCAGCCCGAGCGTCCAGCACACGACCTGGAACCGCGACACGATCGGGCGTCCGGGCGCCAGCCGGGGGCCGAGGCGGGTGACGGCGATCGCGTACCCGGCCCCGAGCATGCCGATGATCAGCCAGACGTCGGGGTGCGCGGTCCAGTGCGGGAACGGCACCGAGGCCGCGCCGAGCGCGCGGGGCATCAGGCGCGCCGCCTCACGAGAGGGCGTGCAGCGTCGTGAGCACGATGAGGTAGAGGAGGATCGCCGCGGCTGCTCCAAGGATGAAGAAGCGGCGGAACACCGGCGCGTCGGTGCGCAGGTGCATGTACCACGCCGCAACGAGGAAGAACTTGACGAACGCCATGCCGAGCAGCAACACGACGATCACCGCATCGGGAATCGTGCCTTCCGAGTAGGAGGTCGCGATCTCGATTGCGGTGATGACGACGAGGACCACCGCGACGATGACGTACTGGATCGGCGTGGGGTGTGGGCGCAGCTCGCCGGGCAGGAGGCCCGGCGCGGGCGTGCGCATCTCGGCGGGGAGGTGCTCCTCGGCGCGTTCGATCGCGCGTTCGACGTCGGCTTCGGCGGTGGCCACCCGACCCTCGTGGGCGGGTTCGCCGTCCTCGGCGGTTTCGGCCTCGGGTTCGGAGTCGGTCATGTGCGCGCTACTTCGGTATCAGGTACACGACGGTGAAGATCACGATCCAGACGACGTCGACGAAGTGCCAGTAGAGCCCGGCGACCTCGATTGCCTCGGACTGGCCGGGGCCGATTCGGCCCTGCATCGAGAGGCCCCAGAGGGAGATGAGCCAGATGATGCCGGCGGTGACGTGCGCGCCGTGGAGGCCGGTGAGCACGTAGAAGCTCGAGCCGAAGAGGTTCGTGTCGATGTTGAGGCCCTCGCGCGTGAACTGCGTGAACTCGAAGATCTGGCCGCCGATGAACGTCGCCCCGAAGAGCGCCGTGGCCATGATCCAGATGCGGAACCGGCGCATCTCGCCCCGCTGGATCGCCGCGAGCGCGAGCACCATCGTGAGACTGCTCATCAGCAAGATGAACGACGTGACCGACGTGAAAGGGATGTCGAACACGTCGGCGGGCGTGGGCCCGTGCTGCCCGGGGCGGTCGCGATAGAGGAGGAACGTGGCGATGAACGCGCCGAAGAACAGGCAGTCCGACGACAGGAACAGCCACATCGCGAGCTTCGGGTTGATGACTCCGGTGTGGGTGTCGTCGTGCCCGTTGACGGGAGCTTCGACCGGCTCGACGGCTGTGTCGCGGGCGGCCTGTTCGATCGCCATCAGTGCCCCGCTTCGGGCTCGGTGCTCGGCTCGAGCGCCCACGCGTAGACGCCGAACGTGATCAGGAACAGCCCGGGGATCACCAGCCACGGGTTGAGGAACACCGCGGCATAGCCGAGGAACGGCAGGCCCGCCGCGACGACCAGGGGATAGAAGGACGGCGAGGGCATGTGGATCCCGTGCCCGCCGTGCGCGTCGTGCGCGGTCGCGACCGTGGCGTCGGAGGCCTCCTCGACCGCGCCGCCCGCGGGCAGCCGCACCAGGCGCCCGTCGGCGTCCTCGGTGTACTTGCGGTGCCACCAGTCGTCGCGCGCTTCCACGCGCGGGACGTCGGCGAAGTTGTACTCGGGGGGCGGCGACGGGATCGACCACTCGAGCGACCGGCCGTCCCACGGGTCGCTCGACGCGCGCTCGCCGCGACGGGTGGTGTAGATGATGTTCACGATGAACGAGAGCACCGCGAGGGCGATGATGAAGGCGCCGACGGTCTCGATCAGGTTGTAGATGTCCCACCCGTAACCCGACGGGTAGGTGTAGGTGCGGCGAGGCATCCCGATGAGCCCGACGATGTGCATCGGGAAGAAGGTCAGGTTGAAGCCGACGAGCATGGTCCAGAAGTTGAACTTCCCGAGGCGCTCGTTCAGCATCCGCCCGAAGATCTTCGGCCACCAGTAGTAGAAGCCGGAGAACACGCCGAACATCAGCCCGCCGAACAGCACGTAGTGGAAGTGCGCCACGACGAAATAGGTGTCGGTCTGTTGCGTGTCCGACACGACGATCGAGTGCAGCACACCCGACAGGCCGCCGAGCGTGAACATCGCGATGAAGCCCAGGGAGAACAGCATCGCGGTCGTCAATCGCACGGCGCCGCCGTAGACGGTCCCCAGCCAGTTGAAGATCTTCACGCCAGTGGGGATCGCGATGAGCATCGTCGACAAACCGAAGGCCGAGATCGCCACCGGGCCAAGGCCGGTCGCGAACATGTGGTGCGCCCACA
>DASPTH010000363.1:0-7744 GCA_035623515.1 Acidimicrobiia bacterium
CCCGGCGAACCGTACGATGAGGCCCTTGGCACTGCGCAAGGTCGGTGGACCGCTCCTCGCGGTTGCCCTCGTCGGGCTCGCGACTGCGATCCTGGTCGCCGCCGGCGCCGATCTCACCGTCGCCGCACTCGCGTACATCGCCGTGGTCGTGGCCAGCGCGCGGTTCGGCCACTGGGCGGCCGGCGTGGCTGCGGTGCTCTCGTACGCGAGCCTGAACCACTGGTTCACGCCCAGGTACGAGTCGTTCGGCGTCGCGGCGAGCGACGACATGGTGCTGCTCGTGGCGTTCGCCCTCGCTGCCACCGTCGCCGCGATCACCGTGGCACGCGTGAACGCACTGCGACGCCGGGCGGCCGAGCAGGAACAGGCCGCCGTGGACGCCCGCGTGGCGGCGGCGCTCAACGAGAGCCGGGCCGGCTTCCTCTCGTCCATGACCCACAACCTCCGCACGCCGCTCGCCACCATCAAGGCCTCGGTGTCGACGCTGCAGGAGTCGTCGTCGTCGCTCGACGAGCCCACGCGCCGCCGGCTGCTCGCGGGTGCGCGCGAGGAGACCGAACGTCTGGAGCGGCTCGTCACCAAGGTGCTCGAGCTGAGCCGCATCCACGCCGGCGCGATCGACCCCCGGCCCGAACCGACCGACATCGCCGAGCTGACTCGCGGCGCGGTCCGGCGACTTCGGTTCCTGGCGGCGCGTGACCGCGTCGAGCTGGCGGTCGCCGGCGACGTTGTCACGGTGTCGGTCGACCCGGCGATGATCGAGCTCGTGCTCGTCGTGCTGCTCGAGAACGCACTGCGGTTCGCCCCGGCAGGCACGAGCGTGTCGGTGGTCGTGGAGCCGTCGGGCGTCGCGGGTTGCCGCATCCACGTGATCGACCACGGGCCCGGTATCCCGGTGCAGTTCCGCGAGAAGGTGTTCGAGGAGTTCGTGCGGCTCGACGGCCAACCCGACGGCAGCAGTTCCGGCCTGGGGCTGGCGATCGCGGCCGCGTTCGTCGACGCGCACGGCGGCACGATCCGCATCGATGACACCCCGGGCGGGGGCGCCACCTTCACCGTCACCCTGCCCGGCGACACCGCGTGATCGCCGCGGCGGAGCACCTGTGCGTGATGGTCGTCGAGGACGATGGGCCCCTGCGCGCGACCCTCGCCACCACGCTCGGGGTGCACGGCTACTCCGTGCTCGAGGCCGGCTCGGCGGAGGAAGCCATCGTGCTGGCGGAGCAGCGCTCGCCCGACCTCGTCCTCCTCGACCTGGGCCTGCCGTACTCCGACGGTGGGCACGCGCTCCGGCAGATCCGGGCGCGGAGCGCGGTTCCGATCGTGGTGCTGACGGTGCGCGACGGCAAGTCCGACAAACTCCGAGCGCTCGACGACGGCGCCGACGACTACGTGGTCAAGCCGTTCGATGTCGAGGAGCTCCTCGCGCGGATCCGCGCGGCACTCCGGCGCCGCCCGGAACCCGAGGAGCAGCCGGCGGTCGTGCGCGCGGGGGACCTCGAGATCGACCTGGCCCGCACGCGCGTCACCCGGGCGGGCCGGGAGGTCCACCTCACTCCGACCGAGCTCCGGTTCCTCGCGCTCCTCGCGCGGAGCGACGGTCGGTTGGTCACGTACGCGGAGGTCGCCCGCGCCATTCCGGCGACGCGCGGCGGTGAGCTCGACCAGCGATCGTTACGGGTGTTCGTGGGGCAGCTCCGGCGGAAGCTCGGCGACGACGCCGCCGACCCGAAGCTGATCATCACGCAGTACGGGCTGGGGTACCGCTGGATCGCGGGCGAGGACGGGGACCGGTGGTAGCAACGCAGGCTTCGTAGTATCGGGCTCGGCGGAGGGGGACGGCGATGACCGGTGCCGAACAGGCCGCGCTGGACATGGAGAAGGTCGGGGCGTTCGGCGAGCGCCTGGCCGGGTTCCTGAACGGTGGTTCCGCCGCGCTCATGATCAGCATCGGGCACCGCGTCGGGCTGTTCGACGCGATGGCGGGCCTCCCCGCGTCGACCTCGACCGAGATCGCGGACGCCGCGGGCCTCGACGAGCGGTACGTGCGGGAGTGGCTCGGGGCCATGGTCACGGCCGGTGTCGTCGAGTACGAGAGCAGTCGCGCCGTCTACGTGCTGCCGCCCGAGCACGCCGCGCTCACCATCCGGGCCGCCGGGCCGAACAACTTCGCGAACGTCATGCAGTTCATCCCGCTCGTGGCCGCGGTCGAGGAGGAGGTCATCGACAAGTTCCGCCACGGCGGCGGGGTGCCGTACTCGTCGTACGGGCGGTTCCACGAGGCCATGGCCGAGCTCTCGGGTGCGTCCTTCGACGCCAACCTGGTGGACGTCGTGTTGCCGCTCGTCCCGGGCATCGTCGAGCGGCTGGACACGGGTATCGACGTTGCCGACATCGGCACGGGGTCGGGCCACGCGGTCAACGTGATGGCGCGCGCGTTCCCCAACTCGCGGTTCGTCGGTTACGACTTCTCGGAGGCGGCGCTGAGCCGTGGGCGCGCCGAGGCGGAGGCGTGGGGACTGAGCAACGCCACCTTCGAAGCCAGGGACGTCGCGACCCTCGACGGCTCGCGAACCTTCGGCTTCGTCACCACGTTCGACGCAGTGCACGACCAGGCCGACCCACGAGCGGTCGTCCGCGGCATCCATGCCTCGCTCGAGCCGGGCGCATACTGGTTGTGCGTCGACGTGCGGGCGTCGAGTCATGTCGGCGAGAACGTCGACCATCCGCTCGGGACCTTCGGCTACACGGTGAGCTGCATGCACTGCATGACCGTGTCACTGGCCTACGGCGGTGAGGGGCTGGGCGCGATGTGGGGCGTGCACCAGGCGCGCGAGATCTTCGCGGAGGCGGGCTTCGGCGCGATCGAGGTGCACTCGATCGAGGGCGACCCGATGAACAACTACTACGTCTGTCGCAGGAACTGAGTCCGGCGGTCGACGAGGCGGGCGAGGTGCTCGGCGCGCGCGTCCCGGTTGCCGACGATGCGGCGGAGCTCCGCGAGCGCGTCGTCGGAGTCGAACGCGTCGACCGTCGCCAGCACTTGCTCGATGTCGAGCCAGTCCTTCGGGCGATCGAACACGGCCTTGCACACCACGAGGTGCTCGGCGCCGAGGATCGGAATCGTGTCGGGACCGAAGGGGACCGCACACACCTGTGACCGCATGGCGTCGTGGAGCGCGTCGTAGGCGAAGAACAGGTCGATCGGTGTCCGACCCCAGTGGCAGCGCACCTGCCCGTCGCGGGCCGGCGTGGCACCGGCGAGCGGTGACGTGTCGGCGCCGAGCGGGCGCAGCGCCGCCGCGACGGCAGCGGCGTGCTCGACGGTCACGAACACGTTGACGTCGACGTCGACGGTGCTCCGTGGCTCCGCGTAGTACGCGAGCGCGAGCGCGCCGCCGAAGGCGTGTGGGATCGCCGCGCGCGCCAGCGCTTCGTGCAGCGCGACGACCTTGTCGGGGAGTGATGGCTCGGACACGCGTGGGGCTACCGGCGACGGCGCGGGACCGGTAGCCGGTCGGCGAGGAGGAGCAGGTCGCGCAGCGCGTCGCCGCGCTCTTCGAGCGTGGCCCCACTCCACGCCGCGGCCGACCGCACCGCGTCCGACACCTCGACCTCGGGTTCCACGGCAGCGGCGAGCGCGGCGGCGAGGGGCGCGGACGGACGGTGCCCGGCGCGGAGCTCGGCCAAGAGCGCGCGGGCGGCGGCATCGGCCGGCGACGCACCGACGGTGACCGGCGCACCGGCGCGCCGGGCCGCGTGCACGAGGAGGCGGACGTCGACCGGCTTCTCGGCGCGTTCGATCACGTGGGCGAGGGCGGCGTCGTCGAGGGTGGTGAACGTGGCGAGCGTTCGGGCACGCGGGCCGTCGGGCGTCGCGCGGGACTCCCGCACCTCGAAGCGCCCTCCCGGCCGTGCGACCACGAACGCCATAGTGGGCAGTCTACCCACTACACAACCGACTTCGAGGCGGTCGCCGCCGCCGGCTCCCGGCTACCAGAGCTCGCCGGTGTAGGTGTCGGTGCCCCAGACGGTGTTGACGAACGGCGCCGTCCAGACGTGCGTGGCGAGGCCGCTCGCGTCGATGGCGTCGCCGATGGTGGCGTACCCGTCGGCCCAGCCCTCGGCGGGGTCGTGGTCGAGGAAGTGGAGCTGGAGGAACCGCGCCGGCCCCGCGGCGGGGAGTGCGACGTCGGAGGGGCGGTCGTCGAGCAGCGGGATCACCGTGGAGCTCCCCACCACGTCGGGCCCCCAGGGCTGCCGCATCGCCCCGGGGAGGTAGGTGTCCTGGAACCAGGCGTCGACCTCCTGGTGGGTGTGTCCCCCGGCGACGTCGCCGCACACGACGACGAGCCCGGGATACCCGCGGTCGAGCGCGAGCTCGATCGTGCAGCCGTTCTGGTCGCGGCGCCGGCTCCACTCGTGGCGGTAGAGGAGCGTGTGGATGTGCTCGCGTTCGGCGAACATCCGCCCGTTGGCGTGGAGCCAGTTCACCTGGTCGACGGCCCAGCGGTTCCACTCGTCGTGGTGACCGTCGAGCACCCAGTAGATCGCGAGGTACGAGCCGGTGAGGGGGTCGGGCGTCATGTCGGTCTCGGCGGGGTAGCGCAGGTCCTTCAGCCCGCGGGTCGCCACGAAGCGGTCACCGGCGAACTGCCACGCGCCGATCATGCAACCGGCGTAGAAGTGGTCGTGCTCGTACCAGCGGTTGTACTCGACCTCGTAACCGCGGGTCGGCTCGACCATCGTGAACAGCAGTGTGCCGAGCTTGATCGGGTACTCGCCCTTGGGAGGAAGTGCCATGGCGGACGACACTAGGCGTCGGCGAGCCGAGCGTCAGTAGCGAGCCGGGAGTGGAGGGCCTAGCCTCGCCGTTCGTGCGGGGGATGCCGACCGTTCGAGCGGCTCGCTGAGATGGCGAACTACGTGCCGTCCCACTTCGCGATCTGCGTGCGGAGCCTCGAGCGGTCGTTGCGCTTCTACTGCGACGGCCTCGGGTTCGAGCCGGTGGGACGGTACGAGCTGAAGGGTGCGGAGCTGCCGGGCCTCGCGCAGAACCTCGAGGTGTCGGGCGACGTCGAGCTCACGACGCAGGTGATCGAGCGCGACGGTTGGCGAATCGAGCTGCTGCAATTCGGCGCACCCGGCGTGGTCGGTTCGCCGTCTGCCCACCGCAACCAACTCGGCATCACCCACTTCGCGGTCAGCGTCGACGACGTCGGCGCCGCTGCGGAACGGATGCTCGAGTACGGCGCGCTGGTGCTCGACGAGACCCACGCGAACTTCGGGACCGACGTCGTGTTCCTCATGGACCCCGACGGCGTGCGCGTTGCCCTCGTGCGCGGGATACCCGCTCCCGCCGCGGATGCCTGACGTCCACATCGGGAGCGGCGACGAGGCGTTCCGCCGCGACGTCGCCGAGTGGCTCGCCATGCACGTCGTCGGCGAGTACGCGGAGTTACGCGGCCGGGGCGGCCCGGGCGACGAGGAATTCGGCTTCGACGTGCGCGTCGCGTGGGAAGCGGAGCTCGGCCGTGCCGGCTTCATCGGGCTCGGCTGGCCGGTGGAGCACGGAGGGCGCGGCGCGACGCTCGCCCAGCAGGTGATCTGGGCCGAAGAGTACGCGCGAGCGCAGGCTCCGGCGCGGGTCAACCACATGGGCGAGAACCTGCTGGCACCGACGCTCGTCGCGTTCGGCACACGCGCGCAACAGGAGCGGTTCCTGCCGCCGATCCGCCGGGGCGAGGAACGGTGGTGCCAGGGATACAGCGAGCCGAACGCCGGCTCGGACCTCGCGGGCGTGCAGACCCGAGCCCTGCGCGACGGCGACGAGTGGGTCCTCTCCGGCCAGAAGGTGTGGACGTCGCTCGCGCACGTGTCGCACTGGTGCTTCGTGGTTGCGCGCACCGATCCGGTTTCGTCGCGCCACGCCGGCCTCTCGTTCCTCCTCGTGCCGATGGACCAGCCGGGGGTGGAGGTGCGCCCGATCGTCCAGATCACCGGCGGCGGCGAGTTCAACGAGGTGTTCTTCGACGGCGCGCGTACCGCCGCCGATCTCGTCGTCGGCGAGGTGGGGGAGGGGTGGCGCGTCGCGATGGCGCTCCTCGGCTTCGAGCGGGGCGTTTCGACCCTCGCCCAGCAAGTGGGCTTCGAGCGTGAACTGGATCACGTGATCGCGCTCGCGCGGAAGCGGGGTCTCGAACGCGACCCGCTCGTGCGGCAGCGGCTCGTCGACGCGTGGGTCGGGTTGCAGATCATGCGGTGGAACGCGCTCCGGAGCATGCGGACACGCGGCGTGCCCGGTCCCGAAGCGTCGATCTCGAAGCTCTTCTGGGGCACGTGGCACCGCGACCTCGGCAACCTGGGCCTCGATCTCCTCGGCGCCGACGCGCTCGTGGCCGACGGGTTGCCGTACGCCCTCACCCTCGAGCAGAAGCTGTTCCTGTTCAGCCGGGCCGACACGATCTACGGCGGGTCCAACGAGATCCAGCGCAACGTGCTCGCCGAGCGCGTGCTCGGCCTCCCCCGAGAGCCCGTCTGACTCGTCGTCCCAGGGCGTCGCTCAGGGTTCGGGAAGCGTCGCACGACCTTCGAGTGAGGCTCGCAGGCCGGCCACCAGCACGTTCACGTGCCGTTCGAACCACGCGTCGCGGTTGACCTCGGTGTTGTCGGGGAGGTCGGCGAACTCGTCCGCCACCTGCCACATGAGCGGGGCCTCGTCGCGCGCGAAGTCGCGGAGCGCGGCGCGGAACAGGGAGACCTGGGTGGTGCCGTTCGCGGCTTCGATGTCGAGGCAGTAGTCGCGCCGGACCGAATTGATCGCGGTGGCCACCACGTCGTCGAACGCGAAGACGGCCTGCATGGGCGTGAAGCCGGCCGCGACCATGCGCTGGAGCGCACCCTCGACGAGGGGTACGTTCACGACGCCGTGCGCGGTGATCGGGGTCGTGTTGACGAGGCGGGGGTTCCGCTGCGCGCAGGCGCGGAGCGCGCGGGCGAACGCCACCAGCCAGTCGTCCCACGCGTCGACGTCGGGCACCTCGATGCCCTGGAACACCGACGCGCCGACGAGCCCGAGCAGCTCGTCGCGGCTCGTGACGTGGTAGTAGAGCGCGGGCATCGCGACCCCGAGCCGCTCCGCGACCGAGGTCATGGTGACGTGCTCGGCGCCGGTTTCCGCCACCAGCTCGGTGGCGGCGCGCACGATGCTGGCCCGGTCGATGCGAGCCGGTCGCCCCGGTCGTCTCCGGATGCGTGCCGGGGACGGGCTCTCGGTGCTCTCGACCGTCATGGTCTCGTAGGATACGCGGCGCCCGCGAGCGCGGATCTTCACTCGCACGAGGTGCCGACATGTCCGACACGGACCACTACATCCTCATCTCGGCCGACGCCCACGCCGGTGCCGCCCTGCGCGCCTACAAGGACTACCTGGAGCCGAAGTACCACGACGACTTCGAACTGTGGGCGGCGACGATGGACGAGGGCGCCCGCATGATGCGCGAGGCGATGAAGAGTCTCGGGATGAAGAAGTCGGTCGGGGTCGACGGTGACCCCGACCTCGACGCCGACCGCAACTGGGACAGCGAACGGCGCCTCCGCGAGCAGGAAGCCGACGGCTGGGTCGGCGAGGTGATCTTCCCCAACACGCAGCCCCCGTTCGCGCCGATGGCGCGAAGTCTTCTCGAGGCACCGCCGGTCGGCGACGACGCCGAGCACCGCTGGGCGGGGTTGCAGCCCCACAACC
>DASPTH010000378.1:0-11335 GCA_035623515.1 Acidimicrobiia bacterium
CGCCGCCCTCATCGGGCTCCCGGTCCTGCGCCGGCGCGGGCTCACCATCGCCGTCATCACGCTCTCGTTCTCGCTCATGACCACGGCCTGGCTCCTCAACCCGCAGTTCTTCGGCGAGGGCGCGCACTACGACTGGCTCCCGCCCGACCGCATCGAGCGCGCGAGCCTCTTCGGCTTCCTGAACTTCCGGTCGGAACGCGCCTACTACTTCCTGTGCCTCGTGGCGCTCGGGCTGGCCGTCGTCGCGGTGCGCGGGATCCGCCGCGCCCGGAGCGGGCGCGTGCTCGTCGCCGTCCGCGAGAACGAGCTCGCCGCGAGTGCCTACGGGGTGAACCCGCGCACCAATACGCTCGTCGCGTTCGCCATCTCGGGTTTCCTCGCCGCGTTCGCCGGCGCGTTGCTCGTCCACCACCAGAACGGGATCCAGCTCGACACCTACTCCGCGGGCGAGAGCCTGGTGGTCTTCGCGATGGTCGTGATCGGCGGGCTCGGCTCCATCCCCGGCGCGCTGCTCGGCGCCTTCTACGTGCGAGGGGTCACGTGGTTCCTGCCCGTCGAGTGGCAGATCTTCGCGACCGGCGCCGGCCTCCTCGTGGTGCTGCTCGTGTTCCCGGGCGGCCTCGGCGCCGCGTTCGCCGACCTCCGCGATCTCTACCTGCGCCGCGTCGCCGCCCGCCGGGGCATCGTCACGTGGACGGCGCCGAGCGCCGCGAGGCGCGAGCGCGGCCCCGGGCGCGTGCCCGCGCCGGCCTCCGTCGGCGGCGCGCTGTCCGTCCGCGGGCTCGACGTCGAGTACGACGGCGTCCAGGTGCTGTTCGGCGTCGACCTCGACGTCGGTCCCGGCGAGATCGTCGCGGTGCTCGGCACGAACGGATCGGGCAAGTCGACGCTGTTCCGGGCGGTGGCGGGCGTCGTCCGGCGCGAGCACGGGACGGTCACCATCGGAGGTCGCGACACGAGCAAGCTGCCGCCCGAACGCGTCGCCGCCCTCGGGGTCGCCCTCGCGCCCGGCGGTGAGGGCGTGTTCCCCTCGCTCACCGTCGCCGAGCACCTCCGGCTCGCGCGGTGGCTGACCCGCGACGGGCCCACCGCCGACGAGGCCCTCGCGCACTTCCCGCAGCTCGCGGCGCGCCGGCGCGAGCCGGCCGGGAACCTGTCGGGGGGCGAACAGCAGCTGCTGACGCTCGCGATGGCGCTCGTGGGCCGGCCGCGCCTCCTGCTGGTCGACGAGCTCACGCTCGGCCTGGCTCCCGCGGTCGCCGACGAGGTCGTCGGGCTCCTGCGCGAGCTGCGCGCGTCGGGCACCACCGTCGTCGTCGTCGAGCAGTCGCTCGACCTCGCGCTCCGGATCGCCGACCGTGCGTACTTCCTCGAGCACGGCGAGGTCCAGTTCGCGGGCGACCCGCGCGAGCTGCTCGACCGGCCCGACCTCGTGCGGGCCGTCTTCCTCGGCCGCGTCGCCCCCGCACCGGTTGCCGCGGCAGCCGACCGCGTGCGAAGGCCGCGCCTCGAGGTCCAGGGCGTGTCCAAGCACTACGGCGGAGTGGTCGCCCTCGCCGACGTGTCGTTCACGGTGGCGGCGGGCGAGGTCCTCGGCTTCGTCGGCGCCAACGGTGCGGGAAAGACCACGCTCTTCGACGTCGTGTCGGGCTTCGTCGCTCGTGATGCCGGCTCGATCGTGTTGCACGGCGCCGACGGCCCGATCGTCGAGATGTCGCGACTCCCCGCGTACGCGCGCGCCCGACGCGGGCTGGGGCGGTCGTTCCAGGACGGTCGCCTCTTCCCCGCGCTGACGGTGTCGGACACGATCGCCGTCGCGCTCGAGCACGCGGCGCGGGGTCGGGATCCGCTGTCGGCGGCACTCCATCTCTCGCCCGTCGCCCGGTCCGAGGCGGCGATCCGCACCCGAGTGCTCGAGCTCGCGGAGCTGCTCGGGCTCACCGACTACCTCGACGCGTTCGTGCACGAGCTCTCCACGGGCACGCGGCGACTCGTCGACCTGGCGTGCGCGCTCGCCCACGAACCCTCCGTGCTGCTGCTCGACGAGCCGTCGAGCGGCATCGCGCAACGCGAGGCCGAGGCGCTCGCGCCGCTGCTGCTGCGCGTACGCGACTCCCTCGGCGCGAGCCTGCTCGTGATCGAGCACGACGTACCGCTGCTCCGCGCCGTCGCGGAGCGGCTCGTCGCGCTCGACCTCGGTCGCGTCGTGGCGACCGGCGAGCCCGGCGCCGTGCTGCAGGACCCGGTGGTCGCCCGCTCGTTCCTCGGCGCGCCGGCACCCTGACCGCCGGCGCCGGGATCGGCGCGCGAGCATCTTCCGCATGGTTCGGGGGCCCCGTCTCGTGGCGATCACCGCCGTCGTGCTCGCCCTGCTCGGTCTTGGCGTCGCCAGCCCCACCAATTCGGTGGCTGCGCAACGCCGAAACGGGGGGAGCCGGCTCCCGCTCACGTTCGACGAGGCGCAGGCGCAGGGCAAGACCGTCGACTGGGGCCCGAACTGCGACACCAAGACGGGCAAGGTCGCGGTGCCGAGCGGCTACGCGCCACCCTGCGTGGAGCCCTGGAAGGGTGGCGACAACGGCGGCGCCACCGCCCCCGGAATCACGAAGACGACGATCACCGTCGCGCTCTACCAGACCCAGCCCGACGTCCTCCAGCAGGCGTTCTTCGCGAACACCGGGAGCGACGAGAGCCTGGCCAAGGAGCTCGAGACCACGCAGGCGTACGTCGACTACTTCTCGTCGCACTACGAGCTCTACGGGCGCAAGGTCGTGCTCGTACCCGTGAAGGCGAGCGGCGCGCCCGACGACGCCGTGGCCGCGAAGGCCGACGCGATCAAGGTCGCGACCGAGGTGAAGGCGTTCGCCTCGTTCGGGGGCCCCGCCCAGACGAGCGCGTACGCGGAGGAGCTCGCGGCGCGCGGCGTGCTCTGCGTGGGCGACTGTCTGATCGCGGAGCCCCAGCGCTTCCTCGAGCAACACTCGCCGTACCTGTGGCCCATGCTGGCGTCACCGGAGCAGGCGAGCGAGCACTGGGCCGCGTTCGTGGGCAAGCAACTCGCCGGGAAGAAGGCCGTGCACGCCGGCGAGGCCGACTTCACGCACAAGCAGCGCGTGTTCGGGATCGTGCACTACGACGACGACGCCGGTAGCTTCCGCCGGAGCGTCGCGCACTTCAAGGATCTCCTCGCGGGGTACCACGTGAAGACCGCGGTCACCGTGCCGTACACACTCGACCTCGGCACCGCGCAGGAGGACGCCCGGCTCGTGATCACGAAGCTGAAGACCGCGGGCGTCACGAGCGTGCTCCTCGCGGGCGACCCGATCTTCCCGTCGTTCCTCACGAAGGAGGCGACGACCCAGGGATACTTCCCCGAGTGGGTCGTGCTCGGGTACGCGTACACCGACACCGCGGTCTTCGGACGCACGTACGACCAGAAGCAGTGGGCGCATGCCTTCGGCGTGTCACTGCTCCCGGCGCGCACGGCCGACGACGTCGACGAGCTGGGCAACCTCATCACGTGGCAGACCGGCAAGCCGCCCGCGGCGAAGACGTTCCGCGAGCTCGTGCAGGCCCCGCTCGTGTTCTTCACCGGCGTACATCTCGCCGGACCACACCTCACGGCGCAGACCTTCCGCGCGGGGCTCGATCGCTTCCCGTCCGTACCCGACACGACGCCCACGCGCCTCCACCTCTCGTGGGGCAGGCACAAGGTGTGGAACTTCCTCGACGTCACCGGCGGCGACGACGCCACCGTGATCTGGTGGGACCCGCACGCGACCGGACCCGACGAGGTCGGCCGCGTCGGCAAGGGCCTGTACCGGTACGCCGACGAAGGGCGGCGTTACCTGCCGGGCGCCTGGCCGTCGAAGCCCGTCGGCCTCTACGACGACGCGACCTCGGTGACCGTGCTCACGAAGCTCCCGCCCGAGGACCAGCCGCCGAGCTACCCGTCGCCGGCTTGAGCCGCGCCGCTCGGCGGGTGCAGGTCGGGATGGTGGTCGGCGTGCTCGACGTGCTCGTTGACGCGCACCCAGCCCTCGCCGGTGAGGTACCGGCGGATCACGCGCGCCGGTGAGCCGACCGCCACGCTGGAGTCGGGGATGGTCCCGGTGACGACCGCGCCGGCGCCGACCACGACGTGACGGCCGATGTCGGCGCCGGGCAGCACGACCGAGCCGTGGCCGAGCCACGTGCCGGCGCCCACCCGCACCGGCAGCACCTCGCCGAACTGTGCGCCGATCGGGAGCGTCGTGTCCTCGTAGCCGTGGCTCGAGTCGGTGATGTACACGTAGTGCCCGGTGAAGATGTCGTCGCCGAGCTCGATCGACTCGTGGCAGACGATGCCGCTCCCCTTGCCGATCAGGCACCGGTCGCCGATGGTGAGCCGCGGCGACCGCCCGCCCGTGGCGCCGGGCATGATCCCCGCCGACATGCTCACGTACGGCCCGACGATGCAGCCGTCGCCGACGTCGATGTGCTCCTCGCCGAAGAGCGCCGCCACGGGGAAGCAGATCGCGGCACCGTCGCCGAAGCGGCGGAAGCGCCTCGCCCTCGCGGTGCCGGGCCGGATCGCGGCCGTGCGCCCGACGTAGTCCCAGAGCGAGAGCAACGCGTCGCCCGCGAACAGGTGCAGCCGCTCGGGAATGGTCGCCACGCCCGAGCGTAACGCTCGGGGCCTACGATGCGCGCCTCACAGGAGGTGCGATGGCGACGGAGACGGCGACCCGCCGAGATCCCGCGATGAAGCTCCTCGTCGTCCTCCTGGCCGGCGGCGCGGTGTCGCTGGCGCTCGGTGTGTACGGCCGGGTCCACGACCCCACCGGCGAGCAGCCCTACACGCTCGTCTTCACGCACACGATCGAGTTGAAGGTGTGGTTCGCGACCGCGGTCGTCACACTGGCCCTGGTGCAGGTCCTCCTCGGGGCGCGGCTCTTCGGCAAGATCCACGTTCCGCGCACCGCACCGCCGTGGCTCGGCGACGCCCACCGCCTCACCGGCACCCTCGCCTTCGTCGTCAGCCTCCCAGTGGCCTACCAGTGCCTCTGGTCGCTCGGGTTCCAGACGACGACCACCCGGGTGCTCGTGCACTCCACGCTCGGCTGCCTCTTCTACGGCGCGTTCACGGTGAAGGTGCTGTCGGTGCGCGCCCACGGTCTCCCCGACCGGACGCTCCCGATCGTCGGTGGCGCCGTCTTCGCGATCCTCGTCGGCATCTGGCTCACGAGCGCGCTGTGGTTCTTCACGTCGCGACCCGTGGGCATCCCGCTGTACTGACCGATGTTCCGGCGCATCGTCAACGTCGTCGAGGTCCTGGCCCTCGTCGGCGCGGGCGTGTTCGTCGTCCTCCTGTTCACGAACCAGGGCTCGAGCGGGTCGCCGTCGTCGCCGGGAGCGGCGATCTTCGCCGCCAACTGCGCGCGCTGCCACGGCAGCGACGGCGGCGGCGGCCTCGGCCCGCAACTCTCCGACGGCAAGGTCGTGAAGGACTTCCCGGACGAAAACGACCAGATTTCCTTCGTGACCCACGGGCAAGGGGGCATGCCGGCGTTCGGCAAGGTGTTGACCGCGGAACAGATCCGGCAAGTGGTTGCCTATACACGGACGCTCTGAGCGCGTCGCAGAAGGCGGTGGAGTCATGGGTGGACTGATCGCGATCCTCGTCGTGGTCGCGCTGGTCGTCATCGTGGTCCTGAAGTCGTTGCACTCGATCGGCTCGACGGAGGTCGGGCTCGTCTCGAAGCGTTTCGCCTTCCGCCGCCTGTCCGAGGACAACCCGATCGCGTTCCGCGGCGAGGCCGGCTACCAGGCGGCGCTGCTCATGCCGGGCATCCGCTTCAAGATGTGGCCGCTCTACGCCGTGAAGAAGTTCCCGTGGGTGCAAGTGCCCGCGGGCGAGATCGGCGTCGTCATCGCGCAGGTGGGCGCGCCGCTCCCGATCGGCGCGAAGAGCGCGGAGTACCGGCCCGAGTTCGGCAACTTCTCCGACCTCCAGACCTTCGTCGACGGCGGCGGTCAGAAGGGCGTGCAGCGTCCGGTGCTGCCCCCCGGGTCGCTCCTGCCGATCCACCCCGTCGGTTTCCTCGTGATCACCACGCAGGGCGTGTACGGCCTGCCGGTGTCACCCGAGCTCGTCGACCAGTCGAAGGCGGGCGGGCTCACGCCGCAGTCGTTCGGCCTCGCCCCCGAGCAGCTCCGGGTCGTCGTGATCGCGCCGGACGGGGCCATCGACCTCATCGGCGTCGTCACCACGCTCGAGGGGCCGCCGCTGCCGTCCGGCGACATCGCGAGCCGGCTCGGCGGGTTCGAGGACATCTCCGCGATGGAGGACCGGGAGGGTGGCGTCGACGACGCCGACCTCATCGAGACGCTGCTCGGCAGCAAGAACACCGTCCACAACAACTACCAGGACTACCAGGCGTTCATCGATGCAGGCGGCAAGATCGGGCTCCAGCACGACCCGCTCCTCTACGGCGCCTACCTCCTGAACCCGTTCCTCGTGCGCGTCGACCTCGTGCCGATGCTCGTGGTGAACCAGGGCGAGGTCGCCGTGATCAAGGGCTTCGTCGGCCTGCCCACGCTCGACACGTCGGGTGCCGAGTTCAAGTTCGGGTCGATCGTCCGACCCGGTCACCGCGGCATCTGGCAGGAGCCGCTGCGCACCGGCAAGTACCCGATCAACCCGCGCGTCTACGCGGCGGAGATCGTGCCCACGTTCATCCTCACCCTGAACTGGGCGGAGGCCAGCTCGGAGGCGCACGACCTCGACGCGCACCTGTCGTCGATCGTCGGCAAGAGCCGGGAGGGCTTCGTGTTCCAGATCGACCTCCAGGTGCAGATCCACGTGCCCGACACGCGCGCCCCCAAGGTGATCTCCATGGTGGGCACCATGCGCAACCTCGTCAGCGAGGTGCTGCAGTCGGCGGTCGGCAACCACTTCCGCAACACGTTGCAGGCCCTGGAGGCGGTGAAGTTCATCGAGACGCGGCGCGAGGTGCAGGCCGCGGCCCTCGAGGCGATCACGCGATACCTCGTGCAGTACGAGGTGGAGACGAAGGGCGTCTACATCCAGGACGTCGTCTTCCCACCCGAGCTCGTGGTCGTGCTCACCCAGCGCGAGATCGCCAACCAGGAGAAGGCGACGTTCGAGGAGCAGCAGCGCGCGCAGACGTCGCGCATCGAGATGGAGAAGGCCAAGGGGACGGCCGACATGCAGGCCCAGCTCGCCAGCGCGCAGGTGGGCGTGCAGATCAAGGCCAACGAGGCCGAGGCGCGCCAGAACGAGGGCAAGGGCGAGGCGGCCTTCGTCGAGCTGACCGGCCGCGCCGAGGCCACGAAGGTCGAGGCGATCGGGCTCGCCGAGGCCAAGGCCACCGAGGCCCTGGGGCTCGCCCGCGCCACCGGGTTCGAGGCCCAGAAGGAGGCGCTCGGCAGCGGGGCCACCGCGTTGGTCGCCGTGGCGAACGCGGTCGCCGAGGGCCACATCACCGTCGTGCCCGACGTGCTCGTGGCCGGGGGCGGCGGGGGGCCGATCGACGGGCTCGCCGCCAGCCTCATGCGCTACCTCACCGACGGCCGTAGCCCCAACGGAGCGTCCCCGCCGCCGCCCCCGGCCGCGCCGGGCCCCGTGGCCATCGACGCCTCCGAGCGGGCGTCCGAGTCGGTGCCCCAGTCGGTGCCGGAGCCGGTGCCCGAGCCGCCGTCGGGCCTCGACGAGCCGCCGGTCAAGGAGTAGCCCGCCCCGTCCCGTTCCCGGGCCCGTTCCCGTTCCGGGCCCGTTCCCGTTCATCCGTCAGAACGCGCGGCTATGGCGCGCGGTTCTGACGGATGAAGGAGCCGAGGTCCTCCTCGAGGACGCTCGACGCACGCCCTCCGGGCGCAGGGCCAACCGCGCAGTGCGCTAGGATGAGCACTATATCGTGTCACGATACAAGCCCGGATCCCACAACCAGGGCCTGCGCGTGCTCGCGCGCGTGAAGATCGCCGTCCCGGCCACCGCGCGCCGATCCATCTTCCTCTCCCTGCTCGCGGCAGGGCTCGGCATCGTCGCCGGCGGCGCTGCTTACGTGCTGGTCCACCTCATCGGCCTCATCACGAACGTGATGCTCCTGCACCAGTGGGGCTGGGACCTCCCGTCCCTCCGCAACTTCCATCCGGACGCGACCCTTGTGCTCGCGGCCGTCGCCGGCGGCCTGGTCGTCGCGTTGCTCGCGAAGTGGGCGCCCGTCATCCGAGGTCACGGCATCCCCGAGGCCATGGAGGCGATCCTGTCGAAGCAGAGCCGCATCCAGCCCCGCGCTGCCGCGGCCAAGCCGGTGTCCGCCGCGGTCGCGATCGGCACCGGCGGACCGTTCGGCGCCGAGGGCCCGATCATCGTCACCGGCGGCGCCCTCGGCTCGCTCGTCGGCCAGTGGGTCAGCGTGTCACCGTCGGAGCGCAAGATCCTGCTCGCGAGCGGCGCCGCCGCGGGCATGGCCGCGATCTTCGGTACGCCGCTCGCCGCGGTGATCCTCGCGATCGAGCTGCTCCTCTTCGAGTTCTCCACTCGCGCGCTCGTCCCGCTCGTCGTCGCGTCGAGCCTCGGCGCGGGAATGCACGTGCTGATCTTCGGCAGCGGCCCGTTGTTCACGGTGCCGCCGCACAGCTACTCGGGGATCGAGAACGTGCCGGTGTTCGTCGTCCTCGGTATCGCGTGTGGGCTGCTCGCCGTGGTGGTCTGCAAGGGCCTCTATCTCATCGAAGGCGGCTTCCGCCGCTTGCCGCTGAGCGGGTTCTGGCACCCGATCATCGGCGCGGTGGGCTTCGCGCTGATCGGCCTGGCGGTGCCGCGCGCGCTCGGCGTCGGGTACGACGCGATCAACGACGTGTTGGCCGACAAGCTGGCCCTGGCGACCCTGGCAGTCCTCCTGCTCGGGAAGCTCGTCATGTGGTGGATCGCGCTGGCGTCCGGGACCTCGGGCGGCACCTTGGCACCGATCCTGCTCGTCGCCGGATGCTTCGGCTCACTGTTCGGTGCATTGGTCAACGAGGTCGCTCCGGGTCTGCATCTCTCGGCGGGCGCGATCGCACTGGTCGCGATGGCGGCGACCTTCGGCGCGGCCGCGCGAGCGACCTTCACGGCGATCGTCTTCGCGTTCGAGCTCACGCGCGACTACAACTCGATCCTCCCGCTGATGCTCGCGGCGGTGATCGCCGACCTCGTCGCGGCCGCGCTGCTCGACCACGGCCTGATGACCGAGAAGCTCGCCCGGCGTGGACTCCGCGTGCCCCGCCACTACGAGCCCGACGTGCTGCGCTCGACGGTCGCCGCCCAGGTCATGACGACCGAGGTGGAGACCATCGGTGTCGGCGCCGGCGTCGGTGACACGAGGCGGCGTCTTGCCGAAGGGCGCCACAGCGCGTATCCGCTCGTCGACGAGGAGGGCCGGTGCGTCGGGATCGTGACGCGGGGGGATCTGCTCGAAGAGGTGCCGGATCAGGAGGGAGTGACCGCGGTGGCCAGCGCGCGCGTCGTGACGGTGTCGCCCGATACGACGCTCCTCGACGTCCTGGCGCGCCTCCTCGACGAGGACATCGAGCACGTGCCGGTCGTCGACGGCCAGGGCGCGCTGGTCGGCATCTGCACACGTACGGACATCCTGCGCGGCCGGGCCGCGAATCTCGAACACGAGCGGCAGCAGCCGGGCTGGCACGAGCGGCGCGCACGAAGCTTCGTCCCACCGGTCGGACGCCGCCGTCACGTCGACGTCGCGCTCCAGCCCAGTCCGAACGGGAGCGACGACCACGCGCCCGAACCGAAGCCCCGCGTCGGCGGCGGCGGTCGAGGAACGGCGACGACCGGCCGGTCGCCGTGACGCACGAGGGGCGCGACCGCGCCGCCGAGCAGATGCCACCGTCGCCGCCGCGACGTACCGACGACCACGACGTCGGCGTGGTACTGGCGCGAAACGGCGCGCAATTCGCGAGCGACGTGGCCGGTCCGCCGGATCAACACCCACGACCCCGGCGCGGCCCCGAGGACGTTCTCGACCCGACCCTCCAGTTCCGACGGACGAGAACCGTCACGGAAGGCCGCGACGGATCGAGCCAGATGGGAGAGCCGACGTAGGGATCGATCGGGTAGACCGCGAGTGAGGCGAGTACGGGGCAGACCCATGACGATCGATCGATCTCCACGACGACGAGCCGAACGCCGGTCCGCCGAGCGAGTCCATTGGCATGGCCGGCGCGCGCTCACTCGGCGGGTACCGTCGAACCCGACGACCACGGTCGCGGGCCTCGCGTCGTCGTGCACACCGCCTGGCACGGCCGAAGCAATCTCGTGCGGCCTGCTCCGAAGGCCCATACGCAGCGGTCTATCGCTTCACGATATACTGTTCGGCGTGCTCCACACCCGCGCACTGTCGGACCGTGACTACCGGGCATTGGCACGCTTTCGCTACGCGCTCCGGGTCTTCCAACGATTCTCCGAGCAGGCCGCGCGGGAGGCGGGAGTCACGCCCGCACAACACCAGCTGTTGCTGGCGATACGGGGCCATGCAGGAAGCGATCCGCCCGTGATCGCCGAACTCGCGGAGGCGCTCCAACTTCGTCACCACTCGGTCGTCGAGCTCATCGACCGCGCCGACGCGGCGGGCCTCGTCCGGCGTACGCCTGATCGTCACGACCAGCGTCGGCAACGGGTGCAATTGACAGCAGCAGGACGTGACGTGCTCGAGAGACTCTCGTTGGTGCACCGCGACGAATTGCGGCGCTTCCGACAGCAGATGGTCGACGTCCTCCGCGAGCTCGACTGAGGTCACGCGGGAACTCGGAGTTCCGCGCGTCAGATCGCCGTGTGCAGCCGATGGCGCCACGAGGCATCGCTCGTCACGAAGCCCGAGTGCCCGGTGGTGCTCGTTCCCGCCCCCCGCGTACGAGGAGGATCCGGCCGGTGCCGGCGACCCATGGGCTTTGCGCCGCATCCCTGAGCATGCGCTCACCGATCAGGCACGACGCCTGACCCCGGCGCTCGCCGAGGGCCGTCCTTCCCCCGTCGTTACTGTCTCACCCCGGCGCGATGGTGTCCGAGTGAGCACCCAGACCCTCGGGAGGCACGTCATGGACACCACGATCCCCGTCGGCGCCCTGCGCTTCGAGGCCTGTGCGGAATACCGCCCGTCCGCCGACGACGTCCCCGTCTGCGGCTGCGGCTGGCTGGAGGACGACCACGGCGAGCTGGCCGCGCGGCGAGTCATCCGGGCAGGGCGGTTCCGCGTGGCCCGCCCGGCCGCCGTGCCGGCGCGGCGGGCCTCGTAGGCGCGCCGTGAGCAGCCGCTCAGGACGCTGGCGGCGA
>DASPTH010000381.1:0-21271 GCA_035623515.1 Acidimicrobiia bacterium
ACACCGGCCACCCGGTCGTCCTGCCCGGCCGGTGAGTCGGGCGCGCTCAGGACGACCGGGTGGCCGGTGTCGCCGCCTTCGGACACCGCGGGCTCGAGCGGGATGCGGGCCACGAGCGGCGCCCCGATCTCCCGCGCGAGCGCCTCCCCACCGCCGGCACCGAACACGGAGTGGCGCGACCCGTCGGCGAGCACCAACTCGCTCATGTTCTCGACGACGCCGGCCACCTTCATGTACGAGCGGCGCGCCATGTCGGCGACACGCACCGCGACCTTCTGCGCCGCGCGTGCCGGCGTGGTCACCACGAGCATCTCGGCTTGCGGCAGCATTCGTGCGAGCCCCATCTGGATGTCACCGGTGCCCGGCGGCATGTCGACGAGGAGATAGTCCATGTCGCCCCAGCGGACGTCGGTGAGGAACTGCTCGAGCGCCTTCGTGAGGATCAAGCCCCGCCACATGAGCGCCGTGCTCTCGTCGTCGACGAGGAACCCCATCGACACGATCTTCAGGAGACCGGGCTTCGCCGCCGCCGGGCCGTCGTCGCGGTTCGGGACCGTGACCGTGTGCGGCGTGATCTTGCCCTCCGTGCCTCCGAGCCGGCCCTCGACGCCGAGCATGCGCGGGACGCTGAAACCCCAGATGTCGGCGTCGAGCACGCCTACCGTGAGCCCCCGCGACGCGAGCGCGGCGGCGAGGTTGACGGTGACCGACGACTTCCCGACCCCACCCTTGCCGCTCGCCACCGCGAGCACGCGGGTCGTGGACGGCACCTCGTTCGGCGCGGCGCGCTCACGAGCGTTCCAGCGGGCGCGCTGCATGGCGGCGCGTTTCTGCTCCGCGTTCATCTCGCCGTACTCGACGGCCACTGCGGTGACGCCGGGGAGCCCTCGAACCTTGGACTCGACGTCCTGCTTGATCTGGGTCCGGAGCGGGCAACCGGCCGTGGTCAGCGCGACCTTCACCGTGACCGTGCCGTCGGGCGCGACCCGGACGTCGTCGACCATGCCCAGCTCGACGATGTCGGCGTGCAGCTCGGGATCGATGACGCCGGCCAGCATGCGCCGCACGTCGGCCGGGCTGGGAGGCGGGCCCGCCACGGGCTGGTGGACCGGCGCGCCGGGATCGTCGGGGTTCGGAACGTGGATCGGCATACTCGATGATTTCTACAGGTTCGACCTTGAAAATATGCCCGAGGGCGGGTACCGTCAAGCGCAATGCCCGGTCACCCCGACCAGCTCACGGTGCTCAAGGCCCTCGGCGACGAGACGCGCTACGCCATGTACCGGGAACTGGCGCGCTCCACGGCCGCGCTGTCGGCCCAGGACCTCGCCGACCGGCTCGGCCTCCACGCGAACACCGTGCGTCTCCACCTCGAGCGGCTGCGCGACGCGGGGCTCGTCGACGTCGAGCCCGTGCGGCGTGGGACGGTGGGTCGGCCGCAGCACCTCTACTTCCTCGCCGCGGGTGCGCCCGCCCTGGGCTTCGATCCCCCTGCGCACGCGCTCCTCGCCGGGTTGCTCGCGGCGCTCGCCGAGCGGGTCGGGGCCGACGCCGAGGACGCCGCCGACACCGGGCGCGTGTGGGGTGCCGACTCCGGCCGGCGTACCCGCTCCCGCCACTGCCTCCGCGCCCTCGAGTCGGAGCTCGCCCGGCTCGGCTTCGAGCCCTCCTTGGAGCGGGCCGACGGCGAGCACGAGGGCAGCACGCGCATCGAGTTCCTCCACTGCCCCTTCCGAGAGCTCGCCGAGGCGTACCCCGAGCTCGTCTGCAACCTCCACCGCGGGCTCTGTGAAGGCGTCATCGACGCCGTGGGCGATGGAAGAGTCGAGCAGTTCGCGACGTTGTACGACCCCGAGCCCTGCCACGTGGTGGTTGGGGTGGGTTATCCTGAGAACGACCGATAAGCGAGCGAAGCGTCCGCGAGGCGGCAGTTGCCGCCGAGCAGCCGAGTGAGCCACACAGCAGGAGTGCCATCGTGTCCATGTTCACCGTTCAGGACGCCAGCACCGTCTTCACGCTGACGGACGCGGCGGCCGACAAGGTCAAGAGCCTGATCGAGGCGGAGGGCAACCCCGAGTTCGCGCTCCGGGTGGCCGTGCGGCCCGGTGGCTGCTCCGGCCTGAGCTACGAGATGTACTTCGACAGCGACATCGCGGCCGACGACGTTCGCGCGGAGCACCGAGGCGTCACCGTCGTCATCGACCCGGCGAGCGCGCAGCACCTCGGTGGCGCGACGCTCGACTACAAGGACGGTCTCCAGGGCGCCGGGTTCTCGATCCAGAACCCGAACGCCACCCGGAGTTGCGGCTGCGGCCAATCCTTCTCCTGAGTCCTTCGAACGTCTCACCGGTTCGAGTGGAGCCGGCAAAGAGGAGCGCCCGATGACCCCGAATTGGCCCTCCACTCCGTCTGGAGCCGACAGCACGCCCCGGTTCGACGATCCCTCGCCGGGCCTTCCCACGCCTCCGGCGACCGCGCCTCCGGCTTGGTTGAGTGCACCGGCCCGCGAGCCCGAGCGCCCGCCGGAGCCCGAGCCGGCAACCACACCGGCCACGAAGGCGCCCGCACGGCGCGCGCCTGCCAAGAAGGCTCGCGTGGCTCGGAAGCCCGCCAAGAAGGCGCCGGCGAAGCAGGCTGCCAAGAAGGCGCCGGCGAAGCAGGCCAAGAGGGCGCCGGCGAAGAAGGCCAAGAGGGCGCCGGCGAAGAAGGCTGCCAAGAGGGCGCCGGCGAAGAAGGCCAAGAAGGCGCCGGCGAAGAAGCGAGCCACGGCGAAGAGGGTCACGAAGCGGCGCGCCGCGGTCAAGAAGCGGGTGACCACGACGCGCGCGGCGGCGAAGAAGAAGGTCACGAAGCGGCGCGCCGCGGCGAAGAAGCGGGTGACCACGACGCGCGCGACGGCGAAGAAGCGGGTCGCGAAGCGCCGCACCGCGGCCAAGAAGCGGATCACCAAGAAGCGGGCCACCGCCAAGAAGACGGTCAAGAAGGCCCTGCGGAAGCCGGCCCGCAAGACCGCCAAGCAGCGCTAGCTACCGCGTCAGCAACTCGTCCAGCGCCTGCTGCACCTCGTCGCGGCCCATCGCGGTGTCGAGCCGGTTCACGATGTTCCCCGCGCCGTCGACGGTGAACAACCACGGTTCGCTCGGGAGCTTCCACGCCAACACCGTCGGCGACTCCTGCGTACCTCGTGAGTTCTTGTAGATGTCGACGTGCACGAACGTGATCCGGTCCTGGTAGGGCGCCCGGACGGCGAGGAGCTCGTCGAGCACGGGCCCGCAGTACATCGACGTGCACAGCGCCGGTGTCGCGAACATCACGGCGACTGGGCGGCCGGCGCCGACCACGTCGGCCAGGGACACGGTGTGCAGCGGGCACTGCGGCACGCGGGTGCAGATCGGGTTCACGCCGAGCGTGTTTGTCTTGGTCGGCGACGCGGCGCGGGGTGCCGCCTCGCCGATCTCCGGCGCGACCGCGGCAGCGGGCAGCGTCATCTTGAATTTCGTGGTGGTGCCGCTGAAACGCGCCTGGCCGTCCCAATTGCCCGGCTGCGCGAACGTCGTGGCCATCCGGTACACGCCACGGCCCTTCGGCAGCCCGGCACGATCCAGCTGCGTCCGCACGTAGGGCGTCCACTCGGTGCTCCCCGGCGCGCGGAAGCGCACGTCGAGCGCCGGGCCGGCGACGTACTGGACGCCGTCGCTCGTACCCTGCTGGAGCACCAGCGTGAAGCGCTGCGGATTCGGCGACGCGTAGAGGTCGGAGGAGAAGGGGATCGCCACCACGCGCGACTTGTCCGACGCCGCCCACGCAGGGGTCACGCCCCCGAGGGCAACGCCCCCCGCGACCGCGAGACCGGCACCGAGGAACGCGCGCCGCGACAGCCAGGGAGCGACATCCACGACCCCTATCCTGCCTGCTCGTGAGCGCTGCTTGGGATCGGGTCGCGTTCACGTGCAACGACGTGCCCGTCGAGGTCGACACCGCCGCCGGGGAGTCGCTGTTGTCCGTGTTGCGTGAGCGGCTCGGGGTGGTTTCGGTCAAGGACGGTTGCGCGCCACAGGGTCAGTGCGGCTGCTGCACTGTGCTCGTCGACGACGATCCCCGGGTCGCGTGCGTGACGCCTGCGACGCGCGTCGCGGGGCGGTCGGTGACGACGCTCGAAGGCATCGACGCCGCCGAGCGCGACGCGCTCGTCGACGCCTTCGTCGCCTCGGGCGGCTCGCAGTGCGGATTCTGCACGCCCGGGATCCTCGTTCGGGCCGCTGCCCTCCGCGCCAAGGGACGCGCCGCACCCGCAGACCTCGACCGAGCACTCGCCGCGCACCTGTGTCGGTGCACCGGCTGGCAGACCGTGTACGAATCGATCGCGGGCGCCGGCGCGTGCGTCGGTCGCGCGGCCCGCGAGCACGCCGCTCGCCGCGCCGAGCTCGAAGGCGGGGTTGCGCAGGAGGTGGGGGAGCACGTACCGCTCGGCGACGGCGGCTTCGCCGACGACGGGGCGCCGCGAGACGCGCTCGTCGCCGTGCCGCTGCCGCCGGGGTCCGCTGCGCCGTCGGTGGAAGCGGCGGGCCGGCGGTGGGTCGTCGCCGACTCGCTTTACGAGGCGCGGACCCTCGCCGCCAAGGTGCAGGGCCGCCGCACGACGGCGGAGTTGTCGTGGCCGCTCCTGCTCCCGCAGCTCCCCGACGGCGGCGTTCGGCTCCTCACGGGGTGGGTCGAACCTGCGTACCTGGAGCCCGACGCATCGTGGTGCGAGCCGGGCGGGGCGCCGGCGAACGTGCTCGCCAACGGCGGGGCGTTCGGCGGCAAGGAGACGTCGTGCGCGCCCGCCGCGGCGCGCGAGCTCGCCGACGCCACGGGCCGGGGCGTGCGTGTGGTGTTCTCGCGCGAGGACGTCGTGCGACTCGGACCGAAGCGTCCTCCCATCGCGGGGCGCGCACGCGTGGAGGGCGCCACGGTGGCCATCGACGGCGTCGTCGCCGGGGATACCAGTCCCTTCGTCGGCCACCGCCGGCAGCCCTACGTGATCGAAGAGCGCAGCGTGTGGCGCGAGCAACGCGTCGCCGGACCGTCGACCTCGTCGCACCTGCGGGCGGTCGGCCTCGCCGAACGCGTCGTCCTCACGGAAGGCGCGTTGTCGGAAGCAGGGGTCGACCGCTCCGCCGTCGTCCGTGACGACCGCGTGGCGCGTGTGCTGCTCGACACGTGTGCGTGTGCACCGAGCGGTGCCATGTCCGGCGCGCGCGTCGAGTTGGATGCCGACGGGACACTCGGACGGGTCTGGGTGCGCGTCGCAGCCGGTGACCCGCTCGACGAAATCGTCCTGCGTTCCTACGCGATCGGAGCCGCGCACATGGCCCTCGGCTGGGTGCTCACCGAGGGGATCGCGGTCGATTCCGCGACGGGAGAGGTGCAGGATCTCACCATCCGGTCCTTCGGCGTGATCCGCGCCAAGGACACGCCCGTGATCGACGTCGACATCGTGGACGATCCCGGCGAGCCGCGAGCGCGTTCGTCGGATGCAGTGTTCGCATCCGTGGCGGCCGCGGTCTGGAACGCGATCAGCGAGCAGTCGGGTGTGCGCCCCGAGCGCCTTCCTGCGCGCGAGACGGCCGCGGCGCGGCGGTTACGCCGTTGACGCCACCGCAGACGCGCGGGTCCGCAGCATCGTGATGCTGACCGCGAGCACCCAGAGCAGGAACAGGACGAAGCCGACGAACGCGAGGTAGAAGACCGCGTCGCGGCTCGTCGACATCAGCGCCGCGCCCGGGATCCACACGATGGCCACGAGCACGCCGAACCAGCCGACGAGGCGCGGCAGCATCCCGGTTCGGAGGATCACCGCCGAGAACGCGCCGGTGAACACGAGGATTCCGATGCCCGTGCCCCCGATGAGCGTGTTGCCGAGCGTGTAGAAGAACCGCACCCCTCCCGCGCCCATGGCCGTACCGACGCCGGGGATGGCGACCGTGGCGAGCAGGATGCCGCTCAGCGCGGCCAGGGTCGCCCCGAAGACGAGGCCCAACACTGCGGTGACCGCGAGCATCGGTGAGCCACCTTCGGCGCGCCGGAGCGTCCGCCACACCCCGCCGGCCCACCAGAACGCGCCGATCGTGCCGATCCCCGCGATGTACGCGGACCAGCGCAGCTCACCTTGATGATCGGCGATGTACTTGACGATCTTGGCCGTCGAGTCGGTCAGCTTGGGCGGGCTGCCGGTGATCGCGGCCGACACCGCCACCAACACTGCGAATGCAATTCCCCCCACGGGAGCCCAACGCTCCCAGGTGCTGTCGTCCACGGTGAGTCACCCCCGGTCGCGGGCCGCCCCGGGCCCCCACGGCATCGTGCGCTCGCCGGGTGGCGATTTCAAGGATTGGGGCCCGCTCCGATGTGGTCGAACATCGCACCCGGCCGGTCGACCTGCGTGTGCGCGAGTGCCGGAGCGTCGGTGCGCTCGACCAGGTCGGCAACCGGGATACCGACGCGCTGTGCGATCGGCGACAACTCGGTGAGGTCGAAACCGTAGAGCCGCGCTGCGTTGCCGCCGAGGATCAGGCGCTGCTCGTGCTCGGGGATCCCGCCGAGCGTCGCGCGGACCCAGTCGTGCGTGCGCGGCCACGTACCCTCGACGTGCGGGTAGTCGGAGCCGAACATCATGTTCTCGACGCCGATCTCGTAGCGCATGTCGGTCTCCGCGCGCGACACCGACGAAGCGCCCACGAAACACTGGCGCCGCCAGTACTCGCTCGGCTTCATCGGCAGCACCTGACGGATGTGCGCGAAATCCTTCGACTCGTAGAGGTAGTCGAGGTAGCTCACCGACGCGGGCACCCAGTCCGAGGTGCCCTCGGTGAACACGAGCCGGAGGTCGGGGTGCCGCTCGAGCGTGCCGTTCCAGAGCAGGAACCAGAGGATGCGGCGGGGCCACATCGGGACCTCGGTGACGTACAGCATGATGCCGGTGAGTGTGTCGATGCCGCTGCCGTAGTCGGGCCCCGCGCCTCCGTGCACGTGCACCGGCATGCCCGTGGCCGCGCACGCGGCCCACATCGGCGCGTAGCGCTCGTGGTAGAGGGGCGGCGTGGCGTCGTCGAACAGGATCGGCACGGAGACGCCGCACAATCCGTTCGACGCCGACCATTCGATCTCGGCGACCGCGCCGTCGACGTCGTCGATCGAGAGCTGTGCGATCCCCGCGCGCCGCCCCGACGCTTCCGCGCAGAAGTCGGCCAGCCACCGGTTGTACGCGCGCAAGCCGGCGGCTTGGAGTTCGGGGGCGAACGGCGTGGCGCCGCGCCCGGTGACGAACGGCCCACCGTTCGGGAACACCACTTCGGCCACGACGCCGTCGTCCTCGAGTTCCTTGACGCGGCGGTCGGAGTCCCACTGGCCCGTGGTACCGCCCATGATTTCGTCGGCCGTCTCGTCGTGGCCGTGGTACTCGTCGAGGGTCTCGCGCGAGAACAGCAGTCCGCCGTCCTCGGACGCCTTCGCCCGTCCTGCCGCGAACTCCGCGCGACGATCGACGGACGCCGCGTACGCCTCGCGGTACGGCGCGTCGAGGTAGGGCGTGAAGTCGTCGGCGCGACCGACCGCGTGGCAGTCGGCCGAGATCAGCACGAAGCGTTCCATGGGTCCCCCTCTCGAGCTCGCGCTCGCGGCCGAGCATAGGACGCGGGAGTTAGGCTGCCGTCGTGGCCGCCGGTGGGATCGTCCTCGCAGCGATCATGCTGCTGGTCTTTCCGGTGCTCATCATGTTCGGCGGCGCGATCTGGTCCGCGGTGATGGGCTGGCTGCTCGTCGACGACGCCGACGAGCGCGCCGCCACGGAGTAGCCGCGGGACACGGCGATCTGTTCTGGCGTCTTTGAGTGGGGCCATGGCCCCACTCAAAGACGCCAGAACGTGAAGTGAGTTACGTGGGCTGCCAGCGGGGGGTGCCGAAGCGGTAACCCACCGAGCGCACCGTCTGGATCAGACTGGCGTGTTCCTCGCCGAGCTTGGCCCGCAGCCGGCGTACGTGGACGTCGACCGTACGGGCGCCGCCGTAATACTCGTATCCCCACACACGCGACAGCAGCTGCTCGCGCGTGAACACCTTGGCCGGGTGGGTCGCGAAGAACTTCAGGAGCTCGTACTCCATGTACGTGAGGTCGAGCGGCTTCGACGACAGCGCCGCCTGGTAGGTCTCGAGGTTGAGCACGAGGTCGCCGTACTCGACGATCTCCGGGCTGCCACCGCGGCCGGTCCGCCAGAACAGGTGCCGCAGCCGGGCCTCGAGCTCTTTCTGGTGGAAGGGCGACAGGCAGAAGTCGTCGAAGAGGTCCTCACGCATCTCGAGCTCCGCGAGTTGCGCGCCCGACACGAGCAAGAGCACCGGCTCGAGCGAGCTGTCGCGCTTCCGGAGCGCTCGGCAGATACCGAACGCACCCTCGGGGTCGTCCTCCGCGCACACGACCGCGCCGCTCCACCCGTCGGCCGGTTCGAGCTGTGTCGCGATGGACGCGTTGCCGACGGCCATCCACTTGTGCCCGGCGAGGTCGAGGGTCTGCGCGAGCAGCGGCGGCGGTGGGTCGGGGAACACCAGCAGCGGTTCGGATGCCATCAGAGGGTCCCGAGGTAGCGCTCGAGCTCCCACGACGTGACCTCGAGCTTGTAGTCGTTCCACTCGCGGCGCTTGTTGCGGATGAAGTAGTCGAACACGTGCTCACCGAGCGCCTCGGCGACGAGCTCGGAGTCTTCCATCACTGCGATCGCCTCGGCCAGGCTCTGCGGGAGCGAGCCGATCCCTTCGGCGGCGCGCTCCTCGGGGGTCATCTCGTAGATGTTGTTCGTGGCCTCCGGCGGGAGCTGGTATCCCTCCTCGATGCCGCGCAACCCGGCGGCCAGCATCACCGAGAACGCCAGGTACGGGTTCGCGGCCGGGTCGGGTGACCGGAACTCGATGCGCGTCGAGCTCTCCTTGCCCTTCTTCGGTACGGGGACCCGTACGAGCGCCGACTCGTTGTTGCGCGCCCACGACACGTGCACCGGCGCCTCGTAGCCCTCGACCAGTCGCTTGTACGAGTTCACCGTCTGGTTCGTGACCGCGGTGATCTCGCGCGCGTGCATCAGCAGTCCGGCGATGAAACACTTCCCGACCTTCGACAGGCCGTACTCGTCGCCGGCATCGTGGAACGCGTTGACGTCGCCCTCGAAGAGCGACAGGTGCGTGTGCATCCCGGAGCCGAACGCGCCGGCGATGGGCTTGGGCATGAACGTCGCGTAGACGCCGAGGTCGGCGGCGACCTGCTTCACGACGACGCGGAACGTCATCACGTTGTCGGCCATCGTGAGCGCGTCGGTGTAGCGCAGGTCGATCTCGTGCTGGCTCGGTCCGAGCTCGTGGAAGCTGTACTCGACGGGGATCCCCATCGCCTCGAGGGTCACGATCGTCTGCCGGCGCAGGTTGCTCACCATGTCGAGCTGGGTGAGGTCGAAGAAGCCCGCATGATCGAGCGGCTTGGGCTCGCTGGCGGTCTCGAAGATGAAGAACTCCATCTCCGGGGCCGTGTAGAAGGTGAAGCCCTTGTCGCGGGCGCGTTCGAGGTTCCGCTTCAACACGTGGCGCGGGTCGCCCTCGAAGGGTTCCTCCGAGAGGTGCTTGATGTCGCAGAACATGCGGGCCACCGGAGCGTCCTCGCCGCGCCACGGCACGATCTCGAAGGTGTTGGGGTCGGGGACGGCGAGCATGTCCGACTCCTGCACGCGGCTGTACCCCTCGATCGCCGACCCGTCGAAGGTCATGCCCTCCACGAGCGCCGTCTCGAGCTCCGCCGGTGTGATGGCGAAGCTCTTCAGCGAACCGAGCACATCGGTGAACCAGAGGCGGACGAAGCGGACGCCCCGCTCCTCGACGGTCCGGAGCACGTAGTCGTCTTGATGCTGCATAACGGTGACCTCGGGAAGCTCGCGACTGGCGCCCAATTCTGGCACCACCCCGAACCGGAGCCCGCTTCCGGCCGGGGCCGTTCACACCCCGTTCACATTGGGGCAACCGACCCGAAATGGCCCGGTGCGAGCGTGCGCCCGCGGGCCGGGGCCCGGCTCGGTGCCAGGGGGAGGTGGCAGCGTAGGCTCCCGCGCCCGAGACGTCAGGAACCCGAAAGGCCGCGAAGGCCGAAAGGCAGGTACGCAGGTGGCTACTCCGAGTGACGTCGTCCGGATGTTGCAGGACGAGGGCGTCGAGGTCGTCGACGTGCGCTTCTGCGACCTTCCGGGGCTCATGCAGCACTTCTCGGTCCCCGCGCACGAGCTCAGTGAGGACGTGTTCGAGGACGGGCTCGGCTTCGACGGATCGTCGATCCGCGGCTTCCAGGAGATCCAGGAGTCCGACATGCTCCTCATGCCGGACCCCGACACTGCGATCATCGACCCGTTCACGCAGCACAAGACGCTGAACATCAACTGCTTCGTGCGCGACCCCGTCACCGGCGAGGCCTACACCCGCGACCCCCGATACATCGCGAAGAAGGCGGAGGACTACCTGAAGGGCACCGGGATCGCCGACACGGCGTACTTCGGTCCCGAGGCCGAGTTCTACATCTTCGACTCCGCCATCTACGACCAGAACCAGTTCTCGGGCTTCTACCGCCTGGACTCGATCGAAGGCGTGTGGAACGCGGGGCGCGAGCGCGAGCTCGACGGCAGCCCGAACCTCGGGTACAAGGTCCGCTACAAGGAGGGCTACTTCCCGGTCCCGCCGATGGACCAGTACCAGGACCTCCGCTCGGAGATGATCCTGACGCTGGAGCGCATCGGGGTGCCGATCGAGGTGCAGCACCACGAAGTGGGGACTGCCGGCCAGGCCGAGATCGACATGCGCTTCGACACGCTGGCGAAGATGGCCGACAAGCTGATGCTCTACAAGTACGTCGTGAAGAACGTCGCCCGGCGCGCGGGCAAGACGGTCACGTTCATGCCGAAGCCGATCTTCCAGGACAACGGGTCGGGCATGCACGTCCACCAGTCGCTCTGGAAGGGCGGTGAGCCGCTGTTCTTCGACGAGAAGGGCTACGCCGGGCTCTCCGACCTCGCACGTTGGTACATCGGAGGGTTGCTCACGCACACGCCGGCGCTCCTCGCGATCACGAATCCCACGACGAACTCGTACAAGCGGCTCGTGCCCGGCTACGAGGCGCCGGTGAACCTCGTGTACTCGCAGCGGAACCGGTCGGCGGCGGTGCGCATCCCGCTCTACTCGAAGAGCCCGAAGGCGAAGCGGCTCGAATTCCGCTGCCCCGACCCGTCGTGCAACCCGTACCTCGCGTTCTCGGCGCTGCTGATGGCGGGCCTCGACGGCATCCAGAACCGCATCGAGCCGCCCACGCCGGTCGACCGTGACCTCTACGACCTCCCGCCCGAGGAGCTCGCCAAGGTGCCGCAGGTGCCGGGTTCGCTCGACGAGGTGCTCGACGCGCTCGAGGCCGACCACGAGTTCCTGCTGGCGGGTGGTGTGTTCACGCCCGACGTGATCGAGACGTGGGTCGAGTACAAGCGGCTCAACGAGGTCGATGCGCTCCGCCTCCGCCCCCACCCGTGGGAGTTCGCTCTCTACTTCGACATTTGATCTGGTCGCGCTCGCTGCGGAGCCGGGCTACCCGGCTCCGCGGTCGCTCGCTGCTCCTGCGAGCTCCTCGCCCGGTCGGGCTCGTCGCCGCCTCGACGCAAGCGAACCGTCATTCTGGTCGCGCTCGCTGCGGAGCCGGACTACCCGCCTCCGCGGTCGCTCGCCGCTCCTGCGAGCTCCTCGCCCGGTCGGGCTCGTCGCCGCCTCGACGCAACCGGTGCGCGATTCGTTGCACGCAAACCTGGTGCTCGACGGCCAGCAGTTCAATGAATCGCGGCGAGCCACACCCGGGCGCTACGAGACGACGTCGTAGCCCGGCGCCGGCGTACCCGGCGGGTTGTGCACGCCCGGGCGCGCGTCGGGGTTGGCCACGCAGACCTCGGCTTCGAGGCCGTCGGGATCGCGGAAGAACAGGCTCAGGATCGGCCCGAAGTCGGTGACGAACCCGTCGGTGGCGCCGCGGGTGATGAGGCGCTCGCGGATCGTGTCGAACGCCTCCTTCGACGTGGCCTGGAGCGCGAGGTGGTCGATCCGGCCGCGCCCGAACATCGGCGTCTGCCGGCCCGCCTCCGCGTTGCCCTCGACCTCGAACACGTTCAGCTCGGTGTGGGGCCCGACGTCGAGGAACGAGAGGCGGACGCCCTCGGCCTCGGTCATGTCGTGCGAGACCGTGGCGTCGAAGACCTCGCGATAGAACGCGTGCAATCTCTCCGTGTCCGCCGTCAGTATCGCGACGTGGTTCATGCCGTCGAGCAACATGGCGTCAGGCTACGCCGCGCCGCGAGGAGGAGCCATGTGGATCCGGGTCGCCATCGGTGCCGTACTCGTGCTCGTGGGCGCGGTGTGGATCGGACAGGGCGCGGGCTGGATCCACGGCTCGTTCATGACCGGCGAGGTGCTGTGGCTCGTGATCGGCATCGTGGTCGCCGTGGCGGGGGCGTGGCTCGTGGTCAGTGCGACACGGGCGCGCCGAGCACCGTGAGCTCGGCTTGCCCCGGACGCGACCTCGCGCTCGGTCACGCCGACCCGTAGAACTCGCGCTCGACGACGCGCCGGGCGCGCCGCGTGAGCCTGCGGTAGTCGTCACGCAACGAGGTGGCCGGCTGGTGCACGTATCCGAGGAGCACCGCGAGCTTCTCGATCTCCGCGCGGTCGGTGGGCAGCGCGTCCGACGGCCTCGCGGTCTGCAGGTAGCGCGCGTTGCGCGCCCGCTCGCAGAACCGGTACGCGGCCTCGAGCGCGTCGGCGTCCTCGTCGGTGAGCAACGCTGCGTGGCGCAGCCGCCCGAGCGCGTCGATGGTGCCCGGCACGCGCAGCTCGGGGCGGACGCGTCCGTGCTGGAGCTGCAGGAGCTGCACGAGGAACTCCACGTCGGACAGCGAGCCGCGCCCGAGCTTCAGGTGGAACTGTGGATCCTCGCCCGGCGGAATGCGCTCGCGCTCGATCCGTGCCTTCGTGCGGCGGATCTCCCGAGCGTCCTCCTCGCTGAACGGCCGGCCGTACACGACTTCGTCGACGAGCGCGCAGAACCGCGTGCCCACCTCGGCATCGCCGGCGACGAAGCGTGCCTTCGACAGTGCCTGTCGCTCCCACGTGAGGCCCCATCGCTCGTAGTACGTCGCGTAGCCGACGAGTGAACGCGCGAGCGGCCCCTGGTTGCCTTCGGGGCGAAGCCGAGCGTCGATGCGAAAGGTCTGGCCCTCGGAGGTGGTCGCGCCGATCTCGGTGACCAACTGCTCGGCGGTGCGCTCGGCGGTGTCGAAGTCGGAGGCCCGATCGCCTTCGTACACGAACAGCACGTCGATGTCGGAGGCGTACGACAGCTCGGCGCCGCCGAGCCGACCCATGCCGATCACGGCCATGGGTACCTGCGGGTCGAGCTCGGCGAGCGCGGCTTCGAGCGCCGCCTCCGCGAGCGCGGTCAGCTCGCGCTCGGTGGCCTCCAGGGGCGCGAAGCCCAGGAGATCGCGGCTGGCGATGCGCAGCAACTCCCGGCGCTTGAAGCGCCGGAGTCCCTCACGCCGCTGGTCGACGCTCCCGCGCCACTCCAACGTGTCGAGCGCGTCGCCGACGAGCTCGGCGCGCGGCTTCTCCTCACGCATCGCGTCGTCCACGGCGAGGACGTCGACGAACTCGGGCTGGCGGCGTAGCGCCTCGCCCACCACCCGGCTGGATCCGAGCAGGATGCACACGCGCTCGGCGGCGACCGGCGCGTCGCGGAACGTGGTGGCGAGTGACGCCGACCGCGCCGGCCCCTCGGCGAGGCGCCGGAGCTGGAGCAACCCGAGGTCGGGGTCGGGGGTGGACGACAGCCACTCGAGGATCACCGGCAGGAGTTGTTGCATCAGCTTCGATCGGCGCGTCAACCCGTACGCGAGCTCGCGCACCGCGGCGCGGGTGCGCGCGATGTCGGTGAACCCGAACGCGGCGAGACGTTCCGCGACGGCGTCGGGCGGGAGGGGGCCGACGCCCGCGAGCGCGTCGAGAATCGGCGCGAAGAACAGCCGCTCGTGGATCGAGCGCACCGCGGCCTGGTGGGCACGATGGTCGGCCTCGAAGACGTCGAGCGCGTCCCGATCGCCATGGTCGCGGTAGCCGAGGACCCGCGCGAGCCGCGTCCGCGAGCGAACGTCGGCCGGCAGGGTGTGCGTCTGCTGCTCGTCGTAGAGCTGTAGGCGATGCTCGACGGTTCGCAGGAAGCGGTAGGCGTCGTCGAGCCGGGCGGCGTCGTCCGCCTCGACGTACCCGCCGGCCGCGAGCGCGCGCAGGGCGTCGAGTGTCGTCGCGCTGCGCACCGCGTCGTCGTGGCGACCGTGCACGAGTTGCAGGAGCTGTACCGCGAACTCGATGTCGCGGATCCCACCGCGGCCGCGCTTCAGCTCACGATCGCCCAGACCCTTCCGGTTCGTGACTTCCTCCGAGCGCTCCTTCATCGCTCGGATCTCGCGGACCGCGTCGGGGCGCAACACGTCGGGCCACACGAGCGGTCGCGTCAGCGCCGTGAACTGCGCGCCGAGCGACGCGTCGCCGGCGACGAAGCGTGCCTTGAGCAGCGCCTGGAACTCCCAGGTCTGGGCCCACTCCTCGTAATAGGACGCGTAGCTGTCGAGCGTGCGCGTGAGTGGGCCGCTCCTGCCCTCCGGTCGGAGGTTGGCGTCGGTACGGAACACGATGCCGTCGGCGGACGGCTCGCGCATGGTCGTGAGCACCGCCCGCGCCAGCCGCTCGGCGCGGCTGCCGTCGCCCTCGTGGACGAACAACACGTCGACGTCGCTCGCGTAGTTGAGCTCCCGGCCGCCGAGCTTGCCCATGCCGACGACCGCGAACCCGGGACCGTCACCCGCGATCGCGATCGCGGCGGCCAGGCACACGTCGGCCACCGCGGCCAACTCGCGCCCGACCACGGGGAGCTCGGCCACCCCGAGCAGGTCGCGGACGGCAACGCGGAGCAGCTCGCGACGCTTCCACCACCGCAGGCGAGCGGCGTCGTGCGGCTCGGTGGCGGCCCAACTCGCACGCAGGTCGTCGACCGATCGCTCGTGCGCGAAACCCTCTGCGTCGCGGAGCGGCTCGAGCAAGCTCTCGTCGGCGACCATCGCCGACGAGAGCGACCGCGACGCGCAGGCCAGGGCGACGATCCCGTCGCGCACGAGCGCGCGCGCGAGCAATTCGTCGGCGATCGCCGGATGGGCCTCGACCATCCGCGTCAGCACCGTGCGCGCGATGGGCGGGTCCGCGGAGCGGTCGAGGGCCGTCACGAGCTCCGCGCGGTCGAGGAGCGCAGCAACACCGTCGGCCATGCCGGCAGTGTCGCGTATCCTGACGTCATGCCCCGGCTCCGCGTCGCGGCGGCGCAGCTCGACCTCGTGGTGGGTGATCTCGACGGCAACGCGGCCCGTGTGCTCGACGCCTACGAGCGGGCCGACGCCGCCGGCTGCGACCTCGTCGCCTTCCCCGAGCTCGCGTTGACCGGGTACCCGCCCGAGGATCTCCTCCTGCGCCCGTCGTTCGTCGCCCGCGCGTCGGAGGTGCTCGACAAGCTCGCCGCGCGTACGAGTCGCACTGCCGCCATCGTCGGTTTCCCGGATGCCGGGCGCGACCTCTACAACGCCGCCGCGGTGTGCGCGCACGGACGGGTGCTCGGCGTGTACCACAAGCACCTCCTCCCCAACTACGCCGTGTTCGACGAGCAGCGCTACTTCGCGCCGTCGACGGTCGATGGCCCGCTCTTCGTCGTCGCCGGGGTGCGCGTCGGCGTGTCGATCTGTGAGGACGCGTGGAGCCCGAGCGGCCCGATCATCACGCAGGCCGCGGGGGGAGCCGAGCTCGTCGTCAACATCAACGCGTCCCCTTACTACGCGGGGCGGCTCCGTGAGCGCGAAACCATGCTCGCGACACGCGCGGCCGACGCGTCGGTGCCGGTGCTCTACGTCAACCTGGTCGGCGGACAGGACGAGCTGGTCTTCGACGGCGCGTCGATGCTGTTCGACGAAGGTGGGCATCTCGTCGCGCGCGCCAAGCAGTTCGCCGAAGACCTCCTCGTCGTCGACGTCGACGTCCGTCCGGCGTTCCGCCGGCGGTTGCTCGACCCGCGCGGTCGGGTGCGTGCCGATCCGCTGTCCGAGGTGGCGGTGAGCGAACCTCGCATCGGCGAACGCGCCGCACCCGCTCGGATCGAGCCGACGCTCGACCCGGTGCGCGAGGTCTACGAGGCGCTCGTGCTCGGCACCCGCGACTACATCCTGAAGAACAACGTGCACGACGTGTTCGTGGCGATCTCGGGCGGGATCGACTCGTCGCTCGTGGCCACGATTGCCGCCGACGCCCTCGGTCCGGAGCACGTCACCGGCGTGATGATGCCGTCACGCTTCTCGAGCGAGGCGAGCGTCACCGACGCCGAGGCGCTCGCGGCGAACCTCGGGATCAACGCGTTGAAGATCCCGATCGAGCCGGCGCACACCGCGTTCCTCGACATGCTCGCCGAGCCGTTCGCGGGAGCGGAGCCCGGGCTCGCCGAGGAGAACCTCCAGGCCCGCATCCGGGGCACGATCCTGATGGCGCTGAGCAACAAGCTGGGTGGGCTCGTCCTCACGGCCGGCAACAAGAGCGAGATGGCCACCGGCTACGCCACGCTGTACGGCGCCGACATGACGGGCGCGTTCTCCGTCATCAAGGACGTTCCGAAGATGCTCGTGTACGCGCTCGCGCGCGATCGCAACGAACGCGCCGGCCGGCCGCTGATCCCCGAGGCGATCCTCGAGAAGCCACCGAGCGCGGAGCTGCGACCCGACCAGAAGGATTCCGACTCGCTACCCGAGTACCCGACCCTCGACCCCATCGTCGAGGGCTACGTGGAGGACGACCTGTCGGTCGCCGAGCTCGAGCAGCAGGGCTACGACGCCGACACCGTGCGCCGCGTGGCCCGCCTCATCGATCGCAACGAGTACAAGCGCCGGCAGGCACCGCCAGGAGTGCGAGTGTCGCCCAAGGCGTTCGGCAAGGACCGGCGACTCCCCATCGTCAACCGCTGGCCGGGCTGAACGCTCCGCCCCCATGGCCTCGCTCGGGAGGTACCGCGCGGCGAGGTACTCGGCCGAGGGCGCGCTGGTCCTCGCCGCGCTGCTCTACGGCGTCACCTTCCCGATCGTGCACGACGCGCTCGACGACATCACGCCGTTCGCGTACCTCCTCGGCCGGTTCGGGATCGCCCTCGTCCTGGTCGCACCGGCCGCGTGGCGCGCCGCACGCGGCATGGGCGACCGTTCGCAGCTGCTGCGCGTCGGTGCGATCGCCGGTGCAATCCTGTTCGTCGGGTACGCGACCCAGACCGTCGGCCTGCAGTACACCTCGCCGTCGACGTCGGCGTTCATCACCGGCTTGTACGTCGTGATCACGCCGGTGATCGAGGGCCTCGTCTACCGTCGGCTGCCGGGGCGCGCGGTCTGGTGCGGCATCGCGCTCGCGACGCTGGGGCTCTACCTGCTCACCGGCGCGAGCGTGCATCTCGGTCGGGGCGAGCTCCTGACGCTCGCGTGCGCGGTGCTGTTCGCGTCCCACATCGTGTACCTCGGTGCGTACGTGCGCCGGCTACCGCCCGCCGCGTTCACCGGCATGCAGCTCGCAATGGTTGCCCTGTTGTCGATCCCGCCGACCGCGGTGCAGGGCGTGGGCACCCTCACCGCGCTCGCGGTGTTCGCGGTCGTGTTCACGGGCATCGCGTGCTCGGCGGTCGCGCTGCCGCTCCAGATGTGGGGCCAAGTGCGGATCCCGGCGTCCCGGGCCGCGCTGATCCTCCTCGCCGAGCCCGTGTTCGCAGGAATTGCCGGCTACCTCACGGGCGAGCGGCTCGGCGCCGTGCGACTGGTCGGCGCCGCGGTCATCCTCGTCGGCATCGCGGTCTCCGAGATCGGCTCGAGCACCGCAGACCGCACCCGGCCCGTCGGGGAGGCCACGTGACCACCTGCACCAGGATCGGGATCGTCGAGTGGGCCCGACGTATCGGCGCGGCGCACGCGACCGAGCTCGGTCTCGCCGACTCGTTCGGCGGGGCCGTCGCCGGTGCGAGCAGCACTGCGGCGAAGGTCGCGCTCGCCCGCACCGCTCGCCGCCACGGGTGGTACGCGCAGCTGTGGGACGGGGTGATGCCCCTGCTCCACGACCACGACGACGCGCGTCTCGACGCCGTCACGAAGGCGGACACGCTGTCGGACACGCTGGCGGGCGGTGGGACCACGCTGCGTGATGATCCACAGGGCGCGCGCGCCGCAGCCGTCGAGCGTCTCCTCGGGCAGTACCGGGCCTGGCTCGGCGACACCACGCCGATCGCGGAGGCTCCGATCACCTGGGTGCTCGAGGTGATCCTCGCCGACGACGCGCGCGCTCCGGAGCGCGAAACCCTCTGACCAGGGCTTTTGCTTTCCCACAACCCCTGTGGAGACTCTTGACGAGGCCGGTATCGTTACAGGCGAGCAGCGGAGCCGAGGCCGTCGTCGCCCGGGCCCCGCGCCTCTCTTTGGGGTACAACGCACTGCCACGAGAGAAGGATGCGCCGGGTGGCGAAGGAGCGAGTCGAACGCGACGAAGAAGACCTCGTCCGCCTGTACCTCACCGACATCGGGCAGTACCCGCTGCTCACGAAGGACGACGAGGTGCGTCTCGCCCAGCAGATCGAGATGGGCAACGGCGCGCGCGAGGAGCTGGTGGCAGGCGGCAAGGACCTGACGCCCACCAAGAAGCGTGAGCTGCGCCGAACCTGCCGTCTCGGCGACGACGCGCAGCGGACGTTCGTGCAGTCCAACCTGCGGCTCGTCGTGTCGATCGCCAAGAAGTACCAGGCCTCGGGTCTGCCCCTCCTCGACCGGATCCAGGAGGGCAACCTCGGGCTGATGCACGCCGTCGAGAAGTTCGACTGGCGCAAGGGGTTCAAGTTCTCGACGTACGCCACGTGGTGGATCCGCCAGGCCATCACCCGCGGCATCGCCAACACCGGCCGCACCATCCGCCTGCCGGTGCACGCGGGGGACACGCTCGCCCGGCTCCAGAAGGCACGGTCGCGCCTCGAGTTGAAGCTCGGCCGCCCGGCGACCCTCGCCGAGCTGTCCGCCGAGGTCGAGATGCCCGAGGACAAGGTCACCGAAGCGCTCCGGTTCGCGGCCGAGCCGCTCTCGCTGTCGGAACCGCTGCGTGAAGACGGCGACGCCGAGCTCGGTGACATCGTCGAGGACCGCTCTGCCGAGTCGCCGTTCGAGGTCGCCGCGACCGCGTTGCTGCCCGATGAGATCGAGAAGCTGCTCTCGCCGCTCGACGAACGTGAGCGCCAGATCCTCGCGCTGCGCTTCGGTCTCGACCGCGGGGAGCCGCGCACGCTCGAGGAGGTCGGCGAGCACTTCAACCTCACGCGCGAGCGGATCCGCCAGATCGAGGCTCGTGCCATGAGCAAGCTCCGACACCCCTCCGCCGACACCGGCGCCCGCGACCTCCTGGCGGTCTGACCCGCGATTCATTGCACCGCCGACCGCCTCTTCGTCGGTCATTCGCTCACTGAATCGCGGAGACACGCGAGTCGGGCGGCGACCAGCCGCCGAGCAGCGGGCGCGTCAGTGTCAGTTGTTGACTTGCGGGTGGCGGCGACGAGCCCGGTGGGCGAGGAGCTCGCCGGAGCGGCGAGCGTGCGCACGTGAGCGAGCGTGGCGGGGCGGGTATCCCGGCTCGTAGCGAGCGAACCATGGAGGAGGCGGGTATCCCGCCGAGCAGCGAGCGCGACCAGAATTGGGCGGAGGCGGCAGGAATCGAACCCACCGGACGGGGAAGCCCGTCCCACTCGTTTTGAAGACGAGGGGGGCCACCAGACCCCGTTCACCTCCGGGTGCGGGTCTAGCACGAGCCTCGAGGGGCGGGGCAGTCCGGTGCCGGTGCCACGGGCACCGTTGCTCTGCCGGCGGCCGTTGCGTACCATGACCCGACCGGCCTGGCGGAAAGGTGTCCGATGAAGAAGCTCCTCATCATTCTGATCCTCATCGCGATCGGCGTCGCTGTGGCGAAGCGGGTCCGCGACTCCGCCTGATCGACTCAGCTCCTCGAAGTCACGACCCGGGCTCGCTGCGGCGGGCCCGGTCTCGCGTCGAGAGCGAGAGCAGCACCGCCCCGAGGGCGGCCGCCACGATCGAGGCGACGAGGCTCCCGATCTTCGCGTCGGTCCGGAGCGGGCGCGCCCGAACGCGAGGTTGGAGACGAACAGCGAGACGGTGAACCCGATCCCGCCCAGCGCGGCCACGCCCACGACCTGTGACGAGCGAACGCTTTCGGGCAGTGTCCCCGACGTGAGGTGGCCGGCCAGCCACGCGAAACCCGAGATCCCGACGAGCGTGCCGAGCACGAGCCCGACGACGACCCCGTGCGTCACGCGACGACGCCGCTCGGTCGATCGAGTCGGTGCTGATGACAACGCCGGCGTGAGCAGCCCGAAGATCACACCTGCCAGCGTCGCGTGGATGCCTGACTCCTCGACAAGCAACCACCCCGCGCCGCCGAGCACCACGCACGGGACGATGTTGCGGACCCCACGACGCGCAACAACACCATCGCGGCGACGGCGCCGATTGCGCCGAACGCCGCCGCCGAGTCGAAGCGGTCGGAGTAGAACACCGCGATCACGACGATGGCGCCGATGTCGTCGACGATCGCGAGCGCGAGGAGGAACAACTCGAGTGGTGCGCCGCCTCGCGCGCCGAGGAGGCTCAACACACCGACTGCGGTCGCGATGTCGGTCGCCATCGGGATGCCCCACCCGTCGCGACCTGCACAACCTGCGTTGAACGAAACCTAGACGATTGCGGGAACGATCATTCCGCCGACGGTGGCGATGGCAGGCACGGCGGCTTCGCGCTGGTCGCGCAGTTCTCCCTCGACGAGCTCGCGCTCGAGCTCGAGCCCGACAGCGAAGAAGAACGCGGCCATGAGCCCGTCGTTGACCCACTCGCGCAGCGTCAGCGCCAGCTGGTGGTGGGCACAGCCGACGGTGAACACCGGGGTCCACGGCTCTTCGTAGCGGACCGGGAAGGCGTTGGCCCAGACCGGGGCGGCGGCGATCGCGACGACGATCACGACGCCGCCGGCAGCTTCCGTGTCGAGGAAGTCGGAGAGGGGGCAGCCGCAGCGTGCGATC
>DASPTH010000017.1:0-5382 GCA_035623515.1 Acidimicrobiia bacterium
CGGGCGCATCCACAGCTCCGGCCTCGAGTCCGACCGGTTTCCGGAGGCCAAGTTCGCGCTCACCGAGCCCATCATCCTTCCCAAGATCCCGCAGCCGGGTGAGACGCTGACCGTCGACGCCACCGGCGACTTCACGCTCCACGGCGTCACGAGGCGAGTGACCCTACCGATCCAGGGACGCTGGGACGGCAAGGACATCCAGATCGTCGGCAGCCTCCCGATCCTCTTCGAGGACTACAACATCACCGCGCCGACGGCGCCGGCCGTCGCCTCCGTCGACGACCACGGCTCGATGGAGTTCCAGCTCTTCTTCAAGAAGGGATGACGCGAGCGGGGCGCGCATGCGGTGCCCAACGGCGGACGCTCGCTGGAGCTCCGCCGCATCGTGTCGAGTGTGCGCTGGTCGGGGCGGCAAGTGGAGCCGGTAGCCTGACGCGGCTATGGAGACCGCCCACCTGTCGCAGCAGGCGTTCGACCGGCTGCAAGAGGAACTCGAAGAGCGCTCCGGCAAGCGGCGCAAGGAGATCTCGGCCGCGATCGAGCGCGCGCGCGAGCACGGCGACCTCAGGGAGAACGCCGACTACGACGCGGCGAAGAACGAGCAGGGACACAACGAGGCGCGGATCCGCCAACTCGAGGCCATGCTGAAGACGGCGGTCGTGGTCGAGAGCACGGTCGGCGACGTAGTCGCCCCGGGCACCATCGTCGAGATCAAGATGGACGGTGACGACGCGCCCACGAGCTACCTCGTCGGTTCCATCGAGGAGCGCCACGACACGCTCGAGGTGCTGTCGTCGTCGTCACCCCTCGGGCAAGCGCTGCTCGGCCACGGCCCGGGCGACGTCGTCAGCTACGACGGCCCCCGGCGCACGTTCCGGGTCGAGATCGTGAGCATCCGCGCCGGGATCTGATCGACCGTCCGGCGGGCCGTACCCGCCACCGCCCGGCGTGCAGATCCGCAGCACGTCGCCGGCCGCCAATGCGAGCGTGCACTTACCGGGCAGGGGCCGAGCGTCTGCTCCCCCGCGCACCACCCAGTTCTCGCCGCGCGCGCCGGGACCCCCGCCGGCGAGCCCCCAGGGAGCGTGCTCGCGGCGGTCGGTGACGAGGGACGCGGTCGTCGGTTCGAGCACCTCGATCTCTCGCTCGATGCCGTCGCCGCCCGTGTGGGCGCCGCGGCCGCCACTTCCGCGCCGCAGCGCGTACCGGCGCACCCGCAGTGGTAACGCCCGCTCCAGCGCTTCGACCGGCGTGTCGCGCGTGTTCGTCATCGCGGTGTGCACACCGCTCATGCCGTCGGCCCACGGCCGCGCTCCCTGCCCCCCACCGATCGTCTCGTAGTACACCCACCCGTCGCCACCGAGGAGCACGTTGTTCATGGTCCCCTGGCCCGCCGCACCGACCGCGCCCGGGAGGGCGGCAGCCAACGCGCCCAGGCAGACGTCGGCGACTCGCTGGCTCACCTCCACGTTCCCCGCGCCGACGGCAACCGGCGCCACGGCCGCGACGACGGTTCCTGCCGGTGCGATCACACGCACCGGTCGGAGCGCGCCACCGTTGGCGGGGATCGACGGATCCGTCACCGCGCGCAGCGCGAACGCGACCGCGCTCACGGTCACCGCTTCGACTGCGTTGACGTTCCCCGGACGTTGTGGGTCGGTACCGGTGAAGTCGAACGTCACCTCGTCGCCGCGCACCGACACCTCGACCACGATCCGGATCGGCGCCTGTTGCGCGGGTCGCGGCCCGGCGGAGTCGAGGACGTCCTCGAAGCGCCAGGCGCCGTCGGGGAGGGCCGCGAGGGCCGCCCGCATGCGCCGTTCGCCGTAGTCGACGATCTCCGCGAGCGGTGCGGCCGACCCCAGCGCGTCGACGATCAACCGCATCCGCTCGGCACCCAGACGGTTCGCGCCCCGTTGCGCGTCGAGGTCGCCCGCCCGCTCGCGGGGGGTACGCGAGCCGTGCACGAGTCGCGCCACGACCGCGTCGTCGAGCCGCGTCGGCGGGAGACGCACGCCTTCCTGGGCGATGTCGGTCGCGTTCGGCGGCATCGAGCCGGGTGCGATGCCGCCGACGTCGGCGTGGTGCGCGCGGTTGGCCACCCACCCCACGAGCTCCTTGTCGACGAAGCACGGCGACACCAGCGTGACGTCGTTGAGGTGGGTCCCGCCGGCGAACGGGTCGTTCACCACGATCTCGTCTCCGGGGCGCGGCTCCCCGCCGACGGCGTCGATCGCCGCCGCGACGGACGCCGGCATCGAGCCGAGGTGCACGGGGATGTGCTCCGCCTGGACGAGCAGCTCACCCGCGGCGGTGAAGAGCGCGGCCGAGCAGTCGGCGCGCTCCTTGATGTTCGGGCTGTACGCCGATCGGCGCAGCACGGCGCCCATCTCCTCGGCCACGCCGGTGAGGCGTGAGATCAGGATCTGGAGCGACGCGGGGTCCATCACCGTGCCCGCCCGATGATCCACGCGCCCAGCTCTCCCGGGCGCGCCACCCAACCGTCCGGTACCCACACCGTGCAGTCCGGTTCGACGACGACTTCCGGCCCCTCGACCGTCGCGCGCGGCGGGGCGGGCAACGCGTCGAGCGACAGCGGGGCGGGCAGCGACGCGCGGGCGCGGAGCAGCACGACCTCGACGTGCTCACCGGGCCGCTGGAAGCCGTTGCGGCGCTCGTGTTCCCCCGGGAAGTCGGCCGGTCGCGGCACGGTGATCTCGTAGCTCTGCCCGCGGTAGCGGCAGTCGACCAGCGTCTCGACCGAGGCTCCGGCGCCGACCGCGGACACGGCGCGCCGGCCCAAGGCGTCCAGCGCGGCCTCGAGACCCGCCGTCGAGTCGGGGCGCGCCCAACTCTGGACGAGCTCGCGGCGTCGCGCCGAGACGACGAGCCCGGCTGCCGAGAACACGCCCGCCCGAGGCGGCACGACGACCGCCCGCATACCGAGCGCCTCGGCGACCGCGCACGCGTGCAACGGACCCGCGCCGCCGAACGCGACCAGCACCAACTCTCGCGGGTCGACGCCCTGTTCGACGGTGACCGCGCGGACCGCGCGCTCCATCGCGGCGTCGACCACCGCAACGACGCCCTCGGCGCTCACCGCGGCGCGGTCGAGCGCGTCGCGCGCGGCACGCAGGTCGAGGCTGCGCATGCCGCCGAACGCGGCGTCGGCCGGGATGCGTCCGAGGACGACGTCGGCGTCGGTGACCGTGGGCTGCTCGCCGCCCCTGCCGTACGCGGCAGGTCCGGGCAGTGCACCCGCACTCTCGGGACCGACGACGAGGGCGCCACCCGGATCCAGCCGGGCGATCGATCCGCCTCCCGCTCCGATCGTGTGCACGCCGACCGCGGGCAACCGGATCGGGTAGCCGCCAACGACCAGGGTGGGCGCGGGCTCGGGCACGCCGTTGCGGACCAGACAGACGTCGGTGCTGGTGCCGCCCATGTCGAACGACACCGCGTCGGCGAACCCGCACACCGGCGCGACCGCGGCCGAGGCGCGGACACCGGCGACGGGACCCGAGAGCAGCAGCGCGGCGGGATGCGCGAGCGCGTCGCCGAGCGGCACCAGCCCACCGGCCGACGTCATCACGAGGACCTCGTCGGCGAGGCCGTCGAGACCTTGGAGGTACGGCGTGCACACCGGCCGGAGCGCGGCGTCGACGACCGTCGTGACCGTACGTTCGTACTCACGGAACTCCGGCGATACGTCGTGCGAGCAGACCGCGTCGATCCCCCGTGCCACGAGCACGTCGGCGACCGCGCGCTCCTGGTCCGGGTCGAGGTCGGAGTGCAGCAGGCAGACGGCCGCCGCGTCGATCCCTGTCATCGCGGGTACCCGACCGTCGAAGGGCTCGAGCTCGCGCCCCCTCCCGTCTCGCCGTCCCCCGACCTCGAAGCGCAGCGAGCGGGGCACGAGCGCCGGCGGGCGATCCACCCGCTGGTCGTAGAGCGACGGGCGGACCTGGCGCGCGATCTCGATCACGTCGGCGAACCCCCGGGTCGTCACGAGCGCCACCCGCCCGAGGCGGCGCTCGAGGAGGGCGTTCGTGGCGACGGTCGTGCCGTGCGCCAGCAGCGTGGGCAAAGAAGAAGAGGTGAGCCGGGTGATCGCCTCCGCGACGGCGGCACCGGGATCGTGCGGTGTGGAGGGCACCTTGGCCACCGAGCCGTCGTCGGCGACCACGTCGGTGAACGTGCCGCCCGTGTCGACGCCGACTCGCACCGTCCCAGGCTGTCACGCGGCGGAGACAGCACCGGCGTTCGGCGCGCGTGGCCGAGGCGTCATCGTCGCAGGGCGGCCACGCTCTCGCCGACGACGGCGAGAACCTTGACTCGCTCGGCGATCTCCGCGGCGAGCTTCGCCGCGATGAGCACGACCAAGATGTCGAGCAGGACCCCCCTGACGTCCATCGCCCGTCGGGCGGTCAGGGACCCGCGAATTCGTGCGCTTCCGTCGCCTGGAGCAGATAGCCGCGCGCGCGCACGGTGCGGACCTCGAGTCCCAACGCGCTGATGCGGCGACGAAGCCGCAGCATGTGGACGTCGAGCGCGTTCCGCGTGGGGCTGCCACCCGGCCAGGCCCGGCGTACCAGGGTGTCGCGCCCGACGACCGCGCCGAACCGGTCGACGAGCGCGGCGGCGAGCGCACGCTCGACGGGCGACAACGTCACCCAACGGCCCCGGTACCGGAGCAGGCCGTCGCCGTCGACGGTGGGCGAGAGCACGCTCTGCCCGGCTCGGGCGGCCAGGGTCGCCACCCGCGCGCGCAGGTCGTCCTCGGCCGCCGGCAACCGGATCCAGTCCTCGAGGGGGTCGATGGAGGACGGCGCGGCCAGGTTCTCGCCGACGAGCAGGAGCCGCGGGGCACCGGTCGCCCGCAGGTACTCGAGGCGCGCCTCCTCCTCGGGCCAGCGGATCAGGACGACGTCGTTCCGGGGCTGCGCGTCCGCCACAGCGGAGACGGTAAAGACCAACTGTTTCTGCTTGATTACGCCCGAGTGAACGTCCCCTCGCGCGGCTCGCCGGGAGCAGAGCGACTCGACGCAGACGCGGCCGCCCGGAGCGCAACGCAGGGCGCTCGCCGGGAGCAGAGCGACTCGGCGCAGACGCGGCCGCCCGGAGCGAAGCGCAGGGCGCTCGCCGGGAGCGAGCGTCAAGCGAGGCGGGTATCCCGCCGAGCAGCGAGCGACCAAAGATAGGAGGTAGGTAAAGGTTCGGGTCACTAATAGTTCGCTATGCTCTCCGCGTGGCCACGGGCGAGGACGCCAGCGATCGGGAGATCCTCACGCTCGTCTGGGTCGTCCGCGAGCTCGAACGGGCCTGCACCGATCTCACCCTGCCGCAGTACCGGTTGCTCGCGCTCATCGTCAGGGGCGAAGA
>DASPTH010000056.1:0-6416 GCA_035623515.1 Acidimicrobiia bacterium
CATCGACGCCCCACGCGATCGGCGCTCCGCCACCGGTATCGGCGGTGACGACGGCCAGGTCGCCGTCGGCGTCCACGCCCGCGACCGACCCCGCGACGGTCCGGCCGGAGGCAAAGGTGATCGTGACCTCGGGACCACGGACGTTGTGGGCGTTCGTCACCACCACGCCGTCGGCGACGACGACGCCGGCGCCCCGGCCCGGCCCCCGGCCGACCCTGACCACCGCGGCCCCGGCCCGATCGACGACCCGGGCGGCGGCATCCTGCAAGTCCTGGATGACTGACACGTGCGGAACCTCCTGGTAGCCTGAGGTAGCTTGTCGTTTGCAAGCTACCAGGCTGAGGGTAGCGAGAGGACGGCGTAGCGAGAAGACGGCGCAGCGAGAACGCCCGACGCGAGAAGCGAGCAGGAGGTGGGCACGGTGGGACCCGAGGCCGAGGTCGGAGCCGATCCCACGCCGCTCGAGATCACCCTCGGGCGCGTCGGCGACCGGTGGTCGCTGCTCGTCGTCGACGCGCTGCTCGACGAGCCGCGCCGCTTCAACGAGCTCCAGGCCGCCATCTCGGGCATCGCGACCAACGTGCTCGCACAGCGTCTCCGGCACCTCGCGGCCGAAGGCGTCGTGCTCGCCCGTCCCTACTCGGCCCGGCCACTCCGGTACACCTACGAGCTCACGCGCGCGGGCCACGAGCTCGCCGGTGCGCTCCGGCTCCTCGCCCAGTGGAGCAGCGCGCACGAGACGGGCGGCGCACCCACCCACGCGGCGTGCGGCACCCCGCTCGACGCGCGCTGGTACTGCCCCACGTGCGAGCACGAGGTCGACGACGCCGACGCCGCGACCCTGCTCTACGTGTAGACGCGCCCGGCGGCGCCGCCGCTACGAGGAGAGCTCGGCGCGCAAGAAGCCCACGACCGCTTCCGCCGAGGGGTACGAACCGGTGATGCCCGAGCTCACGTAGCCGAGGTCGGTGACGAGCGTGACGCCGCTCACGTATGCGGCGGCGTCGCTGCAGAGGAACGCGAGCGGGCCCGCCTGCTCGTCGGGCGTCGACGCCTCGGTGCTGGTCTCGTCGCGGTAGTCCTTGCCGTGCCCGAGCCACAGTTCGGCGTTGGCCCGCGCCAGCGGGGTGTCGGTGGGGCCGGGAAGGATGCAATTGATGCGGATGCCCTGCTGCAGTAGCGGGAACGCCTGCGCGGCGATGTACCCGCAGATCGCCTGCTTGCTGAACATGTAGTCGGCCCGACCGGGGTGCTGTGCGATCCACTCGGCGCCACTGTCGAAGTCGGGCGTGGCGAGGTAGTCCTTCACCAGGTCGAGGTTGACCTCCCACCCGAGGCCCGCCGCCGACGAGATCATGGCGATGGCCGAGCCGCGCGGCAGCATCCCCGCCCCGACCATCCGGTCGATCAGGTGACGGTGCCCGAGGAAGTTGATCTTCTCGATGCCGGGCGTGCCGTCGGCCACGCCGGCGCACGAGAAGAGCGCGTGCACCGGACCACCACACTCGTCGACCGCGGCGTCGATGCTGTCCTTGTCCGCGAGGTTCACCGAGATCGCCTTCACTCCCGACAGCGTGACCTCGGCGTAGTCCATGACCACGACCTCGGCGCCGAGGTCCTGCACGAGCGCCGCGGTCGCCGCCCCCATGCCGGTGGCGCCGCCGACGACCAGGGCGCGCTTGCCCTCGTACCGGAACGAGCTGCTGTCCATTTCGGAACCTCCGTCCTTCCCAGGGGAAAGCTGGCAACGACATCGACGCGCACCGGAGCGACCAGCGCGGCGATGGAGTATTCCACGTTCTGCTGTACCTTCTCTCTCGCGTGCGGGACCTCGACGGCAAGGTCGCGGTGATCACCGGGGCCGGGAGCGGGATCGGCGCCGGAGTGGCGCGGGCGTGCGCCGACGCGGGGATGGACGTCGCGGTCGTCGACCTCGACGTCGAGCGGGCCGCGGCGGTGGCCTCCGGCATCCGTGATCGCGGCGGGCGGGCCGAGTCGTTCGGCGTCGACGTGAGCGACCAGGAGGCGGTCGAGACCCTGGCCGCCTCGGTGTTCGAGCGCTTCGGCGGGTGCCACCTGCTGCACAACAACGCCGGCGTGTGCCCGGTGGGCCGGGCCTGGGACCACTCGGCTGCGGAGTGGCAGCACGTGGTCGGCGTCAACCTGATGGGGGTCGTGAACGGCGCGACCGCGTTCGCGCCGCGGCTCATCGAGCAGGGCGGGGAAGCGCACGTCGTGAACACCGCGTCGGCGGCGGCGCTGCGCTTCGTGCCCGCGAGCGCGCTGTACAACACGACCAAGTTCGCGGTGCTCGGGTACACCGAGAGCCTGCGATACGAGCTCGCGCCGCACGGGATCGGCGTGAGCGCGCTGTGCCCCGGCGGCGTCGACACGAACATCGCCGACACGCTGCACGGCACCGTCGGCCCCCGGCGGGACGAAGCCGACGTGGGCGTGCTCCTCGCGGAGCTCACGACCGTCGACGTCTCGCACATCACGATGATCACGCCCGACCAGGTCGGCGCGCTCGTCCTCGAAGGCGTACGCAACGACGACGCGTACATCGTGACCCACCCGGGCTCGCGCGCCGACGTCGCCGCCCGGGCCGAGAGCATCGACGCCGCCTACGCCGCACAGCGCGAGCGCCACCCCGAGCTGCCCTGAGCTCGCGGCGCAGGGCATGCGGGTCGCTTCCCTCGCGCTCGTCGCATCGGCGCTGTTGCTCGCCGGCTGCGCGTCCTCGGCCTCGAGCGCGCCGCGCGATCGCGCCGCGCCGGCCCCCACGACGACCGCGAGCCCGACCTCCACGACGGCGCCGCCCACGACGGTGCCGACGACGACGAGCGCGGCTCCGGCCCCGAAGGTCTTCCCTCCGGGCACGTTCGACCACACCGACGCGCTCCTCGAGCAGCGCGTGCAGTCGGCCGGGCTGGCGAGCGGCATGATCCGGATCGTCGCCGCCGATGGTCAGGTGATCCACGAGCACGCGGTCGGAGGCATGTCGGGCGCGACCCCGTTGTCGGTGGCGTCGTCGTCGAAGTGGCTCACCGCCGCCACGCTCATGACCTTCGTCGATCGGCACGCCATCGGCCTCGACGACGACATCTCGAAGTGGTTGCCCGAGTTCGCGGGCTCGAACCCGCCGATCACCGTGCACGAGCTCCTCGACCACACGTCGGGCGTGCACGACAACCCGTGCCAGGGCGACGGCACCCCGCTCGCGACGTGCGTGCGCACGCTGGCGGTGTCGCCCCGCCAGTTCGCGGCGGGATCGGCCTTCTCCTACGGCAACTCGCCATTCCTCGTCGTCGGGCGCCTCGTCGAGGTCCTCGGCGGCGCCGACTTCGCGACCGTCGTGCGGCAGCAGCTCACCGGACCGTTGGGCATGGACCACACGACGTGGCCCGGCGCGCCGAGCGCGCCGAATCCCGCGTTCGGCGCCAGCATCACCGTCGACGACTACGGGAAGTTCCTCGACATGCTCCTGCACCAAGGCGTCTCGAACGGGACGCGCGTGCTCTCGGCCGACGCTGTGCACCAGATCGTCTCGAACCAAGTGGCGGGCTACGACACGTCGCAGGACTACTCCGTCGGCATCACGAAGATCCCTCGCTACGGGCTCGGCTGCTGGATCGACGTGCAGGAACCGTCGGGCGCGACCGCGGTCGTGAGTGGGAACGGAGGCGAGGGCTTCTACCCGTGGGTCGACTACACGACGCAGACCTGGGGCATCGTCGGCGTGCAGGACGAGCGCGGCGCGCAGGTCGCGGTGCCGGCTTCGCAGGTGGTCGAGGTCGAGGCGCGCACCGCCGTCGCGCGCTGAGCCACCGAGCCGAGCTCGCGCCGATCGCGAGCGCTCGGCGCGTGCGGCGGCTGCTTCAGCCGAAGCGAACCGGCACTGCGGTGGGTCCGCGCTCGTACATGCCGATGATCCTCGGCGGGGGCGCGTCGGTGTCGAGCCGGAGGTTCGGCAGCCGCGTCACGAGCGCGGCGATCGCGGTGGAGATCTCGGCGCGCGCGACGTGCATCCCGAGACAGATGTGCGCGCCGCCGCCGAACCCCAGGTGAGGCTGCAGCGGACGCGACGGGTCGAACTCGTCGGGCTGCTCCCAGCGCACCGGATCGCGGTTCGCGGCCGCCAGGCAGACGTGCATGACCGCACCCGCCGGCATCGCCACTCCCGCCAGCTCGGTGTCGCACGCGACGAATCGGCTGAACATGGGGTCGGTCGGCGTCCACCGCAACGACTCCTCGACGACGGGCCGCAGAACGTCGGCGTCGGCGCGGAGGGCGTCGAGCCACTCCGGCTTCCCGAGCAGGCCGAGCATCGTGATGCCCATCTGCTTCCAGGTGGTCCCCGAACCCGCGGCCAGCAGCAGGAAGGCGAACCCGAGGATCTCGTCGTCGGTCAATCGGTGCACCGCGCCGTCCTCGTCGGCGACCTCGGCGGCGACGAGCACGCTGATGAGGTCGTCGCGCGGCTCGGCCCGGCGCGCCGCCACGATCGGGTCGACGATGCGCAGGAACTCGCCGAGGCCGACTCCGTCGGACGTGACCGCGGCACGGATGTCGAGCGCGTCCTCGACGGAGATGCCGAAGCTGCCGGTGATGGTCAAGAGCGGGATCGCGGAGAAGAACTCGACGTTCAGGTCGGCGCGGCCGTTCGGCTCGAACCGGTCGATCAGCGCGAGCACGGCGCGCTCGATCCAGTGTTCGATCCACCACCGCGCCTGCTTCGGGACGAACGACGGCTGCACGAGCGCGCGGTAGCGGCGATGCTCGGCTCCGTCCATGTAGAGGATGCTGGCGTTGATGCCACCGGAATCGGGCGGGCGTGACAGGAACGTCTCCGTGTCGCGGAACACCGTGTCGCAAGTCGCGTAGTCGAACGCCGAGAAGTGCGGCAGGTCCGGGAACGGCAGTCCCTGGAAGAAGGCGTCGCCGTGGTAGCCCACGAGCGGGCCGACGATTCCCTCGTGGACCGGCCCCGTCTCGCGGAGCCGGTGGAACGCGGGATACGGGTCGTCCTCGAACGAGCCGCCGCGCGTCGCGTACACGTTGCTCCGGAGATCGAACAGGCGGCGAAGGCGCGCGGGATCGAGGGCGTCGAAGTCCTGGGTGGTCATCGACCGCTCAGTCGCGCGACCCGGCCTTCCGTCCGGTCATCACGTTGAACCCCTGGACGAGGTACGTCGGCAAGGTGCGCTCCGCCTGGGACTCCGCCCGGGCGAGCGACCCGCTCCCGGAACCGGGCTGGCACATCCAGAAGACGTCGTCGCGGATCCCTTCGAAGCACAGGTCGGCCACTTCGGACAGCGGCGCGAACGCGATCTCCTGCCCCGCCGCCTTGGCCCGCTCGAGCATCGGGGTCAACGAGTCGCGGCCCTCCGATGCCGGGGGCGCGCCCGGGCGGTCGTAGCGCGCCTGGCGGTTGCGGCCCGGACGCCAGATGCCGGTGTTCAACATGCCCGGCGTCCGGGTGGACGGGTACAGCAGGTGCGCCGTCACCTTGGCGTCGAGCTCACGCAGCTGGCCCCAGAGGCACTCCGTGAGGCAGGTGACCGCGGCCTTGGTGGTCGCGTAGATGGCGCTGTGGATCAAGGGTGTGAAGCCGCCGTTGCCCGACGTCGTGTTGACGACCGCACCCTCGGTGTCCTGGGCGAGCATCGTGGGCACGAAGGCGTTGATCCCGTTGACCACGCCCATCACGTTCACGTCGAGCGACCAACGCCAGTCGTTCACGTGGTGCTCCCAGAACTGGCCCTCCGACGCCGAACCCACCCCCGCGTTGTTGCAGACGACGTGCACCGCACCGAACGCGTCGAGCGCGCGGTCGCGCAACGCCTCGACCGACTCGAGCTCCGTCACGTCGGTCACGACGCCGATGACGTCGCGGCCCCGGTCCTTGAATTCGGCGGTGGTGCGGTCGACGAGCGCGGCGTCGATGTCGGCAACGACGGCCTTCATGCCCTCGTCGGTGAATCGCTCGACCAGCGCCTTGCCGATGCCGCCGCCACTCCCGGTGACGACGGCGACCTTGCCGGCGAAGTCCTTCATGTGTCCCCCTGGGGAGTCGGGCCCGGCGAAGGGCCGGGTCAGGCGGAAGCAGCGACGCGCTTCGGGTCGGGCACGCCGGGGTTGGTGCCCTCGTGGTACTCGACGAACTCGATCAGGTAACCGTCGGCATTCTCGACGAACGCGACGGTGACGGGCCAGCGGTCGAGGCGGCCCGGCGCGGTCATCGATCGGCAGCCGGCACCGACGGCGCGGTCGTAGAGTGCCTGGCAGTCGCTCGTGTTCACGTAGAGCTTCCACATCGCGTTGCCCATGTCGATCGGGCGGTCGTCGTTCAGCTTCTGCGCGAGCTGCAGACGGCTCCCCCCGTGCGGCGACTGCAGGATCGCCTCCTTCACCTC
>DASPTH010000060.1:0-5134 GCA_035623515.1 Acidimicrobiia bacterium
GAGTTCTCAGGCGGTGGCTACGGGATGCTCAAGTCGGCCGTCGCCGACGCCGTGGTGGAGTTCGTGGAACCGCTCCAAGCGAGGTACGCGGAGCTCGCGAGCGACCCTGCCGAAATGGATCGGGTCGTGGCGGCAGGGGCGGCACGCGCCGAGGAGATGTCGGCGCCGGTGATCGCCCGCGTCCGCGCGGCGACGGGGTTGCTGCCGCGGGTGCGTTGAGCCCCGGCGCCGCGCCGCGACGGCCGTCAGTCGTCGTCGGCGGCCGCCAGCGCGGAGACGACGGGCGCGGGAATCGGGAGGACCTCCCAAGTCGAGGGGTCGTGGTGCGCGGCGGCCCAGCACGCTGCCTCTTCGGGCCCACCGGCGAGGCGGATCCGGACCGCGCCCAGCTCGGGGTGGCGCAGGTACAGCCCCACGCGACGCGTGAACCCGCGCCGTTCCGACCACGCGTCGGCGGTCTCCTTGCCGGCCGCCGCGCCCGACACGGTCGCGACGACGCGCCCGTACACGCCGAGGCGCGCGTCGAGCTTCCCGATGTCGTGCAGCAGCGCCGCCGCCAGCCAGCGCGTGTCCCCGGCTTCCTCGGTACCGGCGAGCCGTGCCTCGACCGACCGGGCGACGTGGATGGTGTGGCGCCGATCGTGGCCCGGCTGGAGCTTCCACTGCGAGTACGCCGCGGGCGACAGCACCGCTTCCACCCACACCACGTCCTCGGGTCGGGGCGAACCGGGCCACAGCGCGCGCGCGAAGCGACCGGCGAGGTGTGCGACCTTCATCGGAAGACGAAGCGCGTGAGCGCGTCCGCGAACGGCGTGAGGATCCGGCCCGCGAACCCCGTGGTGAACACGAGGATGAACAGCACGAGGAACCCGTACGGCTGGAAGCGGTACCACCCCGGCAACCACTCCTTGGGCAGGATGCGGGCGACGAGCTCCGACCCGTCGAGTGGCGGGATGGGCACGAGGTTGAACAAGCCGAGGAAGAGGTTCACGAGCGCGAACGAGAACAGGATCTTGACGCCGAGCGGCAGGTCGTCGTAGCCGAAGTTGAACGGCAGACGGCTGGGGTCGTACAGGGACTTCGCGGCGACCGCGGAGACCGCCATCAGGAGGAAGTTGGTGGCCGGTCCCGCAAGGCTCACGTAGAGCATGTCGCGACGGGGGTCGCGCATGCGCGCCGGGTTCACCGGCACCGGCTTCGCCCACGCGAGCACCGGCACGCCGAGCAACGCCCCCATCGCGGGCATGACGATCGAGCCCACCGGGTCGATGTGCGGGATCGGGTTCAGGGTGAGCCGGCCGGCTCGTTTCGCGGTGTCGTCACCGAACCACGACGCCACCACGCCGTGACTCACCTCGTGCAGGATCACCGCGACGATCAGGCAGCCGAAGAAGATGACCGCCTGCTCGAGGCTGGTGTTCACGCCGGCGGCGCTAGCGTCGCTGGGATGCGCAGTTGATGCAGAGGCGTGCCATCGGCATGGCCTCGAGGCGGGCGTCGGCGATGCGCTGGTGGCAGCGCTCGCACTCGCCGTAGGTGCCGGCGTCGAACTTCGCGAGGGCGTCCTCGATCTCGGCGAGGGTCTCGTCGAGCTTCCCGGCGAGCGCCTCGACCTCGCCGCGTTCCGCGGTGACCTGGCCCGAGTCGGCGAAGTTCTCGTCGAAGTCGGGCCGCGCTCCCGCCCCGTGGCCGAGCCGCTCGAGCTGCTCGCGCAGGCGGTCGCGCTCCTCTTGGAGCTGGTCGCGCAGCACCGCGTGGGTCGTATCGGCCATCCGCCGATGATAGTTCCGAGGGGCACGGGCAGAGCCGGGGGGCGCCGCTCCCCGTCACGCCCTACCGGCGAGCCCTCGGGTGGGCGAGGTCGTAGACCGCCCGGAGCCGCTCGGGCGAGACCTTCGTGTAGACCTGCGTGGTCGAGAGGCTGGCGTGGCCGAGCAGCTCCTGCACGACGCGGATGTCGGCGCCGTGGTCGAGCATGTGGGTCGCGCACGAGTGGCGCAGGGCGTGCGGGAACAGGCGGTCGCCCAATCCGGCGCGGTCGCCGGCGGCACGCACGATGAGCCATGCGCCCTGCCGCGTGAGGCGACCGCCCCGCGCGTTCAGGAACACCGCCTCTCCCGAGCGCCGCGCCACCCGCTCGAGCGCGGGACGGCCGCGAGCCAGGTAGTCCGTCAGTGCCGCCCGAGCGGTGCGACCCACCGGCACGATGCGTTCCTTGCGCCCTTTCCCGAGCACGCGCACGGTCCCGTCGCGGAGGGTGAGGTCACCGAGCTCGAGACCGACGAGCTCGCTGATGCGGAGGCCACCCGCGTACAGCGTCTCGAGGATCGCGCGGTCGCGGAGCGCACGCGGGTCGTCGCCGGGCACCGCCACGAGCAGGGCGTCCACTTCGGCCTCGGTGAGCGCCTTCGGGATCCCCTGCGGCACGCGCGGGCCGCCGATGTCCTCGCTCGGGTCGGAGGGTACGAGACCCTCTTCCACGCAGAAGCGATGGAACGACCGCACCGCGGCGACGGCACGCGCAACCGACGCCGGCGCGTACTTGGGCCGCCCGTCATCGTCGCGTGCTCCGCGCAGCTCGTCGACGTACCGCGCGACCGCCGCCTCGCTCACCGCGCCCGGATCGGTCTGCCCGTGCCGACGGAGGTACCCCGCGTACCGACGCAAGTCGCGGCGGTACGCCGCGAGCGAGTTCGGTGCCAACCCCCGCTCGACGCGCAGCCACGTCTCGTACTCCGCGAGGGACTCTGCCAGGGCGTCGGCAGTCTCGCTCCCACACCTTGGGTCGCTCACTGCGGCGCAGGGTACCTGCACCGCGAACTCTCGCTCCTGATCACCACGGCACCCTACGAGGTGAGCTTCCGCCGCGCGAGGGTCAGGGCGATGATGCTCTTGCCGTCGACGAGCTCGCCGGTCGCGATCAGCGCGTCGACCCGATCGAGCGCCACCGCTTCGACCGTCATCGCCGCCTCTTCCGCGCTGACCGCTGCCCTCGCGGTCTCCACGAGATCGGTCGCGAGGAACACGTACGTGTACTCGTCGGTGAAGCCCGGCGAGTTGAAGAACTGGCAGAGCGGCTCGATCCGCCCGGCACGCCGGCCGACCTCCTCCTCGAGCTCCCGCGCGGCGGTGTGCTCGGGCGCCTCACCGTCGACGTCGCGCTTGCCGGCCGGCACCTCGAGCAACGCCCGCCCCGCAGCGACGCGGTACTGACGGACCAGCAACGCCTTGCCGTCGGCGTCGACCGGCACCACGACGACGGCGCCGGGATGCACGACGATGTGCCGGTCGAACTCGGCACCCCCCGGCCCGGCGACCCGTCGCCGCTCGACGCGGAGGAAGCCGGCCTCGCAGAGTGTGGTGGTGTCGACCACCTCGAATCCTTCCGCACCCGGACCGGTGCCGCGCTCGGGCACGGAGCCGGTGGTCACGCGGCCGCGGTGGGGTCACCGACCTCCAGCATGTTGGGGACGAGCGGCAGTCGCGGCAGCCTTCCTTCGGCGCGCTCGCGAGCGGCGCGCACGAACGCCGCGAACAGCGGGTGCGGACGGTCGGGTCGGCTCTTGAACTCGGGGTGGGCCTGGGTGGCCACGAAGAACGGGTGGTCGGGGAGCTCGATGAATTCGACGAGGCGGTCGTCGGGCGAGGTGCCCGAGCACACCATGCCGCCTTCCTCGAGCCTCGCCCGGTAGCGGTTGTTGAGCTCGTAGCGGTGGCGGTGGCGCTCGTAGACGAGCTCCTCGCCGTAGGCCTTCTGCACGACCGTGCCCGGCGCGAGCTTCGCCGGGTACGTGCCGAGTCGCATCGTGCCGCCCTTCTCGACGACCTCGCGCTGCTCGTCCATCAGGTCGATCACGGGATGGGGCGTGTGCGGATCGAACTCGCTCGAGTTGGCGCCGTCGAGCCCGCACTCGTCGCGCGCGAACTCGATGACCGCGCACTGCAACCCGAGGCACAGGCCGAGGAACGGGATCCCCTGCTCGCGCGCGAAACCGGCGGCGGCGATCTTGCCCTCGATCCCGCGGCTCCCGAACCCGCCGGGGATCACGATGCCGTCGAGCCCGCCCAGCCGGCCCTCGGCGAGCAGCCCCTCGGTGTCGTCGGACGCGATCCAGTCGATCTCCACCTGCGCGCCGCAGTCGAAGCCGCCGTGCTTCAGTGCCTCGACCACCGACAGGTACGCGTCGCGCACGTTCACGTACTTGCCCACGAGGCCGATCCGCACGGGGTCGCGCGCCGCCTCCACCCGGGCGACGAGCTCTCGCCACTCGTCGAGGTCGGGCTCGTGCTCGGTGAGGTCGAGGACCTGGCAGATGTAGTGGTCGAGACCCTCGTCGTGCAGCACGAGCGGGATCTCGTAGAGCGTGTCGGCGTCGACGCAGGAGACGATCCCCTCCTGGGGCACGTCGCACAGCAGCGAGATCTTGTCCTTCAGGTGTGTGGCGATCGGCCGATCGGACCGGCACACGATGGCGTCGGGCTGGATGCCGCGCCCGCGCAGCTCGGTGACCGAGTGCTGGGTGAGCTTGGTCTTCTGCTCCCCCGCCGGCGCGATGTAGGGCACGAGCGTGACGTGGACGTAGAAGACGTTGTCGCGGCCGATGTCCTTGCGGAACTGCCGGATGGCCTCGAGGAACGGGAGGATCTCGATGTCGCCCACGGTGCCGCCGATCTCGGTGATCACGACGTCGACGTCGTCGTCGGCGGCGAGCGCGCGGATGCGCTGCTTGATCTCGTTCGTGATGTGCGGGATCACCTGCACGGTGTGGCCGAGGTAGTCGCCGCGCCGCTCCTTCGCGAGCACGTCCTGGTAGATGGAACCCGTCGTCGCGTTCGACCGGCGGCTCAGCGGGACGTCGACGAAGCGCTCGTAGTGCCCGAGGTCGAGGTCGGTCTCGCCGCCGTCGTCGGTGACGAACACCTCGCCGTGCTGGAACGGGTTCATCGTGCCGGGGTCGACGTTGATGTACGGGTCGAGCTTCTGCATGGTGCCCCGGAGGCCCCGGGACTTGAGCAGGCGGCCGAGCGACGAAGCGGTGAGGCCCTTCCCGAGGCTGGACGCGACCCCTCCCGTCACGAAGATGTGCTTCGCCAAGCCTCTGCTCGCTTTCCCGTGAACGCCGAAACCGGAATT
>DASPTH010000066.1:0-5141 GCA_035623515.1 Acidimicrobiia bacterium
TCGGTGGTCACGCCCGAGACGAACCGCACGGCCTGGCGCAGTCCCAACCGCTCGATGAGCGCCGGGATGGCGCTGCGGCTCTTCGGCTTTCCGATGATCACGAGCTCGACGTCTTCCCGCTCGGTGCGGACCTTCGCCAACGCCTCGAGCAGCACCCGCAGTCCCTTCAGCGGGACGTCGGAGCTGGTCGTCGTCATCAAGCGGCCCGGGACGCGGGCGATCTCGGGGAGCGGGTGGAAGATCTGGGGATCGACGCCGACGGGCACGATGTGGAGTCGCTCGGCGGGCACGTTCATCTGGGCGACGATGTCACGCTTGCTCGACTCGGAGACCGTGACGAGTCGCGGGATCTCCCGCGCCACGCGCATCTGCATCTTCAGGAACCGGTACCAACGCCCCAGCACGAAGCGTCGGTACGCGCTCTTCGCGTGCTCGAGCTCGAGGTCGCGGTCGACGGTGATCGGGTGGTGCAGGGTGCACAGCACCGGCCAGCCGTCGTCGCGCATCATCGTGAGGAGCCCGGTGCCGAGGCACTGGTTGTCGTGCACGATGTCGAAGTCGCCGCGGCGGTCGCGGAGCACGCGGCGGGCGCGCAGGCTGAAGGCATAGGGCTCCGGGAACCCGCCGCCGCACATGATCCCGAACTCGCGGAAGTCGATCGAGCTCTTGATCTCCCACGGCCACGGCGGCCAGAAGGGATGGGGGGGCGCGTAGAGGTCGAGGCCCGGGACCGTCACGAGCTGACCGGGGTCGTCCAGTTCCGGGTAGGGCTGGCCCGAGAACACGGTGACCTCGTGGCCGAGGGCGGCGAGCTCGCGCGCGAGGTACCGCGTGTAGACGCCCTGCCCGCCGCAGTACGGGTTCCCCCGGTACACGAGCCACGCGACGCGGAGGGGCGCGTCGGACGGCGGCACGGGGGGAGGCATGCGGCGGGCAGTCTCGCAGACCTGCCCTGACCGGGTCGAAAGCGGTCGGATGCCGGGGCGGCTCGGCCCGGTCCCGTCCGGATCGAGACGAGCTCCCGCTCGACGCGCTCGAGGAAACGGCTCGGATGCCGTCAGGCGGGACGCCTCGGGTCGCGCCGCGGAGGGTCGGCGTCGTTCGAGCGTCCCACCGGGTTACGGCGGTTGTCCCTCCGTTAGCCTCCCGGCGATGGCCGAGCCGCTCGTGAGCGAATACGCGTGGCAGGGCGCGAAGCCTGGCTTCGACCGGGCCGTGTTGCTCGCCCACGGTGCCGGCTCCGACATGAACGGCGCCGCGCTCGTGGCGGTGGCAGAGCGCCTCGCCGGTGCGGGCGTGCCGTGCCTGCGTTTCAACTACCCGTACCGGAGCGCCGGCAAGAACGCGCCCGACCGCCCGACGGTCCTCCATGCCGCGACCCGCGAGGCCGCGGCCGAGCTGGCGCGCCGCGCCAGGATTGCCCCCGAGCGCCTGGTGCTGGGCGGCCGGTCGATGGGCGGGCGCTACTGCTCACTCGTCGTCGCCGACGCCGAAGAACCCGTCCCCGCGCTCGGCCTGCTCCTGCTCGGCTATCCGTTGCACGCTGCCGGCCGCCCCGACTCGCCGAGACGTGAGCACTTCCCTCGGCTCCGTGTGCCCGTGCTGTTCGTGAGCGGGACGCGTGACGCCATGGCCGGGCGCGCCGACCTCACGAGAGCGGCGCGCTCGGTGAAGGGTCCGGTGGCGCTCCACTGGATCGACACGGCCGATCACGGCTACCGGCCCCTGAAGTCGAGTGGCCGGACTGCTGCCGACGTGCTCGTCGAAGTCGCCGAGGTCGCGACCGACTGGGTGGTTGCCCTGCCCGGTTGACCAGACACCGCTCACCAGCGTCGAATGGTGAGGCGCCGATCGAAGAGGAGCCGGCATGCCCGATCCCGCGACCACGCCATCCCGAGCGATCGATCGCGTCCAGCCGCAGCGCGACCAGCTCCGGGAAGCGCACCTGGGCCTCGCGCGCGCGTGCGACATGTCCGACGTGTCGCGAGAGATGCTGATCGACGGACTCGACTTGCTGCGCGCGGCGTTCGAGGTGCACGTCGCCTACGCAGAGGGTGAAGGCGGTCTGTTCGAGGAGTTGCTCGACGACGCGCCCACGGAGGCGGCGCCCGAGGTCGATCGCTTGAAGCGCGATCACCAGGTGATCGCGTCGACGATCGGGCGCGCGTCCGGCCTGCTCACCGAGGGTGCCGGCCCGAGCGACGACCGCCTGGTCGATGTCACGACCGAGCTGCTACGGCTCGTGGCCCAGCACCGGCGCCGCGGTGCCGAGCTCCTCTACAACGTCTACGGCGTCGACACGGGCGCCGGGGACTGACCGGGTCGACCACCGGTCCGCCGCTCGGTGGCGTCGTTTGCCAAACTGGTGCGGTGCGTGTCTTCCGCTGCTTCGCGTTCGTCGACATGTGCGGCTTCACGCGCATGAACGACACGCTCGGCGACGAAGAGGCCGTCGAGGTCCTGGCGGCCTTCCGCGCGCTCGTGCGACGGCTCGCACCCGACCACGGGATCCGCGTCGGGAAGTGGTTCGGCGACGGGTGCATGTTCGTGTCCACCGAGGTGCGCGCGATCGTCGGAGGGATGATCGACCTCACCGAGCGGCTCGAGAGCGCCGACATCGTCCTCCCGCTGCGCATCGGGATCGCCGCGGGCCCGGTGATCCTGTTCGAGGGCGACGACTTCATCGGCATGGCCATCAACCTCGCGTCGCGCCTCTGCGACGCCGCCGGCCCGGGCGAGATCCTCGCGTCCGCCGACGTCGCGGCCGAGGTCGGCGACGAGTTCGGCGCCGTCCCCCTCGGGTACCGGTCGATCCCCGGCATCGTGCAGCCCATGGAGGTCTGGCGCATCCCCACCCCCGAGCGTGAGGAAGAGCTCCCGCTCAGCTTCGTGGAGTGAAGGCAACCATCCAGTGTCCACCGCTCTGACCGACGCGTTCGTCGTGCTCCCCGGAGAGCCGCTCTGCGGACGCGTGCGCGTGTCCGGGGCGACGAAGAACCTCGGGCTCAAGCAGATGTCTGCCACGCTGCTCGCTCCGGGCGTCACCGCGTTGCGGAACATGGATCGTGTCACCGACCTCGACGTCATGATCGACGTGATGCGCGCGGTCGGCGCGCGGGTCGAATGGACCGCGGAGCGCGAGCTCACCATCGACACGACTGGACCACTGTCGCCCGAAGCGCCGTACGAGCTGGTGAACCGGATGCGCGCGTCCGTGAACGTTCTGGGACCGTTGCTCGCGCGCTGCGGAGAGGCCCGGGTCGCGATGCCGGGAGGCGACAACATCGGCAGCCGTCCCGTCGACATGCACTTGCGAGGCCTCGAGGCGATGGGTGCCGAGATCCGGGTCGTGCACGGGTTCATCGAGGGGCGCGTCAACCGGTTGGGCGGCGCACGGATCGTGTTGGAGTTCCCGAGTGTCGGCGCGACCGAGAACCTCCTCACGGCTGCCGTGCTGGCCAAGGGCCAGACGGTCATCGAGAACGCTGCTCGTGAGCCCGAGATCACCGAGCTCGCGGCGATGCTGAACCGGATGGGGGCGCGGGTCCTCGGCGCGGGTTCCTCGACCATCGAGGTCGAGGGGGTGGAAGGGCTCGAATCGGTCGAGTCGGTCGACGTGATCGGCGACCGGATCGAGACCGGCACACTGCTGATGGCGTGCGGCATCGCCGGTGGCGAGGTCACGATCGAAGGCGCCCGGCTCGACCACGTGGAGCTCGTCGCCATGAAGCTCGGCGAGATGGGGTTGAAGGTCACACCCACGCCCGACGGCATCTGGGCCCGGGCCGACGACCGGTTGCAGGCCGTCGACGTCGCCACGCTGCCCTTCCCCGGGTTCGCCACCGACTTCCTCCCGCTCGTCGTGGCCCTGCTGGCGACCGCCGACGGGACGGCGATCGTCACCGAGAACGTCTTCGACAACCGCCTCGGGTTCGTGCCCGAGCTCAACCGCATGGGTGCCGACGTGCGTCACGAGGGCCGGCACGCCGTGATCCGTGGGGTGCCGCGCTTGTCGGGGGCACCGGTCCGGTCCCTCGACGTCCGCGCCGGTGCCGCGCTCGTCATCGCCGGCCTCGCGGCCGACGGCGAGACCGTCGTGCTCGATCCCCACCACGTCGACCGCGGCTACCCCGACCTCGCCGCCACGCTCCGAGCCCTCGGCGCCAACGTCGTCCGCAGACGCGGCTGACAACTCGCCGGGGGCGAGAAACCGGGATTATGGGCGATACTGGCGCGGTTGTAGCTAGGTCACTTGCTCCATCTGGCAAAGGAAGTATCCATGCCGATCGACACCGATCTCGAGCCCGGCGAGGTGGAGCAGCGCGTCCGCGACGCGATCGAGCTGATCCGCCCGGCGCTCCAGAGCGACGGGGGCGACATCGAGTTCGTCGAGCTCGACGGCGACGGTGTCGTGCACGTGAACCTGGTCGGCGCCTGCGGTACCTGCCCGATCTCGATGCAGACGCTGAAGGCCGGCGTCGAGCGCATCATCATGGACCGCGCGCCGGGCGTCACCGCTGTGGTCGACGACTCCATCGAAGAGTGACCTCGCCGGTCGCGTCGCTCGCGGACGCGGCATCGAGCGGCGACCGCGCCGCGCTGGCGAAGCTCCTCACGGTCGTCGAGACGGGAGGCGAACCCGCTCGGGAGGCCCTCGCCGCACTCGCCGTCCGTGCCGGTGATCACGCCGCCATCGTGGGCGTCACCGGCGCGCCGGGGGCCGGCAAGTCAACGTTGACGGACCGTCTCGTCGCGCAACTCCGCGCGGGCGGTGAACGGGTGGCCGTCCTGGCAGTCGACCCGACGAGCCCCTTCAGCGGGGGCGCGATCCTCGGGGACCGGGTGCGCATGCAGGACCACGACACCGACGAAGGTGTCTTCGTGCGCTCGATGGCGTCGCGGGGTGAGTTGGGAGGTTTGTCGCGCGCCGCGCCGCACGCGGTGCGCGTGCTCGACGCGGCCGGGTTCGCGTGGGTGATCGTGGAGACCGTCGGTGTCGGACAGGTGGAGGTGGCGATCGCGGGCACTGCCGACACGACCGTCGTCGTCGTGACCCCGGGCTGGGGTGACGCGATCCAGGCGAGCAAGGCGGGGCTGCTCGAGATCGGTGACGTCTTCGTCGTGAACAAGGCCGACCGGGC
>DASPTH010000078.1:0-10654 GCA_035623515.1 Acidimicrobiia bacterium
GGCGCAGGAGCGAGCGGTCGAGGCGTCGCTCGCCAAGGTGGGGATGATGCCGTTCCACCCCTTCGTCGACGGCGACCTGCTCACCGCGGCCCCGTTCGCGGCGCCGCTCGCGCCGATCCCGCTCGTCGTCGGCACCACCGCGAGCGAGATGGAGCTGTTCCGCGACCAGGTCCCCTCGTTGCCCGACGACGTCGCGGTCCGCTTCCTGGCGCGGAAGGCGGCAGCGGTCGGCGTCACCGACGAGTCGGCCGCGCGCGCCGGGCTGCGCGCGTGCGGCGGTGATCTCGTCGACGCCGTGGCCGATCTCGACCTCCACCTGCCGACCGAGCTCCTGGCGCGCGGCCACGAGTCGCGGGGGAACCGCGTGTGGCGGTCCCGATTCGACTGGCAGGCCCCGCGGCTCGGCGCGTGCCACGCGCTCGACCTGCCCTTCCACTTCGGCACACTCGACGTCGACGGCTGGCGCGACTTCGCGGGGGCGCACGACCCGGGTGCCGACGCGCTGTCGCGGCGCATGCGGCAGGCGTGGCGCGCGTTCTCGACGTTCGGGCAACCGTCGGACGCGGTGATCGGCCCGTGGCCGACCGGCCAGCTCGTGCACCTCGGGCCCGACGCGCGAGTCGGCCCCGACGCGATCGAGCAGCGCCTCGCGGTGTGGCTCGGCGAGGCGGCGCCCGCGTGAGCGCGCTCGCGGGTCGGGTCGCGGTCGTCACCGGGGCGAGCCGCGGGATCGGGAAGGGCTGCGCGCTCGAGCTCGGGGCGGCGGGGGCGACCGTCTACGTGACCGGCCGTTCCGTGGGGGAAACCGACCACCCGCTCCCGGGCACCGTCGGGAGCACCGCACGCGAGGTCGACGAGCTCGGGGGGACCGGCGTGGCCGTCGCGTGCGACCATCGCGACGACGACGCGGTCGCGGAGCTGTTCGCGCGCGTCGCCGACGAGCACGGGCGGCTCGACGTCCTCGTGAACAACGCGTTCATCGTCACCGACGAGCTCACGTCGGGCCGGCGGTTCTGGGAGGTACCGCTCTCGAACTGGGACGACATGATCGACGTCGGCACGCGGTCGGCGTACGTCGCGAGTGCGTTCGCCGCGCAACAGATGGTGCCGGCGGGGTCCGGTCTCGTCGTGAACGTCAGCGGATCGGGCGCGCAGGAGTACGCGTGGAGCGTCGCGTACGGCGTCGGCAAGTGTGCGCTCGACCGCATCACCGCGGACACCGCGCTCGAGCTCGCGTCGTACGGCGTCTCCGTGGTGTCGCTGTGGCCCGGCTTCGTGCGCACGGAGCGCATCGACGTCGCCGTCGAGCACGGTGCGGTGTTGGAGGGGCTCGACGTGGACGCGGCGGAGTCGCCGCGGTTCACCGGCCGCGCGGTCGTGGCGTTGGCGGCCGACCGTGAGGTGGCGCGCTGGTCGGGCCGAGCCGTCACCGTGCGCCGCCTCGCGGAGGAGTACGGCTTCCGCGACGTCGACGGCCGTCTCCCGCCCGGCCCGATGCGCCACGCGTCGCCGGGCTGAGCGCGTGGGCGCCCTCAGCGCCCTCCGTCGTCGAGCAGACCTTCGACGATCGCGCGCATGCGCGCGGTCTCGCCCTCGCGGGTCTGGCCACCCGCGGCGAGGAACCGGGTCATCGGCTCGCGGTGCGCGCCGCTCGCCATGAGCCCCGCGAGGGCGGCGCTCTCGGCGACGAGGGCGTCGCGCAGCGTGCCGTCGAGCGACGCGTTCACCACGTCCTTCACCGCCGCGACCGACGCCGGCGGCATCGCGGCGATCCGTCGCGCGATGCCGTCGACGTGCGCCGCCAGGTCGTCGGAGGGGAGGACCCCGTCGAGCCACCCGAGGGCGAGCGCATCGGGCGCGGCGACGTCGCGCCCGGTCAGGATCACCTCGAGGGCGTGGCTGCGCCCGAGCAGGCGCGCGAGGCGGGCTGTCCCGCCCGCGCCCGGGAGGATCCCCATCGGCACCTCCGGTTGTCCGAGCACCGTCCGGGGCGTGCCGTAGCGCAGGTCGCACGCGGCGCAGAACTCCGCTCCCCCGCCACGGGCGGCGCCGTCGATCGCGGCGATCGTGACGTACCGGGCCGTGCGCAGCCGGTCGAAGGCCGCGGCCGCGGCGTTGGGTCCGGTGGCCCGCGACGCGCCGGTGGGTGCGGCCAGGATCGCGTCGACGTCGCCGTGCATGAGGAAGAAGTCGGGATCGGCGCTGGCGAACGCCACGACCCGTACGCCGTCGTCGCGGTCGCACGCGTCGAGCAGGCCGGCGAGCGCGGCGATGAACGCGCCGTCGACGAGGTTCGTCGGTGGATGGTCGATCACGACGTGGGCCACGCCGCGGTCGATCACGCCGCGGAGCAACGCGCCGGCGTCGGTCACCCGCCGTCTGCCGCCGACGCGAACGCCTCGAGCTCGCGCGGGACGTCGGGCCCTGCCGGCGTGTAGATCACCTCGGTCGCCCCCTCGGCCTCGGCGTGCTCCAGCCGCGACCGTACGGCCGCGCGGTCGCCGGTCCAGCCGGTGCCGAGGAGGCCGGCGCCGGCGGCGTCGAGCAGCGGCCGGTCGCGGTCGGTGACGGTGACCACGTGACCCTCGTGCACGGCCAGGTGCCGCTGGCCCTCGGGCCGCTCGGCCTCGATCCCCGCCAGCCAGTCGCGGCCGCCTGGCATCGCCGCCAGCGCGTCGGGGCCCCACTCGTGCACGGCGTGGTACGAGGTCACGAACCAGGGCCCGGCGGCGGCACGCACGCGCGGGCTCGTCTCGTCCTCGCCCGGGTCGAGCACGGTGCCGTTCACGAGCACCGCGCACGTGCCCCAGCCCGGACTGCGCTCGTCCTTCGGCGGCAGGCCGACGACGACGACCCCGTCGGCCACGTCGCGCGCGACCGCGAAGCCCTTGGGGCCCGACGGCGCGACCAGGAGCGGCACGTCGATCGGTCGCGCGGGGCCGAAGCCGGGCGAGGAGATGAGCTGGCACGCCGCGCCGTCGACCTCGGCCACGTCGCCGCGGAGGAGCGCGCGCACGGTCTCGACGTACGCCGCCAGGTCGGCCCAGCGCATCGCCCGCTTGCCCATCGCGAGGCGCGCGGTGAAACCGGTCCCGAAGGCGACCGCGAGGCGGCCGGGCGCCAGGTCCTCGATGGTGGCGATCGCCGACGCGGTCACCACCGGGTGGCGGAGGCTGGGCACCGCCACGCCGGTCGCCACGCCGATGCGTTCGGTGGCCTCGGCCACCCGGGCGAGCGCCACCCACACGTCGCCGTAGAGCGCGGGCGAGTCGTACGCCCAGACGCGCCGGTACCCGAGCGACTCGGCGAGTCGCGCGTACGCGGGGAGGTCACGGCTCGGGGGGAAGCCACACGACACGGCGATCATCGGAGCAGACTGTCCCACATCTCCTCGCGTTCCGGCCACGCACCGTCCCGGGACCGGATCGCTAACGTTCGCGGCATGACCGCAAGCGACGAACTCCGTTTCGACGGCCGCGTCGCGGTCGTCACTGGCGCCGGCGGCGGCCTGGGGCGCGCGCACGCCATGTTGCTCGCCGCCCGCGGGGCGAAGGTCGTGGTCAACGACCGGGGCGGGCCGCGCGACGGGTCGGGCGACGGGAGCTCGGCGATGGCCGACGCGGTCGTCGCCGAGATCACCGCCGCGGGCGGCACCGCGGTGGCGAACGCCGGGAGCGTGGCCGAGCGCGCCGACGCCGACGCGCTCGTCGCCCAGGCGATCGACACGTGGGGACGTGTCGACGTCGTCGTGAACAACGCGGGGATCACGGGCCGGGGCAGCTTCGCCGAGCCCGAGTCGTACCTCCGTGTGTACGCCACGCACCTGGTCGGCACGGTCAACGTGCTCCGCGCCGCGTGGCCGCACTTCCTCGAGCGCGACTACGGGCGCGTCGTGAACACGACGTCGGGCTCCGTGTTCGGCGCCGCGGGCAGCGGCGACTACGCGGCTGCGAAGGGCGGGGTGTTCGCGCTGAGCCGCAACCTCGCGCAGGACCACGCAGGCACGAACATCACGGTGAACGCGATCATGCCCATCGCGTTCACGCGCATGACGGCGGCCATCCCCCACGAGGCGACCGTGGCCTGGCTCGAGAAGTGGTTCGCGCCGGAGAGGGTCTCACCGTTGGTCGCGTTCCTCGCACACGAGAGCGTGCCGTGCACCGGCGAGACGTTCACCGTCGGCGGCGGGCGTGCCGCGCACGTCGTCTTCGCCCACACGCGCGGCTACTTCGCCCTCGACGCCACGGCCGAGGACTTCCGCGACCACTTCGACGAGGTGATGGCCGACGACGACGCGATCGACAGCAGCGGATTCGCCGAGTTCGGGCGGTACTCCACGCTGCTGCCCGACCCGTTCCCGATCCCGTACTCGTGAGCGCGCCGCTCGCGCACCTCCGCGCCGTCGACCTCTCGACGGGCGTCCCGGGTGCCTACTGCACCAAGCTCCTCGCCGACGCGGGCGCGGACGTCGTGAAGGTGGAACCGCCCGGGGGCGACCCGCTCCGTGCGTACGCCGCGTCGGGTGCGCTCGACGATGTCACCGACGGCGGCCCGCTGTTCCGGTACCTCGCCGCGGGCAAGCGGTCGGTGGTGGGAGTGCCCGATGACTCCCACGTGGAGGAGCTGCTCGGCGGCGCCGACATCGTGGTCGAGAGCTCCGGGCCGGGCCGCTTCGACGTGGCCGGCGTGCGCTCGCGTCACCCGCACCTCGTCGTCCTCTCGATCTCGCCGTTCGGCTCGGGCGGACCCATCTCCGAGCGTCCCGCGACCGACTTCACCGTGCAGGCCGAGTCGGGCACGGTGCTCTTCCGCGGGAAGGTCTCGCGCGAGCCGGTGCAGGCCGGCGGGCGGCTCGCCGAGCACGTCGGCGGCCTGTACGGAGCCCCGGCGGTCGTCGCGGCCGCGGCGCGGGCGCGCCGCACCGGCGTCGGCGAGCACATCGACCTGTCGCTCGCCGAGGCGATGGCGATCGCGGGCTCCGTGTTCACCGACCTCGCGAACCACTGCTTCGGCCGTCCCGAGCCCGTCGGGCCGGCCCGCAGCGTGGAGACGCCGTCGGTGGAGCGCGCCGCCGACGGATTCGTGGGGTTCAACACCAACACCGCGGTCCAGTTCCAGAACTTCCTGGTGCTCATCGAGCGCACCGACCTGCTCGACGACCCGAAGTTCGCCGGGCTGGGCGGCCGCTACCTGCACCTGGCCGAGTGGCAGGAGGTCATCGACGGCTTCATGCCCCACCACACCGTCGACGAGATCGTCGAGACGGCCGCGGCCCTCCGCATCCCGGTGTCGCCGGTCTACGACGGCCGGACGATCCTCGGCAACGAGCACGTCGTGGCGCGCGGCATCTACCGCGACGCGCCCGACGGCGCCCCGCACCCCCGACGTCCCTACCGGTTCGACGACGAGCCGCCGCCGGCGCCGCGGCCGTCGCCCCGCCTCGGCGAGCACGACGGCCGGATCGAGGCGCGCGTCCGCCCGGCGCCGACCGACCCCGGCGCCGGGCCGACCGCGCTGCCGTTCGCGGGCCTGAAGGTGCTCGACGTCACGTCGTGGTGGGTGGGGGCGGAGTGCACGCACTACCTCGCGCTGCTCGGCGCGGAGGTGATCCACGTCGAGTCGGTCACCCACCCCGACGGGATGCGCCTCACCGGCGCGGGCTTCGGCGCGCCCGACTGGTGGGAGTGGGGCCACATGTTCGCGGCCGCGAACACCGACAAGCTCGACGTCACCATCGACGTCGGCGCGCCGGCGGGGCGCGACCTCCTGGTCCGGCTCGTCGAGTGGGCCGACGTGGTCGCGGAGAACTTCTCGCCGCGCGTGATGGAGAACTGGGGACTCGACCGTGACGGCGTCATGGCCATCAACCCGCGCGTCGTCTACCTCCGGATGCCGGGCATGGGGCTCGGCGGCCCGTGGCGCGACCGCGTGGCGTTCGCGCAGACGATGGAGCAGATGAGCGGCCAGGCATGGATCACCGGTTTCCCCGACGACATCCCGCTCATCCCGCGCGGTCCGGCCGACCCCACCGCCGGCCTGCACGGCGCGTTCGCGATCGTCGGCGCGCTCACGCAACGAGACCAGACGGGTCGCGGCGTCTTCATCGAGGCGCCGATGATCGAGGCGGTGCTGAACGTCACCGCCGAGCCGGTGCTCGAGTTCGCGGCCAGCGGGAACGTGATGACGCGCATGGGCAACCGGTCGCCGTACGCGGCGCCGCAGGGGCTCTACGCGTGCGCGGGAAGCGAGCGGTGGCTGGCGGTGAGCGTCGCCACGGACGAGCAGTGGGACGGCCTCCGGCGCGCGCTCGGCAACCCGCGCTGGGCCGACGACCCTGCGCTCGCGACTCGGGCGGGCCGGGTCGCCCAGCACGACCAGCTCGACAAGGAGCTCGCCGAGTGGGCGGCCGGGACGGACGTCGAGGACGCGGTCGCGGCGTTGGTGCGCGAGGGCGTCCCCGCGGCCGTCGGCCGCGACCCGCGGGTGCTCTCGCGGCACCCGCAGTTCGTGGCACGCCGCTTCTACGAGGAAGTCGACCACCCGTCGCTCGGGCGCCATGCGTCCCCGGGGTTCCCGTTCCGCTTCGCCAGCGTCGACCACTGGCTGCACCGCGCCGCGCCGCTCTTCGGCGAGCACAACCACGACGTGCTCACGCGCATCCTCGGTCTCTCCGACGCCGACGTGGCGCGGCTCGAGGCCGACGACGTGATCGGGAACCGCCCGAAGGGCGCCTGAGGCGCCCGAGCACGGGGGTCCGCGGGAGCCGCGCTACCCGGCGAGGTGCGACAGCAGCAGCGCGTCGAGCGCGTCGGGCGCCGCTTCGGGGATCCAGTGGCTCACGCCCTCGAGCACCTCGAAGCGGTACGGCCCGGTGACGTGCGCGGCGGTGGCCTCGGCCGCTTCCCGCCCGAGTGCGACGTCGTCGGTCGACCACACGTACATCGTGGGGACGGTGACCTCGCCGATGGGTGCGCGGAAGTCGTTGGCGCGGTACCAGTTGAGGGCACCCGTGAGCGCGTCCCGTTCGGTGAGCACGTCGAGGTACTCGGCGGCGGCGTCGGGGGGCACGCCGGTCGCCTCGTAGAGCCCGCGCAGCACCTGCGCGTCGTTCTCGAGGAACGTGTCCTCGGCGCTCGGCTCGCGGAACCACAGCATGTAGCTGGAGCGCTCGCGCTGTTCGCCCGTCGCGATCGAGTCGGACAGGGCCGTCGGGTGGGGCGTGGACACCGCGGTCATCGTGCGGAGACGCGCGCCGTGGTTCCCGGCGAGGATCCATGCGACCGCACCACCCCAGTCGTGCCCGACCACGTGGAACCGGTCGGCGCCGAGCGCGTCGGCGAACCCGACGACGTCGGCGGCGAGCTTCTCGACGCGGTACTCCTCCACCGCGAGGGGCCGGGCACCCGGTGCGTAGCCGCGCTGGTCGGGGGCGACCGCGCGGTAACCCGCGCCGGCGAGCACCGGCAGCTGGTGGCGCCACTCGACGGACGTCTCGGGGAACCCGTGCAGCAGCAGCACCAGCTCCCCGTCGGCGGGACCGTCGGCCCGCGCCGAGAACGTGTACTCGCCGACGGCCAGTTCCAGCACCTCCACCACCGTCACCTCTTCTCGTCGCGCTTCTTCTCGTTCTCGTCGGCGAGCCTGGCGGCGCGGCGCACGAGGTTGTCGGCGCCGACACGCTCGGCCCACGGTTCGAGCTCGGGTCGCGGGCCGCACCACTCCCAGTCGTCGACCGTCCCCACGTCGGCGGTCGTGCGCAAGGTGGCGAGGTCGAGGAACAGCAGTGCCGCGTCGCGCGCCGTCGCCAGGGTGGAGGCCAGCTTGGCCGCGCCGCGTACGTCGACGTCCCACTCCCGCGCGTCGTCGGGGATCGCGGTGAGGTGCTCGTAGCGGGCGAGGACGGCCGCCGCCGACTTCGAGCCCCACCCGGGCAGGCCGGGGAAGCCGTCGGCCGAGTCACCGACGAGCGCGAGGTAGTCGGGGATCGAGGCCGGCGCCACGCCGAACTTCGCCCGCACGCCGGCCTCGTCGATGACCGTGTCACGGCGGCGGTCCAACTGCGCGACGACCGGGTCGACGACGCACTGGCCGAGGTCCTTGTCGGGCGTGCAGAGCAGGACGCGCTCGACGCGCGGGTCGGTGCGGGCGACGGCGGCCGCGGAGGCCATCGCGTCGTCGGCCTCGAGCTCGAGCATCGGCCAGAGCGCGACGCCGAGCGCCGCGAGGCCGTCCTCGACGATCGGGAACTGGGCGAGCAGCTCGGGCGGGACGCCCGCGCTCGTCTTGTAGCCGGGCCACAGGTCGTTGCGGAACGACTCGATCACCTGGTCGGTCGCGACGCCGACGTGGGTGGCACCCTGCTCGAGCATGCCGAGCACGGACCCGACGACGCCGCGCGCCGCGGCCACTTCGGTGCCGTCGGCATCGAGGTGCGACGGCACGCCGAAGTGGTGGCGGAAGAGCTCGTACGTGCCGTCGACGAGGTGCACCAGCACGGCGCAAAGGTAGAGGCTCTCGCTACCGCGTGGTAACCCCACCGCGCATGCAGCGCCGCCGCCGTCGCGGGGTACGGTTGGCGGTTGTGAGGGACCAGGCGCTGCTCGCCGAGCTGGAGCCCACGGGCGCCCGGCTGCTCGAGCGCCACCTCGCGTCGTCCAGGGAATGGTTTCCGCACGAGATGGTGCCCTGGAGCAGGGGGCGCGACTTCGCGGAGGGCGAGGCCTTCGATCCCGACGTGGCCGAGGTACCGCCCGCGGTGCAGAGCGCGCTGATCGTCAACCTGCTCACCGAGGACAACCTCCCGCACTACTTCCGCACCGTCGCGCTGCACCTCGGCACCCAGGGTGTGTGGGGTGAGTGGAACCGGCGGTGGACGGCCGAGGAGGGCCGGCACTCGATCGTGATCCGCGACTACCTCACGGTCTCGCGCGCGGTCGACCTGCGCGCGCTCGAGCGGGCCCGCATGGAGCAGTTGTCGCGCGGCATCGTTCCCGAGCCGCCCGGCGTCGCCGAAGGGATCGTGTACGTCGCGCTCCAGGAGCTCGCCACGCGCCTCGCACACCGCAACACCGGCAAGCTGCTCAACGATCCCGCCGGTCAGGCGATCATGAGCCGGGTCGCGGCCGACGAGAACCTGCACCACCTCTTCTACCGCGACCTCGTCGCTGCCGCGCTCGAGATCGACCCCTCCACGATGGTGGCCGCGATCGACCGGCAGGTGCGGCACTTCGAGATGCCCGGCACCGGGATCCCCGACTTCGCCCGCCACGCGCGCGCCATCGCGGACGCGGGTGTGTACGACTTCGCGTCGTACCACGACAAGATCCTCGTGCCCGTGATCTTCAACCACTGGCGCATCGAGCAGCTCCAGAACCTGAAGGCGAACGCGTTACAGGCGCGCGAGCGGCTCCTGACCCACATGGAGCGGTTGAACCTCGCAGCCAAGCGCATGCTCGCGCGCCGCGCCCGCCGCACCGCGCCCGCGGTCTGACGCCTCCGTCCGACTCCGGCGTCCGAGGCACGCCGCACGAAATCCCGCGGCACGCGTTCCCGGAGGGGCGCGATGCTCCCGAGGTGGTGGACGGCTGGCAGCTCGACGAGCTCGCCGGGAAGCTCGTGCGCCTGCGCGAGCCGCGTCTCGACGACCTCGATGCGTTCGTCGCGTTCGCCGACAGTGACGGCGACCGGCTGGCGGGCGAGACGAACCTGCCCCGCACCGCTGAGCAGTCGCGCCGGTGGCTCGACGACCTCCTCACCCGCCCGCGGGAAGACGACACGGCCTTCCTCGTGCTCGAGTCGGCCGAGGGGGCCGTCGCCGGCAGTGTCAGCGTCAACCGCGCCAACCGGCGTCATGGTCGCTTCTCGTACGGGATCGCGCTGTTCCCGCCGTTCCGGCGGCGCGGCATCGGGAGCGAGGCCATCGTCCTGCTGCTGCGCTTCTACTTCGGCGAGCTGCGGTACCAACGGTGCGAGACGGAGATCTACGCGTTCAACGACGCATCGCTCGCCCTGCACGAGAAGCTCGGGTTCGTCGTCGAGGGCCGACGGCGGCGCGCCCTCTTCACGCAGGGCGAGTTCCACGACATCGTGACGGTGGCCATGTTGCGCGAGGAGTTCGCGGACCGCCACGGGCTGCTCGCGTCGTCCCCCTGACGGCGGGAGTTACAGCTCGACCCAGCCGGTGCGCACGTACCACTCGCCTCCGGCGCGGAGGTGGTCGGCGACGGCACGCTCGAGCGTGGTGCGGGCCGGCACCGCGTCGGCGACCGGGTCCCGTTCGTCGAACACGAACCGCAGCACGTCGTCGTTCCCGGGTTGCGCGCCGGGCAGCATGTGGAAGCGGCGCCGGAAACGCACGATGTTGCTGTCGGAGGGCAGGTACTCGGAGAGTTGCTCGTCGAGCAGCCACGACGTGCACACGGCGACCCGGAACCCGTCCGTCGCGAAGTGGCGGCCGAAGAACGCGCGTGCGGCCGCGAACGACGCGTCGCACGCCACCGGGTCGAGCGGGCCCATCTCGCGGATGTGGATGCCGAGCGCGTTCCCCGGCGGCGCGAGCGCGGCGAGCTGGGGCGCGTAGTGCCAGCCGTCGAGGTTGAACTGCAGCCGGCCGAGCTGGAAGAGCTGGGCGGCGAAGTGCTGGGTGAGCCACCGC
>DASPTH010000086.1:0-4077 GCA_035623515.1 Acidimicrobiia bacterium
ACGGTGGCGCGATACCCACCGGGTGGCCGCGTGAGACGCGGTCCGCCACCGGGGAGGTCGTGGACGAAGCCGTCGTGCGCGTAGTCGAGCTCGTCGAGCGCGAACACGACCGCGTCGCCGACCGCGCCGGGCTCGATCACACCGCGGTCGGCGATGCCGAAGACGTCGGCGAGACGGCCGGTGAGCTCGTGGACCGCGGCCTCGACCGAGAGGTACCCGCCGTCGCGGACGTGCTCGGTGAGCAGCAACGTGGTGTCGCCCGCGCCGCACATCATCTGGAGGTGCGCGCCGGCGTCGCTGGCGCCGACCACCGTGGTGGGATCGGCGACGAGCGCCGCGACCTTCGGCCCGTCGTTGTTCGACAGCGACTCGGCGAACATGCCCGGCGCGAGGTCGTGCTCGAGCACCCAGTCGGCGAGCACGTCCGACGGGTGACCGCCACGCGCGGCCACGACGTCGGCGAAGGTCGCGTCGAGGAACTTCTCGTCCTCCGGCCGCACCGACGTGAGGCGCACGCGCTCGAGCCCGTTCACGGGGAAGATCGTGAACCCGCTGCCGACCCGGTCCCAGTCGGCGCGCGCGAGTTCGCGCCAGGACTCGTCGGCGAGCGTGGCGCGCTTCTCGGCGGGCGCGAGCTGGATCAGCGCGTTCCACGCCGGCACCGCGACGAACGCCGGCGTCTGGTCGAAGCTCACGTTGATGTTGAACGGGCGAGGGGATACCTGCGCGTACACGCGGCAGCCCTCGTCGTGGAGGCGGTGGGCCTGCTCGACGACACGCTCGGCGCGGCTGGGGTCGCGGCTGTTCTGCGCGAGCTGGTTCCACGTGCACGGTACGCCGCGCCCGGCGCACCAGCGGGCCACGCGCTCGATGTCGTCGAGCTGGCGGTCGATCTCCTTGATCCACGGCAGGAACTCGAGGACGCGCGGCCCGCCGGGCGCGTCGGCGAGCACCTCGACGAGCGCAGCGAACTCGGCTTCGTCGGCGCGTCGGCTCGGCACCGCGCGACCGTGGCGGTCGGTGTCGACGAACGAGGTCGACAGCCCGAGCGCGCCCGCAGCGAGGCAGTCGGCAAGGACGCTCGCGAGCTGTGCCCGCTCGCCGGCGGTGGCGGCGCGGTCCCACGCGTCGTCCCCCATCACGAAGACGCGCAGGTTCGAGTGACCGATGAGCGCGGCGACGTGTACCGCGGTCGCCTGCGCGGCCAGCGCGTCGCGCCACTCGGCGTACGACTCCCAGCTCCACGGGATACCGGTCGCGAACGCGTCGACGGGGATGTCCTCGATGAACCCGAACACGTCGGCCGCGCGTGCGCGCTGGTCGGCGCGTACCGGCATCAGCGACAGCGAGCAGTTGCCGGTGACGACCGTCGTGACCCCGTGCTGGGGCATCGGGTCCACGAGCGGATCCCACCAGAGCGACGGGTCGTAGTGCGTGTGGCAGTCGATGAACCCGGGCGCCACGAACGCGCCGCGGGCGTCGACCACCGCCTCGTCACCTGCCTCGAGACCGGGCGCGACCTCCACGACGATCCCGTCCCGGACCCTGACGTCGGCCCGTACCGGCACGGCGCCCGTACCGTCGACGAGCGTCCCTCCCCGCACGAGCAAGTCCCCCGGCATGACCAGGATCCTAGAGTTCTGCTGCTTGAGCCAGCCGCCGATCGCCGACTACGCACTGCTCTCGGACTGCCACACCGCCGCCCTGGTGAGCCGCGACGGCTCGATCGACTGGCTGTGCTTCCCCCGCTTCGACAGTCCCGCGATCTTCGCCCGCATCCTCGACGAGGACGCCGGTTCGTGGTCGATCCGACCCACCGCCGGCTACGAGGTCGAGCGCCGGTACCGCGGCGACACCATGCTCGTGGAGACGACGTTCCGCACGCCGTCGGGGGTGGTCACCCTGCTCGACGCGCTGGCGGTGGGACGGAACGAACGCGGGCACGAGCTCGGCGCCGGCGCGCCGGGCGTGCTGCTGCGCCAGGTCGAGGGCATCGAGGGCGAGGTCGAGGTCGAGCTCGTGTACGCGCCGCGCCCCGAATACGGGCTCGTCTACCCGCTGCTCATGACGGTCGACGGTGGCGTGACCGCGCGCGGCGGTGCCGAGCTCCTCGCGCTGTCGTGCCCGGTCGTCCTCGACATCGACGACTTCGGTGGCTCCGCGCGGTTCACGGTGCGCCGCGGCGAGATCGTGCGGTTCGCCCTGAGCCACGCGAGCACCTCCGAACCCGAACCCGCCTTGTGGCCGAGCGACGCGATCGCCGAGCGGTTCGACGACACGGCCGCGGCGTGGCACACGTGGTCGGAGCTGCACCAGGCCTACGAGGGCCCGTGGCGCGACCTCGTGCACCACAGCGGCCGCGTGCTCTACGCGCTCACCTACTACCCGACCGGCGCCATCTGCGCGGCGCCCACCACGTCACTCCCGGAGACACCCGGCGGCGCGCGCAACTGGGACTACCGCTACGCGTGGGTCCGCGACGCGAGCTTCACGCTGCAGGCGCTGTGGGTGGCGGCGTGCCCCGACGAAGCGGGCCGCTTCTTCGAGTTCATGGCGTGCTCGGCGGCGTCGCTGGTACGGCGGGGTTTCGACCTGCAGATCATGTTCGGCGTCGGCGGCGAGCGCGACCTCAGCGAACGCGAGCTGCCCCAGCTGAAGGGGTGGCGTGGCAGCGCGCCGGTGCGCGTCGGGAACGGGGCGTGGACCCAGCGCCAGCTCGACGTGTACGGGGAGCTCCTCGATGCCGCCTACCGGCTCCCCGAGCAGCTCGACGCGCTCAACGTTCCCGTGCACGGGTTCCTCGTCGATCTCGCCGACACCGCGGCCACGCGGTGGCACGAGCAGGACCAGGGCATCTGGGAGGTCCGCGGCGAGCCGCGCGACTTCCTCTACTCGAAGCTCATGTGCTGGGTCGCGCTCGACCGGGCGATCGCGCTCGCCGACCGGTTGCACGCGTCCGACCGCGTCGAGTCGTGGCAGCGCGAGCGCGAGGCGGTCGCCAATGCCATCCTCACGAAGGGATGGAACGACGAAGTGGGCGCGTTCACGCAGTTCTTCGGGTCGGACGACCTCGACGCGTCGAACTTGATGATGCCGATCGTCGGCTTCCTCCCTGCGCACGACCCGCACATGCTGGCGACCATCGACGCGATCGCGGAGCGGCTGGTCGACGAGCGCGGTCTCGTGTACCGATACCGCGCGCACGACGGGCTCGAGGGTGAGGAGGGATCGTTCCTCCTGTGCACGTTCTGGCTCGCGCACGCGCTTGCGCTCGCCGACGACATCCCCCGCGCGCGCGAGGTGTTCGAGCGGGCCATCGCCTACGTCAACGACGTCGGCCTGCTCGCCGAGGAGGTCGACAGCACCACCGGCGAGCTCCTCGGCAACTTCCCGCAGGCCTTCAGCCACATCGGGCTGGTGAACGCGGCGTGGGCGATCACCGAAGCCGAGGCGCGCGCCCGTTAGTCGGTTGCTGCGACGCCGTCGTCACGAGCAGCTCGGCCTGGTTGGGGCTCACGGCACGGCACGCGGGGCACGTGTCCCACGCAGGCCACGGCGGCACCGTGCACGGCGCCGCTGCGTAGGCTGCGCCGCTGAAGGAGGCATCCATGACCACGTCGACCGACGCTGCCACCGACGCGCCGCAGGGCTTCTGGAAGATCGCCGAAGCCCGGCCCGACCATCTCGCCCTCGTCGATCCCGACGAGGGCTCCGTGCGGGCGGGCGAGCTGCTCGCCTCGTGCAACCAGCTCGTGCACGGGCTCCGCGCCATGGGACTCGTTCCGGGTGACGCCATCGCGATGCTGCTCCCGAACCGCGTCGAGGTCTTCGAGCTCTACCTCGCGGTCACGCAGGCGGGCTTCTACCTCGTCCCGATCAACTGGCACCTCGTCGGCCCCGAGATCGCGTACATCGTGCAGGACTGCGAGGCCAAGGTCTTCGTCGCCGACGCCCGCTTCGCCGAGCACGCGGTGGCCGCCGCCGACGAGATCGGATTCCCGGCGGAGGGCCGGTTCGCGGTGGGCGGAACGATCCCGGGTTTTCGCGCGTACGACGAGTTGAAGGCCGGTCAGCCGA